>JBJFGP010000150.1:0-13032 GCA_051892815.1 Kiritimatiellia bacterium | reverse complement strand
CGGCCGTCGCCACCGCCCCGAACGCAAAGAAAATCATAATCACGCCCCCCGGCGTCAACACCTCCGCCGCCAGCAGCAACGCCGCCGCGCAGAGCCACATGACTGGCACGCTCATCGACCGATTCCTCTTCCTTTAGAACGACAACGCTCCCATTATACCGCAATCCCCCGGCCAAGGGAAGAAAAATGCGCCCGCCCGTTCCCCCAACCCCTTCCTGCGCACCAATGCCCCCGACTGGTGCCTACCTTCTCCTCCCGAAGGTACCAACCCTCCGCCCCAACTCCTGCCTTGGAAAGTCCCCCGCACCTGCCAACCTCTTGCACCGCGGCCCCGTGCCCTCGAGCCTCAATCGTAGCGCGGCTCGACCCGCCCGAACAGCCCCGCAACCGCCCCCCTCACATACGCCCACGCAATCGACGGTGCCCCATTCAACAGCGCGATTCCCCCGTAGACCACCGCCGACAAAGGCGTAAACACCCAGAGCGCCACCCACCGCTTCGGCCACGGCGCATGACGCCTCAGAAACACCGACCGGTTCCGCGCAAAGAGCCACGCCCGCTCCCGAGACTCAATCCCCAAATGTCGCAGCGTCCCATTCTCCCCCTGCCCCACACATTGCCAATGAACCGTCCGCGCCGCCGGGCAAACTCCACCCCCAAATCCAGCCTCCACAATCCGATACCCAAAGTCCGCCTCCTCGTACATCACCCCATACGAACGGTCAAAGCCACCCACCGCCTCCAACGCCGCGCGCCGCACCATAAACGCATTCGGACTATAGCAAGTCGGATAGACCTCACGCGACAAATCAACCTCCCCCACCGGACGATTCGCCGCCACATTGACCGGCCGCGAAGTCCAAAAATCGAAACTCGAACCAAGCGTCCAAACCACCCCCGAACCGCCCTGCACCGACAACGGCGCAATCAAACCCAACTCCGGATGCCGCGCCGCACACCCCACCAACTCCTTGAGCAAATCCACATCCGCCACATTGTCATCATCGAGAAACAAAACCAGCTCCGCCGACGACACCCTCGCACCCAGATTCCGCGCCCCAGCCTGACGCAAATTCGCCTCCGACCGCACATACCGCACCCGCCCGTCCCCCAACAGCCGCCGAACCACCAAATCCCCAGTCCCGTCCGACGACGCATCATCCACCACCGTCACCCGGAAATCAACCCACGACCCCCTCAAAAGCGACTCCACACACCGGCAGACAACCTCCGCCCGATTGTGCGTCGGAACCACCACATCCACCGCCGGGCGCCAATCTTCCCGGCCACTTTCTATACAGCCCCCTTTCCCCCCTATTCCCCGCATCAGCGAGCCTTCCACCCCGGCTTGATTCCATTGACCTCAAGCCCCAGTTCCAACACCGGAACCTCTAGATTCTTCAGCCCCAAAACCATCGAATCATACCGCAGGCATAGACGCTTCGTCCCCACATCCACCCGAATCGATCCCTCCACCACGCCATTCTGCCGCACACACGCCACCACAGCCGTCCGATTCGACTCCGTCAACCCCGGCACCACCAGAACAGCCACCCGCACATCCTTCTGCCGGCACCCGCACACCACCGACACAACCACCGCCAACCACAACAAAGACCAACGCATCGCAACCTCCCGTCAATAATCCAGCGTGCAATTCCTCCGGCGAAAAGCCGGCACATCCAAATTCACCGAGCCATCGAAAGTCGGCTCCACATCCCGGAACCGCCCGGCACCCGACGCCCCACGAGATGCCCCACCGCGACGCCGCCCCCCACGCTTTCCCGGCTCCTCCGCCCGCAAATCGCCACCCCCAGCCTCTTGCGCCTGCGTCGCCGCCGAAGACCAACTCTCAAACAGCAGCAACACCACCGACAGAGCCCCCTCCGCAGATACATCCAGCACCGTTCCAAACTCCATCGCCGCAGACGACTGCTTCAACCTCCGCACCGCCTCCACAGTTCGCCCCACCTCCGCCAGGCGCAAATCAGCCCCCGCCACAAGACCCAACAAAACCGAATGAGCCCTGCCAAACGCCGCCCCCAACTGCGCATCGCCATTCAGCCACGCCTCAAGCTCATCCAGCCGCCCAGGGCCAGACACCGACTTGACCCGAAGCGTCGCCCCACCTCCCTTCGTTCTCAAAAACTGCAGCAGCCGCGGCTCGTCCAACGCCAAAAAGCCCGGCATCGTCAGAATCTTCCAGAAACAAGCCGCCACCTCCGCCACACGCCCGAATACGAACCCAAGCGCCTCCTCCAGCGTCCAATCCCCCTTGCCCGCCAGCAAATCATCCAGCGGAATCCGAATCAACGCGTCCGAACACCCCTCAAGAACCGACACGATTGCATCCGCCGTCTTGCGCCGCGACTCAGGCTCGAACCCAAGCGGCAGAGTCGCCAGACACACCGTCGCCACACCCCTTGCCCGCAACGCCTTCACCAGTTCCGGCGCCGCGCCCGAACCCGTTCCGCCGCCCAGGCCCGTGAGTATCACCGCCAGGCGCGTCTCAGCAGGAATGCGCCCGCGGATGCACTCCTCCAAATCGTCCCGGAACGCATCCCGCCCCAGCGACGATTGCCCACCCGTGCCCTTCCCGTTGAGCCGCTTCGCCCCGAACAAGACCGATGGTGCCGGAGGATCGGGAAGGTCGCCCGCCGCCGTGTCCAAAAGCAGTCCCGGAAGCCCAGGCTGGCGGCGAAGCGTCTCCTGTGCCAGGCGACAACCGCACCCTCCAAGCCCAATCACCAGCAGAGAAGGAACCGAAGCGCTCATCGGGAGAATATGCCTTTCAGGAGTTCGCGGAAAGTGGGTCTTGAATCCCCCGCCGCATAGGTCGCGTACACCAAAAGCCCCGCCGCCGTGGCCAATTCCGGCGCAGGCTGGAACTCCCCACTCCACTCGACATTGGAGGGCAGACCGACTGCCGCCGGCCGCCCGAAAATCCTTTCCGCCGACTGGATGACGCCAGGCAAACGGGAGGTGCCGCCGGTTATCACAATGCCGGCATTCAACTCGGGAAGGAAGCTCCCCGTTTCACGGCGGATGATGTCAAAGGTCTCCGAGACGCGGGCCTCGATAATGGTCTGAAGGTCTCTCGCCGCAACCGTCTCCGGCGCCCGGGAAAGGATTGTCCCCCGAGGCACGCTGATGCGCCCGACGGTGCCGTCGATGACTGCCGATCCGTGCTCGCGCTTGAGCACTTCGGCGACATCGAAAGGAACCCTCAGCCCCAAAGCAATGTCGTTCGTGATGTGCTCTCCGCCCACCGCAAGGGTTCCGGCGCGGCGAATGCGGTTGCCGACGACTACCATATACTCGGTCACGCCGCCGCCAAAGTCAATCAGCAAAACGCCGTTCTGTCGCTGTTCGGGGCTGAGCACAGAGTAGGTGTCGCAGAGGCCGGAAAAGACGACATCGCTGACGCTGCATTTGCGGGCTTCGACGAGTTTGATGGCGTCGTCAATCTGGCTTTTGTCGCCGTGTATGATAAGGGAGGTGTGGGCCAATTCGCGCCCCGTCCGCCCGACTGGATCGTCCACTGCACCCTGGTCGTCGAGCGAGAAGTCGAGCCCGATGCCGTGAATCACCTGCCGGCCGGGCTGGAGTTCCATTTGGGAGGAGTCGTGTTTGAGTTCGTCGCAGAGTTCGCTGTCTACGATTGCGTCCGGGGTATCAATCAGATGGCGGGCGGTGTTCAGGTCGCAACCGATGGCGCCGCCTGAGATGCTCAGGTAGACTTGGAGGAGATTGGTCTGGGAACTGTCTGCGGCATCGTCGAGGGCGTACTGGACCAGGGCGCCGGCCTGGTTCATATTGACAATCCGCCCTTTTCGGACGCCAGAGGAGTCGCGGACGCCTTGCCCGATGATGCGGACGGTATGGGGGCCAGTCTGCTCGCCGACCAGCACGGTCGTGCGCGTGGTGCCGATTTCGAGTGCGGCGAAAACGGGGTAATCTGCCATAGTTATTCGACTGCGATTCGCCCCTGGACGGTTGCGTTGAAGTGGAGGCGGTCGCGGGAAAAGGGGGAGCGATAGACTTCACTGAGGAGGGCGAGCTGTTTCTCCATACTGCGCACAGAGGAGGGTGACGGGGTCTCGATGCCGTCCCACGCGAGCGTAACGGTGCGGTGGTCGGACATGGTCACCTTGGGTGCCTCAGGGTCGGAGAAGTTGATGCGGTCGACCTGGAAGGCGTATTTATTGCGCTGGAGTGCGGCGGCAAGGTCGAGTACGGCGCGGTGGCTGGCGGGGAGTTGGGCTCCGGGCTGGACATCCATATAGTTGCCGAGGCCTTCGATTACGGGGAGTTTGGCGCGCAGCCGGCGGTTGAAAACGACGCCGTCCATATCAATATAGAGACGGTTTTCGGCGACCCGGGCGATGGGTTCGCGTTCCTCAAGGGCTATGGCAATCCGGTCTGGAAGAATGAGGCGGATGGCGACCTCTTTGACGGCGGGCATGTCTTCGACCATTTTGCGCCGCAGGGCGTCGGTGTCGAGTTGAAAGAGGCTCATGCCCTTCTCGATGCGCAGCAGGGAGAGTACGGTGTCGGCAGGGAGGTCGCTGCCTTCGATGGTGACATTGGCGAGGCTGGGAAGGGTGAAGACGGGGTTGTGCTGGAAGTAGCAGAAGCGGAATACCCAAAGCAGGAGGGCGAGCACGCCAACGGCGGCCACGCCCCCGAACGCGGGAAGCAGGCGCGCGACCGGGAACTCCGGGAAAAGGGGCTCAGACCGCGTGGTGCGGCGTTTGCGTGTCGGAATCTCGGTCACGGTCGGGCGCCGGGGCAGGCGGTTCAGTCGGCGATGACGGTATCGCAGGCGGCCAGGTCGATCAACTTGTCGCAGAGGTCGACGAAGGAGATGCCGGCGTGGAGGGCGGCTTTGGGGAGGAGGCTGGTGGGGGTGAAGCCGGGGATGGTGTTGATTTCGAGGGCGAAGAGTTCGTTCTCTTCCGTGAGGCGGAAGTCGACGCGGGCGGCTCCACGGCAGCCGAATTCCTTGAAAGCGGCGACGGCGAGGCTTTGGGCTTTGGCGGTGGTGGCGGATTCAGGGGGGAAGGCGTATTGGGTGAGGTCGGTGGTGTATTTGGCTTTGTAGTCGTACCAACCGTCGGGGGCTTGGATTTCGATGACGGGGAGGGCATTGCCGTCGACGACGCTGACGGTCCATTCGCGGCCGGGGATGAACTTTTCGACGAGGACTTCGCCGCGGGAATCGAGGCGGCGGGCCTGGCGGATGGCGGGGAACCACTCTTTAGGTTCGGCGATGCGGCAAACGCCGACGCTGGAGCCGTCGCGGGGCGGCTTGACGACGAGGGGGAGTTGAAGTCCGGTCATGGACTGTCCGAGCCCGAGGACTTCGTAGGGGGGCGTGGGGACATTGGCGGCGAGGAAAGCATCCTTGGAGAGGATTTTGTCCATAGCCAGGCGGCTGGCGGCCGCGCCGGAGCCGGTGTAGGGAATGCCTTTGGCGTCGAGGGCTGCCTGGACGCCGCCGTTTTCGCCGAAGCCGCCGTGGAGGGCGATGAAGACGGCGTCGGTGCCTTTGGGAAGGGCGCCGTCGAGGCTGTCGCGCTCAAGGGTCACGGGGGTGACATTGTAGTCAGCCTCCATCAAGCCTTTGGCGACGGCGGAGCCGGAGATCTGCGAGACCTTGCTCTCGTTGGAGGTTCCGCCCATCAGCACGACGACATTCCTGAACTTCTTTGCCATAAAATCTCTCTACCTGTTTTGAACTGCAATTAGCCTTCAGTATAGCAAACTCCCCGCCATCCCGCAAGCCTTATTCCAAAGGGGGAAAGGTTGCAGCCGGCGGGCGCGGGAGGTGCCTACCTCCGCCGGCAGGGGATAGGCACCTTCCGGAGGCGGTCTCGGGAACCTTTCGGAGCGGGAGGTGCCTAGGACGCGACGGCATCGTTTTGGCGCGGGCGCAGCCTTTTCCGGCTTGATTTCGGGGGCGGACTATGCGAAAATAGAGGCAGATTCACTATTTGCTCTCAGAGGAGAATTCCGATAATGAAAAGCGTCAAAGGCACCCAGACCGAGAAGAACCTGCTGACCTCCTTCGCCGGAGAGTCCCAGGCCCGCAACCGCTACACCTATTTCGCATCCGTCGCCAAGAAGGAAGGCTACGAGCAGATCGCCGCCGTCTTCGCAGAGACCGCCGACCAGGAAAAGGAACACGCCAAGCGCATGTTCAAATTCCTTGAGGGCGGGCCCGTGACCATCACCGCCACCTACCCCGCCGGCGTCATCGGCGACACCAAGGCCAACCTCGCCGCCGCGGCCGCCGGCGAGAAAGAAGAGTGGGCCGAAGCCTACCCCGCTTTCGCCGCCACCGCCAAGGCAGAGGGCTTCGACGAAATCGCCGCCCTCTACACCGCCGTCGCAGTCGCCGAAAAGTTCCACGAAGAGCGCTACGCGAAACTCCTCGCCAACCTCGAAAGCGGCGAAGTCTACGACCGCGTAGGCCTCATCGAATGGCGCTGCCGCAACTGCGGATACATCCACATTGGCGCCTCCGCACCCGAAAAGTGCCCCGCCTGCGCCCACCCCAGAGCCTACTTCGAAGTCGCCGCGCGCAACTTCTAACGCCCCCGCCCACGGCCGGACATCCGGAGAAAAGATACCTATGAAAGTCCTCGGAGTCATCCCCTCTCGCTGGGGCTCCACACGCTTCCCGGGCAAAAGCCTCCAGCCCATCTGCGGCAGGCCACTCGTCCTAAGAGTCGTCGATGCCGCCAAGCAGGCATCGGAGCTCGACGAAGTCATCGTCGCGACCGACGATGCCCGCATCCGCGACGCCGTCGCGCCCGAGACCCGCGTCGAAATGACCCCATCAGACCTTCCCTCCGGAACCGACCGCGTGGCCCGCGCGGCGCAACCAAACGACGACGATATCGTCATCAATATCCAGGGCGACGAACCCTTGATGGACCCCGAAACCATCAATGCCCTCGCCCGCCGGATGAAGCAGGACACCTGCGAAATGGCGACCGTCGTCACCCCCATCCGCAACCCGAGAGACCTCCAGGCGCGTACCGTCGTCAAGGTCGTGCTCGATGCCTCCGATCGGGCCCTCTACTTCTCGCGGCTGCCCATCCCCTGCAGGCGGGACGGGGAGCCGGACTTGGCTTCCAATCTCTACTGGCGGCACCTGGGAATCTATGCCTATCGCGGGAACTTCCTGAAGCGGTTGGTTGCCGAACCGCCCTGTGCTTTGGAGCAATGCGAGTCGCTCGAACAGTTGCGCGCATTGTGGCTGGGGGCGCGTATCGCGGTCATCAAGACGGAGCATCAAGGGGTGGGGATTGATACGCCGGAGGATGTGGCGATTGTGGAGCGGATTCTGCTTGAAGGAAAGGTTTGATTGCCGATGAAAACGGTCAAGGTCCGGAATGTTGTCTTTGGTTCGCCCAAGCTGCCGATCATTGCAGGTCCGTGCGTGATTGAGTCGCGCGAATCGACCCTCGATTTGGCCGGGAAACTGGTCGATTTGGCGGCGAAATTGGGGGTGCCGTTCGTCTTCAAAGCCTCCTACGACAAGGCGAACCGGACTTCGGTGGATTCGTTCCGCGGCCCTGGTCTGCTGGAAGGTCTGGACATTCTCCAAGAGGTCAAGCAGCGCTATCAGGTGCCGATTCTGACCGACATCCATGAGCCGATGCACGCGGAGATTGTGGCCGAGGTGGCGGATATTCTGCAGATACCGGCGTTCCTCTGCCGTCAGACTGATTTGGTGGTCGCGGCGGGCGAGACGGGGAAGGTGGTGAACATCAAGAAGGGGCAGTTTCTCGCCCCCGAGGATATGGCGAACATTGTCGCGAAGGTCGAGTCGACCGGGAACAGGAAGATTCTCTTGACTGAGCGCGGCGCGAGTTTCGGGTACCGCAATCTGGTGGCGGACATGCGGAGCCTGCTGGTCATGAGGGAACTCGGCTACCCGGTCATTTTCGACGCGACCCACAGCGTACAGCGTCCCGGCGGTCTGGGCAATTCCAGCGGCGGAGACGGTCGATGGGCGCCGGCCCTGGCGCGTGCCGCGGTGGCGACAGGCGTCGACGGCATCTTTATGGAGACGCACCTGAATCCGGCCGAGGCGCTCTCGGACAAAGCCAACGCCATCGCCTTCAAGGATTTGCGTGCGCTCTGGAAAGTCCTGCTTACCATCAAGACCCTTGTGCGGTAATCTCCGCGACCCATGCGTACGCACCTGCTGAGCCACATCCTGCCAACCTTTGCGGCAATCGGTTGCAACCTTTTGCTCGTGGAGGCGGCTGTGTCGACCCTGCCCGAGCACGACTGGGACGGCTGGTTCAACGCACGCGTCGCCGCCCACCCCGGGAAGCACTGGGTTCCGCTCGTGCAGGACATCCAGACCAACGGCTTTGCCCACGCCTCACCCGTCGAAGGCGTCCGCACCGCCATCGAAGTGACCGAAGGGGTCCGCGACATGGCCCTGCTACTGGCCAAACGCGGCGCCTACCGGACGGACGGGCGAATCTACGGTCAACAGGTCAAAATCACCCTCACCACCCCCGACGGGCAACCCGACGGACTCATCCTCGCAGACGAAATCGTCTTCGACCGCGACACCAAAAACGGCCTCGCCCGCGGCCACGTACTGATCGACCGAGACGGTGACCGCATCCGCGGATCCGTAGCCATCTTCAGCCTTATCGACCGCTTCGTGCGCGTCCTCTCCGGCGCCGAAATCACCTCCCCCCGACTCAAACTCGATTTGGATCTCCGCTGATGAAACCCCAACCCAAACTCCTCATCATCCTCCCCCTCGTCCTGCTCCCCGCCCTCCTTCGCGCCGAGCCACCAGCCGCCCCACTCGAACCACTCCCCGAAATCCCCGCCGTAGCCCCCCCCGACGACGACGGCATCGCAACCGCCAAAGCCCTTCTCGCCACCCCCAAGCCCCAAACCGACCAAGCCCTCCCCGCCGCCGAAACCAACGCCGCCACCCGCATCACCGCCAAGCGAATGGAGTACGACTACCAAGAATCCGTCGCACTCTTCGACGACAATGTCATCGTCAGCGACCCCCAATTCCAACTCACCGCCAACCGCATGCTCGCCTTCTTCTCCGGCACCAACGACCTCAAACAACTCGTCATCATCGGACAAGTCAGTATCTCCAACGACAACCGATTCGCCCGCTGCGACAAAGCCGTCTACACCCGCGAAAACGGCCAAATCGTCATGCTCGGACACGCCGAACTCGAACGCACCGGGAAAGGCGAAGAAGGCAAAATCACCGGCGAACGCATTACCATCTGGCTCAACGAAGAACGCGTAGAAGTCTACCCCGCCGCCAGCCTCACCCTCCCCGGCAGCACCATTAAAAACGGCGGCAAAAAAGGCCTCCCCGGAGGACTCCTCTAAATGCCCGAATCCCCCCGCCAATACGGCATCCCCGCAGCCCAACTCGCCCAAGCAATCGCCCCGGTCCAGCCCGGCGATGCCACCCGCACCTACGAACTCGAAGCCCGCGACCTCGTCAAGATCTACGGCCAGAGGACGGTCGTCAACGGCGTCACCATCAAAGTCGACGCCGGAGAGATCGTCGGCGTGCTCGGCCCCAACGGCGCAGGCAAGACCACCTCCTTCTATATGCTTGTCGGCCTCATCCGACCAAATAGCGGAACCGTCACCTTCAAAGGCCAGGACATCACCCGAATGCCCGTCTACAAGCGCGCCCGACTGGGCTTGGGATACCTCGCCCAAGAAGCCTCCATCTTCCGCAAACTCAGCGTAGAAGACAATGTCCTGGCAATCCTCGAAACACTCCCCCTCACACGCTCCCAGCGCCGCGCCCGCTGCGAAGAACTCCTCGAATCTCTTAGCCTCACCAAAGTCGCCCGCCAAAAAGCCTACACCCTCTCCGGAGGCGAACGGCGCAAACTCGAAATCGCCCGGGCACTCGTGCGGGAGCCGTCAATCCTGATGCTCGACGAACCCTTTAGCGGCGTCGATCCCCTTGCCGTCAACGACATCCAGACCATCATCCGCGGTCTGAGCCAGCGCGGGCTCGGAATCATCATCACCGACCACAACGTCCGGGAGACCTTATCCGTAGTCGACCGGGCCTATCTCGTCTACGAAGGCAAAATTCTCTTTACCGGAACCAGCGAAGAACTCGTCGCAAACGAACAGGTTCGCCATGCCTACCTCGGGAGTACTTTCCGAATGTAAGCGCCGCTGGCACATCCCCTGACACAACCACCGAAAGGACCCACATTATGGCCACAGTCGAGGTCACCACTCGCAACGACAAAATCACCGCAGCCGGGCAGGCCTATGCCAAAGTCCGAGCCTCCAAGATACTCGAGCAGTTCCCCCGCGCGGAGAATGTCCATGTCATCCTTGACAAGCAGCGCCATCTCTTCCAGGCTGAAGTCGTCGTCCAGCGCCGTAGCGAACGGCTTGTCGGGGTTTCTCAACACGCCGAGAACCTCCGCAGTGCCATTGACACGGCCGCTGCGCGTGTTGAGAAGCAGCTCCGTGCCAACCTCAAGAAGGCCAACAGCAAGCTAATCCGGAACGGCGAAAAGGTCGCCTAAATCTCCCCAATCGGCGGGCAGGGCGGTCTCGGCCGCCTTGCCTTCAACTGCCTTCCCCTATGGAAACCCCTGACCAATCCTACCATTCGCGTCTGCCCTCCATCAGCGTGCGCCGTCTGCTGGAGCTCATTCGCAGCCGTATTGATGTGGTGCCTGTAGCCGGCACGAAGGGGCTCGACCGCCTCATCGCCGAGCCGATGCTCCACCGTCCGGGGTTGGCATTGACGGGGTTTTTCGAGTATTTCGCCAACAGCCGTATCCAGGTCATTGGCATGACGGAGTACGCCTATTTGGCGTCTCTGTCGCGCGAGGAACGGCGCGACAAGTTGCGCCGTTTCCTTGAGGCCGATGTGCCTTGCATCATCTTTTGCCGGAGCAAGCCGCCTTTCGCGGAGATGCTGGAACTGGCGAACGAGTACCAGGTTCCTGTCTTTTCGACCGAGTGGGGGGCGCGTCAGTTGACCCACGATGGCTCTTTCATCATTCAGGAGTACATTGCCCCGCAGATTCGCCTGCACGGCACGATGGTGGAGGTCGCCGGCGTGGGCGTATTGATTGAGGGGGAGGCCGGGCTCGGCAAGAGTGAAACGGGACTTGGGCTCATCAAGCGTGGGCACGCGCTGGTGGCGGATGACCTGACTCAGTTGCGCTTGGATGCCTCGGGGCGCATCGTCGCCTCGTCCTTGCCGTCCACCCGGTTCTTCATGGAGATTCGGGGGATTGGCATCATCAATGTGCCGCAGGTCTTCGGCATCTCGGCCGTGCGCGGGCAGAAAGAGCTGAACTTCGTCGTCACCCTCCGAAAGGCCGAAGAGGTGCGCGACCTCGACCGCACCGGCATGGCGGATTTGCACCGCGAACTCCTCGGCCGGCAGGTCCCGCAGATTATCATTCCTGTCTCGGCGGGGCGCGACTTGGTGACCCTGGTCGAGACCGCCGCTCAGGACTTCAAGTTGCGGCAGAATGGGTATTTTGCCTCCGTGGAACTCGATCGGCAGATTATGAACTATCACATGACGCTCGCCGGAATCCCGGCCGGCACATCGGAAGAGAGAAAAAATGAAGGTTGAATCCAGAGAGATGACGCTGTTGAACAAATACGGCATGCATGTGCGCCCCGCGGGCCTCTTCGCCAAAATCGCATCGAGATTCAACGCCGATGTGCAGGTCGAGAAGGACGGAACCGTCGTCTCCGGCAAGAGCATCATGGCCCTGATGACCCTCGAAGCCCTCTGCGGCAGCGTCCTGAAAGTGACCGCCTCCGGCGAAGAGGCCACTGAAGCCCTCGACGCCCTCGAAGGTCTGGTCAAGCGCAAGTTCGACATTCCGGACGAACAGTAAGGTACCCACCAACGCGGGACATTATGGCTAACGAAACGGTCAAACTCCTAGGCACCATCGTAGCCGAAGGGTTGGTAGCAGGCCCAGTCTACGCTTGGCACGAATGCCTCGTCGAAGAGCCCGTGCGAATCGTCGTCGACGCCGCCAAAATACCCGAACAGATTGCCCGCTTCGAGGTCGCCCTAGAGACTACCCGGAACCAACTCAAACGCCTTGCCGTCCAATCCGGCATCGTAGCCTCCAACGGCGAAGAAGACATCTTCGAAGCCCACCGGATGGTCATCGACGACAAATTCTTCTACGACTCCGTCGTCGCCCGCATTACCTCCAAACTCTGCAACGCCGAATACGCCGTCTACGCCGTTCTCGACGAATTCATCGGCATGCTCACCCGCATGGGCGACGCCTACATCAAAGAACGCTCCCTCGACTTCCAAGACATCCGCCGGCGCCTCATGTTCAACCTCACCGGGCGCACCGCCGAACTCGACCAACTCCAGCTCACTACCCCCTCCATCGTCATCGCCGACGAACCCGCCCCCTCCGCCATCATGTCCCTCCCCCGCCAGCACCTGCTCGGCATCCTCACCCGAAGGGGCAACGGCACCAGCCACACCGCAATCGTCGCCCGAGCCCTTGGCATACCCGTTATCGTCGGCGCCCGCAACCTCCCGCCCCTCACCACCGGGCAAACCATTCTGCTCGACGCCTACCGCGCCCTGGCCATCATCGACCCCACCGAAGCCGACTGTCAGCGAGCCAAGGATGCCACCACCGAACAAGTTGCCGCACGCGCCAGACTTCTGGCTCTTCGCGACAAACCCTCGCGCACCCCCGACGGCGTTGACATCCGACTGATGGTCAACACAGACCAGAGCATCGGCTTCGATAACATTCGCACCTGCGGTGCCGATGGGGTGGGACTTTACCGGACCGAATATCTTTGGCTCTCCTACGGCCGTGAGCCAACCGAAGAGGAGCAATATACCGCCTACACTCAACTAGTCCAAGCCACCGCCGGCAGCCTTGCCGTCCTACGCGTCCTTGACATCGGCGGCGACAAAGTCCCTGGCAACGAGAAAACCACTTACGCCGAAGCCAACCCATTTCTCGG
>JBJFGP010000149.1:0-13035 GCA_051892815.1 Kiritimatiellia bacterium | reverse complement strand
CAGGTAGTTTGGTCTTGGGTGGAGTGGTTGCCATTTCACGAGGGATTTCCTATGCACCTTTAAGGTCAGACGCCTGGCAAGTTCGGCATTGTTCCAAGTGGGCGAGGGGCGCGCCTGCAGGCATCGGTTGCATTTTGGGAGACCCCATTTTGGGGCGGATGCGATGAGAGGCTTGCGTGCCTTGGGACTACAGCCTTCTATGGAGACGGCCGGGCGTGAGAACTCCTTGCCGTGCTAGCCAATGTCACAGCCCGAGGGGCGGGAATATTGGTCATTCCTTGGCAGGCTTGGGGGAGATGCTAATCGCTCTCGGGCGCGTCGAGGAGTTCGAGTTTCTCAGCCGCCTCTTCCCACTCAAGCGTCTGTTTCGAGACATCGAATTGGAGGTCGCGGATCTGCTTTGAGATTGCCGCGTAATCGGCTCCCGGTTGCTGGAGTTCGGCAGTGAGCGAGGCAAGGCGTTCCTCGCCTTCGGCAATCTGCTTTTCCAGCCGTTCGACTTGGGCCCGCAGTTGTTTGCGTTCAGGCGTATTGCGAGCGGAACGCTCTTTTGCGCGCAGTTGGCGAAGTTCTTTCTTGGAGAGATTTTGTGGCGCGGGGGCGTCATCTTTCCGCGTTTCGGGGAGAGTGGACTGCGGACGTTTCTGGAGTTGTTCGAGATAGTAGTCGTAGTTCCCCGGAAAACGGCGGACATGCCCCGGCGTCACCTCAACGATGATGTCGGCGACATGGCGGACAAACTCGATGTCGTGCGAGACGAAACAGAGCGTCCCGTCATAGCGCTTCAAGGCATCCTCAAGCGAGGCGCGCCCCTCAAGGTCCAGGTGCGTCGTGGGCTCGTCGAGCAGGAGAAAGTTAGGCGGAGAGAGGAAAAGACGCAGAAACGCCAGGCGAATCTTCTCCCCGCCGGAGAGGACTTTCGCCGGCTTCTCCGTGTCGTCCCTGGAAAAGCCGAAGCCCCCGAGAATGTTCCGCAAGTCCTTCTCCAAAGCCTGGGATGCCGCGCTTTTGGCCAGTTCGAACACCGTCGAATCGGGGTTCATCGTCTCGGCGAACTCTTGCGACTGGTAGCCGGGCAAGACATGGTGACCCCAGACGATCTTGCCTGCAGTCGGCTCCCGCTTTCCGGCCAAGAGGCGCAAGAGGGTCGTTTTGCCGGTGCCGTTGTAGCCGACGATTGCAATCTTCTCCCCTTTGAGCACCCGAAGTTCCACATCGTTGAGCACGGGATGCCCCGGTTCATAGGCGAAAGAGACACCCTCCAGGCGCACAATTTCCGTCCCGGAGTGGGGCGCGGGCGCAATCCGCAGGAGCCCGGCACTTCGGCTACGGGCCGGCAGTTTGATGCGCTCGATCTTTTCCAGCATCTTCGCCCGGGACTGCGCCATCGCCGCCGTCGCGGCCTTCGCCTTGAAGGTGGCAATGTACTGCTCCAATGCCTCTATTTTCCGGTCTTGATTCGCCTTCGCCGCAACCAGTTGCCGGTAGCGCACGTCGCGTTCGGAAAGGTAGAAATCGAGCGGACCGTTGTACCGCGTGGCAGTGCCGCCGTCGACCTCGACCGTAATGCGCGTCAGACTGCGCAGCAAATAACGGTCGTGGGAAATCAGCGCCAAAGTTCCCTCGTAGGAGCGGAGAAACTTCTGGAGCCATTCGACCGCAGGCACGTCCAGGTAATTCGAGGGTTCATCGAGCAGGAGCAAATCAGGCTTCGAGGCCAGCACGCGGCTAAGTTCCGCCCTCATTCGCCAGCCCCCCGAGAAGGAGACAAATGGGTTGTCGAAGTCCTCTGTCGCGTATCCGAGCCCCCCCAGCGACTCTTTGACCCGTGCCTCAACCGAATAGCCGCCCAGGTTCTCGTATTGCGCCGATACTTCCCCTAATTCGCTTAGCGTCCGGCGTTTGGCGTCCGCATCCAGCGCACCCGTAGCAAGCAACTCCTCCAGTTCACCGATACGCTTCTCCATCTCGTGGAGACCGGGTATGCCGCGCAGGGCATATTCTAACAAGGTCTCCTCTGGCGTTTCCGGCTTGAGGTGCTGGCGTACGTAGCCAATTCTCGGGTTGCCTTCAATGTCCACATCTCCACCATCCGGTGCATGCTCTCCCAGAATCAGGCGGAAAATGGTCGATTTGCCAGCCCCGTTCGGCCCGACAATGCCGACACGCTCGCCGGCATTGATGCGGAATGTGACATGTTCGAGGAGGGCTTCCCGTCCGAAGCGGACCTCTACATCCCTGAAGTCAATCACTGCGTACCGCTCAGAAGGGGCAGTAGGTTTTGCTCACGAAACGCTGTACGTCGGGATCGGAGCAGCGCATAGCCGCCGAATCCCAGTCGAAACTCTTACCTGTGCGGATGGCCAAATTGCCCAATGCGCCCAGTTCCGAGAGCCCGGCGGCATAGTCGAAGTTGGAGCAAGCTTCGTCGATCTTGCCTTTGATGGCGTCGAGCCAGTTGGCGTAATGGTCGCCGCGGGGAATGCGCGGAAGGGTTTGGGGAGGGCGTGTCTTGAGGAGTTCGGCTTTCGCGGCATGGGGGACGAAGGATACGGAGTTGCAGTAGTCTCCGCCGCCATGGAGGATGCCCTTCGTGCCGTAAAAGAGTTGTCCGGAGGTGCCTAGGTTGCGATCTTTTTCGAGGGTATCGGGCATCGGGGGGCGGCAGGAACCTTCGTACCAGGTCATCACGCAGGGACAAAGGTTGCCGCGGCGCGAGAAGTGGAAGCGGACGACGGCACCTGTCGGCGGGGAAAGTTCGTTGCCGTTGCCTGCGGTCTTGAGCAGTTCGACGCGTGTGGGGGCGCGCAGGTCGAGGGCCCAGTAAGCGGCATCCATCGTGTGGCATCCCATGTCGCCGATGGCTCCGCAGCCGTACTCCCACCAGCCGCGCCAGTTGAAGGGAAGGTAGGCGGGAGAGTAGTCTGTTTTGCGGGCGACGCCTTGCCAGAGGTTCCAGTCGAGGTGGGGGGGGACTGGGGCAGGGGTGGGTTTTTTACAGCCCTGCGGCCAAATCGGGCGATTGGTCCAAATGTCGACGCGCGCGACATCACCGATTAGACCGGCGTTGAGCCATTCTTTGCAGAGCCGCGTGGTCTGGTTGGAGTGACCTTGGTTGCCCATTTGGGTCTTGACCTGGTGGACTTTGGCGGCCTCGCGCAGGTGTCTGGCCTCTTCAATGGTATGGGTCAGGGGTTTCTGGACATAGACGTGTTTGCCCAACTGGATGGCGGCGAGGGCAATGGGGTAGTGCATGTGGTCGGGGGTGGAGACGCTTACCGCATCGATGGTGTCGGCCATCTCGGCGAACATCTTGCGGAAGTCTTTGTAGTACTTGGCGTTGGGGTAGCGTTTGCGGGCGGCGTCGGAGGCTTTGTCGTCCACATCGCAGAGCGCGACCACATTCTCGCCGCCCCAGTTGGAGCAGTCGCTCAGTCCCATGCCTCCGACTCCGACGGCGGCAATGTTGACTTTGCGTCCTTTGACCAGCTGCCCCTTGAGAATCTGTGCCGGCGGTTTGTAGCCCGCGACCGGTTCGGCGCGGCCCGTTCCCGCGAGCACGGCGGCCGCGGCGGAAGAGGTTGCTACGGTAAAGTCCCGTCTGTTGATAAGAAATGCCATGATCGGTTCCCTTGTCCTGCTCCGTATCATACGTATCAAACGCCCAAGATGATACCCGATTTTCCTCCGACTTGCAAGCAGATATACTCGGAGCCCCTCGCAAACGCCTGATTCTGGCGGGTCGGTTTTCTTTGGCAGAACCCTTTTCCGCGTCCTCTCGTCCTGCCGCAACCGCCCTGCACGCGCTTTTTGTCAAATGTTCAGACGATTTTGCTTGCCAATCGCCCCGAGATACCTCATAATAAAGGTAAGCAGGCGTACTGGCGTCAGTACGCTCGGTTTGATAGTCATGAGCAAACCCCGATGCGCCGTATGCATGACCCAACCAAGGAAAAACAGATGGATATCTATGTGGGCAACCTGCCTTACAAGACAACTGACAGCGAGTTGCAGGAACTCTTCGCTGCTTACGGACAGGTTGCTGCCGCACGCGTGGTCAACGACCGTATGACTGGACGCTCCAAGGGCTTCGGCTTTGTCGAAATGCCGAATGTCGACGAAGCCAACGCCGCCATCGCCGCGCTCAACGGCAAGGAACTCGACGGCCGCGCCCTGCGTGTCAACGAGTCCCAGCCCAAGCCCCGCGAGGAACGCCGCGGCGGCTTCCGTGGAGGGTATGGCTCCGGCGACCGGGCTCCCCGAAACAACTGGTAGCCAATGCCCGAGAGGGTAATTGTTAGAGAGGGCGAACGTTTTAGCGACGTTCGCCCTTTTTTCGTACTTCAAACCGGCCTCAATCTGTGGTAGAATACCCCTTGATTCGTAAACCCTTGGAGGAAACACTCGTGAGCAACCCGACAGGAGAGGCGGCTGAAGCGGAGGTCACCATGACCCCCGAACTTCAGGCGTTTATCCAACAATGGAAGAGCAAGCCCGGCAATTTGATTATGGTTCTGCACCGCGTCCAGCAGACCTACGGCTATATCCCCCGCGAAATCGCCTTTCAGGTCGCTGACCTGCTGGAAGTCCCGCTGGCAAAGATTTACGGGGTAGTCACCTTCTACAACTTCTTCAAGCTCAAACGCCCCGGCAAGCATTTGATTCAGGTCTGCCTCGGAACCGCCTGCTACCTCAAGGGCGGCGACGACATCATCGCCACGCTCGAAAAGCTCCTCGGCGTCGGCCTCAATACCATCACGCCGGACGGAATGTTCTCCGTCGAAGCCGTCCGCTGTCTCGGATGCTGCGGTCTGGCGCCCGTTATGGTGATTGACGGCGAAGTCTACGGCAAGGCCGAGTCCAAGACCCTGCCCGACATCCTTCAGCGCGTTGTCGAAGGAAAGGCCAAAGCCTAACCCCGTGCACGCGACGATTGGCGACCATCTGGCGGACTTGGTGCACAACGCCATCGAAGCCGGAGCGACAAAGGTGGACCTCCGTCTCCAGACGGGAAACGGCTCGATTGAAGCCGAGGTCCGGGACAACGGCAAGGGAATGTCCCCCGAGGAGACCCGGCAGGCCTGCTCGCCGTTCTTTACCTCCCCCAGTAAACATTCGGGGCGGAAAGTCGGATTGGGACTGCCATTTCTCAAGCAGACTGTGCAAACCGTCGGCGGCACGATGGACTTGGAGTCCCGTCCGCAGTATGGCACGCAAATCCGCTTCACCTTGCCGGCGTCGCATATCGATACGCCTCCGATGGGAGACCTCCCCGACCTGTTCGTCCCCCTGCTCGCCTCCCGCCCCGGTTGCACCGTCGCCCTGCGGCGCGGAACCCCTCGCGGCGAGTATCAGATTGACACCGATCGGCTTTTTCCCCATCCGGACGATCTTTTCCGCCCTTCCGCTTTGTCGCGTGCCAGAACCCTCTTAAACACTCACGAAGAAGCAATCAGGTAATACCATGAGCAAACTTACGCTTGACGCCCTGCGTACCCTGCGGGAACAGCAGAAATTGGCGATGACCAAACGCGATCCGGCCGGTAAAGACACCCAGATCGTCGTTGCAATGGGAACCTGCGGCCTCGCCGCCGGCGCTCGCGCAACCTTCAACGCCTTTGTCGAGACCCTCGACCAGAAGGGCATTACCAACGTCATCGTCCGCCAAAGCGGATGTATGGGACTGTGCAACAGCGAGCCGACCGTCGAGGTCATTGCCCCCGACCTTCCCGATGTCATCTACGGCAAGGTCGACGCGGCTTTGGCCAAGTCCATCGTCGAGGAGCATATAATCGGCAAGAAACTCCTCGATTCCCATATCTGCGACCGTCCTGCGGACAACACCAAGTAAAGGGTAGAACATGGCTTACAAACAATACATCCTCGTTTGCGGCGGAACCGCATGCGAATCCAACAAAGGCATTGCCCTTTACGGCGCGCTGCGCGACGCCATCGCCGCCGCCGGCATGCAAGACGATGTCCAGGTCGTGCGCACCGGATGCCTCGGCTTCTGCGAAAAGGGCCCCATCGTCAAAGTCTTGCCGCAGGATACCTTCTATGTGCAGGTCAAGCCTGAAGACGCCGAAGAGATTGTCAAGGAGCATATCGTCAAGGGACGCGTGGTCTCCCGTCTGCTCTACGACAAAACCCAGAGCCAGATTCACGCCAAAACGGATATCGACTTCTACCGCAAGCAACTGCGCATCGTGTTGCGCAACTGCGGCGTGATTGACCCGGAGAAGATTGACGACTACATCGCCCGCGACGGCTACAAGGCCTTGGAGAAGGTTCTCTTCGAGATGACGCCCGAACAGGTCATCAACGAAGTACTCGCGTCCGGCTTGCGTGGTCGCGGCGGTGCCGGCTTCCCCACTGGCAAGAAGTGGCAGTTCTCGGCGGCGGTCGAGGCCGACCAGAAGTACATCGTCTGCAACGCTGACGAGGGCGACCCGGGCGCCTATATGGACCGTTCCACCTTGGAAGGCGACCCCCATTCCATTCTCGAAGCGATGACCATTGCTGGACGTGCCATCGGCGCCAGCAAGGGTTTCATCTACATCCGCGCGGAATACCCGCTTGCCATCAAACGCCTTGAGAAGGCCATTGCTCAGTCCCACGATTATGGTCTGCTCGGAACCGACATCCTTGGCTCCGGTTTCGACTTTGACATCGAACTCCGCTTTGGCGCAGGTGCGTTCGTCTGCGGCGAAGAGACGGCTTTGCTCGCCTCCATCATGGGTAATCGCGGTATGCCGACGCCTCGCCCGCCCTTCCCCGCGGTCAAAGGGCTCTGGGGCAAGCCGACGGTCATCAACAATGTCGAGACGCTGGCGAACATTCCCGTCATCATCCTCAAGGGCGCCGAGTGGTTCAGCAAGATTGGCACAGAGACCTCCAAGGGCACCAAGGTGTTCGCCCTTACCGGCAAGGTCAACAACTCCGGTTTGATTGAAGTCCCGATGGGCACCACTCTGCGCGAAATCATCTTCGACGTGGGCGGCGGCATCAAAGGTGGGCACCAGTTCAAGGCGGCGCAGACCGGCGGGCCTTCCGGCGGCGTGATTCCGCCGCAGTTCCTCGATACCCCGATTGACTACGAGACCCTGGCGAAAATCGGCTCCATTATGGGGTCCGGCGGTCTGATTGTCATGGATGACACGGACTGCATTGTCGACGTAGTCCGGTTCTACCTCGACTTCTCGGTTGACGAGTCCTGCGGCAAGTGCGTCCCCTGCCGTATTGGCGGTCGCCAGCTCTTGGGCATTATCGAGAAGATTACCGACGGCAAGGCGTCGCGCGAGGACATCGACAAGCTGGAGAAGATTAGTGAGGCGATGAGCCGAGGCTCGTTGTGCGGGCTTGGTCAGACGACCTCCAATCCCGTCCGCTCGATGTTGCGCTACTTCATGGATGAGGTCACCGCCCATATTGACGACAAGCGTTGCCCTGCCGGCAAGTGCAAGAACCTCCTGCAGTACCGCATCGATCCTGCGAAGTGCCGCGGGTGCACGGCCTGTACCCGCGTCTGCCCGGTCGGTGCCATCACGGGCGAGCGCAAGCAGCCGCACAGCATCAATACGGCCAAGTGCATCAAGTGCGGTCAGTGTTTCGAAACCTGCAAAGTCTTCAAAGCCATCTCCCGCGGCTAGGGAAACGGAAGGATATACTCAATGGACAATATGATTAGCCTGAAGATCAACGGCATGCCCGTTGAAGTCCCTGCCGGCTCGACGATTCTCGATGCGGCCCGCAAGGCCAATGTCAAGATTCCGACGCTCTGCTACCATCCAGACCTGAAACCCTGGGCGGCTTGTGGCATCTGCATCGTGCGCAATGCGCCTTCCCCGAAGTTGCTTCGCGCCTGCTGCACGGAGGTCACGAACGGGATGAACATCACGACGCACGATCCGGACATCATCCGCGTTCGGAAGACAATCGTGAAGTTGTTGCTGAGCACCCATCCAGCGGATTGCCTGAGTTGCCCGCGCAGCGGAACCTGCGAACTCCAGGCCATCGCCGCCGAGTTGGGAATCCGCGAGATTCCGTACGACCGCAAGGTGCGTCGCTTGCCGAAGGACGAGTCGACATCCGCCATCATTCTCGACCAGACGAAGTGCATCAAGTGCGGCCGTTGCGCGCAGGTCTGCCAACAGATGCAGAATGTCTGGGCGCTTGAGTTCATTGGCCGCGGCGAGAAGACGGTCATGACGCCCGCTGCCGGCGTTTCGCTGGCGGATTCGCCCTGCATTAAATGCGGCCAGTGTGCCGCCCACTGCCCTGTCGGCGCCATCTACGAGCGAGACGACCGCGACAAAGTGTGGGAGGCGCTGGAGGATCAGAGCAAGCACTGCGTCGTGCAGATGGCGCCAGCCGTCCGCGTAGCGATTGGCGAAGAGTTCGGCCTGAAACCGGGTGCGATTTCGACCGGGAAACTCTATACGGCGCTGCGTCGCCTGGGCTTCAATGCGGTGTTCGACACGAACTTCTCCGCCGACGTGACGATTATGGAGGAGGGAACCGAGTTCGTCAAGCGCTTCACCAAGGAGCCAGGAGCCGGTCCTCTGCCGCTCATTACGAGTTGCTGTCCCGCCTGGACGGACTGGATGGAGAAGTATGCTACCGACTTCATCGACAACTTCTCGACCTGCAAGTCGCCTCAGCAGATGCTCAGCGCGTTGGCCAAGAGTTACTATCCCAAGGTCGCCAACCTCGATCCGGCCTCCATCCACATGACCTCCATCATGCCCTGCACGGCCAAGAAGTATGAGATTGACCGTTGCCAGGACATGAATGCCTCGGGGCATCAGGACACCGATGTGGTGCTGACGACGCGCGAGTTCGCTCGCATGCTTCGCGTCGCGGGTATCCAGTTCGAGGACTTGGAGGAGTCGAAAGCCGACTCGATTCTCGGTGACTACTCGGGCGCCGGAACTATTTTCGGCGTGACCGGCGGCGTGATGGAGGCGGCACTTCGCACGGCCTACACGCTCATCACCAAGAAGGAACTCGCCGATGTCAACTTCACCGCCGTGCGCGGGATGGAAGGTGTCAAGGAAGCAGTCGTCGAAATCGATGGCGTGAAGGTGGCGGTTGCTGTTGCCCACCAGATGGGCAATGTCGAGAAGGTTCTCAATGCGATTCGCGAGGATCGCGCGGCCGGGCGGCCTCCTCGCTGGCAGTTCATCGAAGTGATGGCATGCCGCGGTGGGTGCATCGGCGGCGGCGGTCAGCCGCTTGGCACGACCGATGAGATTCGCGCCCAGCGTACGGCGGGGCTTTACACCGATGATGAGCGTTCGGCGCAGCGTTGCTCGCACCGCAATCCTGAGGTGGTCAAGCTCTACAAGGACTACCTTGAGAAGCCCGGAAGCGAGAAGTCGCACCATCTGCTTCATACCCACTACGAGCGCGAACTGCGCTACAAGAAGTAGTCGGCGCTAGTCAATCTAAAACGCCGGCAGGAGGGAATATCTCCTGCCGGCGTTTTTCTTTTGCCGCGGTGAATAGGCAACCCTGTAAATTACCAAGTCCCTTTGCCCTCCTTATTGATGTACGCGAAATAACCTGAATGGTTGCTATCGCCTCATCCCGTCGGTGCCAAGGACAGGGGGTGATAGATGGCAATCAAACAGATTGAATCTTGTACACGGTTGGGGAGTGTGCCGTGGCGGTTACCTGTTTCTCAGGTTGCGCAATCCTTGCGAATCTTGTTGTTCTGTGCAAGTTATCAAGGCTAGAAGGATATTGATTGCTAGCCAGTATGTGTAGGGGAACCGAATGCATCAGTACTTGGCGTACGGGGCAGCGCCCCAATAATGCGTTCGTATTCGGGACGGGCGCTTCTGACTTGAAATGCGGCGCAGACTCTGATATGATACCCGCCAATATGAGAGGGCCCGTAGCTCAGTTGGTCAGAGCTGGGGACTCATAATCCCTAGGTCGCGGGTTCAAGTCCTGCCGGGCCCACCATTTATGTCCAAAATGAATTCCTATCAATCAATAGCTTATTCGTTAAAAACGGATTCTTGTGTTGGAGCGATTGTTGGAATATCCTTGATTGGATTATGATGTGACTTTGTTTCTAAGAGGAAACATTTGGTAGTTCAAGATTAGAACCTGGAAGATTCGTATAGTCAAGTTCTCATAGAGATTCAAACACCCAGTCCACGCTCACTGGAACTTTTCCTCCATCCTCTCAATCACAGCCAGTACATCACTGACCTTGTAGACGACATTGCCGCCCAACCTCTTGCAGCCCCCCTTTTATCCAGGCACGTCTTGATTAGTTTCTTCCGGTTGACGCTAGCAATAGCCTGTATCGTCCTTGCAGACGCCCACACTGGAGTGACCAGAAGAACCACATCGCCGTGTGCAACTGGCCGTAGCCATTCGAACACGACCGCACGCAACAGATTCTCGACATGTGCAGAGAGAGTGCTTATTGTTTTTAACCGTTTTTAGAACGCGCAAAACATCAAACATATAGCTTTACGCCCTTGTCGCTTCTTGTTTTAGCAATCGCCATAAACCTCCTCTTGGCTTATTCTCTCTCTATTGCAGACTGTTCGACGAATAATTCGACAGGCACATTCATCTTCTCTCAGAATATTGATAGCCACACGAACATATCTGAAGATAGCGGTATCGTGCCCTGTTTGGTATCATTATTATTCATACCATCTTTCCCTTCTCGTGTGCCAGCTTAATCCGGTCTGCTACAAGCTGAACATCTTCAGGGCTCAATTCAACATTCGAAACTCTTTCAAAAAGAACCATTCTTATGAACTGTGATGGATTCATCCAAAGTCTTTCAGATTCCTTCTCTATTTTTCGCCATAAACAGTGATGAATCTTGACAGTTATCTGATGTTTGTTTCTGTCGTGCATAACTCCTCCAAATTTGTTTCTGCGTTGCGAAGTATACAATGAATAGAATAATGTGTCAATACAAAATCGAGTTTTTAGAGCAATCCCCATTCAGACCTTTTGTTGTGGTGCTTAGGCTCATGGGCGCCTTCTGTTGCCATTTGCTTTCCGTGTTGGCAATGTCGCCCCTGTTCCTAAACGGTCTCGGCAAGTCAGCACTCGTTACAAGCCAGAGTTGATTGGCCAAACATACATCTTTTGTGGCTTGGTTTTGACTTTACCGCTCGGATTTGGTAAAGTCTACGTCAGGGCAAATCGTTGACAACCCCAGCATCGGGGCATTGTGGCCGATGAAGGCCAAGCCCAATTACCAGAATGTGATTTTGAATGACATCTTGGAATGAAATCCGCAAGGCGGCGACAGCGTTTTCGAAGCGCTGGCGGAGCGCCCACGACGAGAAGTCGCAAGCACAAAGTTTCCTGAAGGAGTTTTTCAATGTTTTCGGCGTGGATGCCGTGGCGGTGGCAACATTCGAGCACCGCATCAAGTTCGCCGACGGTTCGCAAGGGTATGTCGACTGCTTTTGGCAGGGCAAGATTCTTGTGGAGATGAAGTCCCGCGGTCGAGACCTCGATGCCGCCTATCGCCAGGCAATGGATTATGTGCGCTCGCTGCCCAACATTGCCGAAACGCCCCGCGCCATTGTCGTTTCGGACTTCGCCCGCATCCGATTCTACGACCTTTCCCGCGACTGCGCCCTGACGGAGTTTCCTCTAAAAGACTTGCGCAAGTATGTCACGCTCTTTGGCTATCTGATTGGCTCGGACGGAAGCGAGGAAATCCGGGAACAGGATCCCGTCAACCGCAAGGCCGCCGAGAAGATGGCCGCGCTCCACGATGCGATGAAGGTGGTCGGCTATGAGGGCCATCCGCTAGAGGTCTATCTTGTCCGACTGCTTTTCTGCCTCTTCGCCGAGGATACCGGAATCTTCAAGCCCGGTCAGTTCTCGCACTTCATCAAGACCCGCACCGCCGAAGACGGCAGCGACCTGGCGCCGCAGCTGGCGCTTCTTTTCGACACGCTCAACCGCGAGAAGCGCCTGGTGAATCTCGATGAGACAATCGCCGCGTTTCCCTATGTCAACGGCGGACTTTTTGCCGACACGCTACCCTTTGCCGCCTTTTCCTCTGAGATGCGCCAAGCGCTTCTGGCCTGTGCCGCGCTCGACTGGTCGAACATCTCGCCGGCTATCTTCGGAGCGATGTTCCAAGGCGTGATGGACGAGAAAGCCCGGCACGACCTTGGCGCCCACTACACGAGTGAGGAGAATATCCTGAAACTTATCCGTCCGCTCTTTCTGGACGATTTGCGCGCGGAGTTTGACGCCCTGTGCGCCTTGAAGAGCAACGCCAAACGCAGTCGGCTCCAAGCCTTCCACGACAAACTCGCCGCGCTTGCGTTCCTCGATCCCGCCTGTGGCTGCGGCAACTTCCTGCTCATTGCCTACCGGGAACTGCGCCGCCTGGAGATGGATGTGCTGGAGGAACTGCACAAGGACGACCCTTCTTTGCACCTTGACATATCCGTACTTTGCCAGGTTTCCGTGGCGCAGTTCCACGGCATCGAGATTGAGCCCTTCCCTGCCGAAATCGCCAAGGTAGCCCTCTGGCTGATGGACCACCTCTGCAACATGGAGGTAGCCGACCGCCTCGGGCAGTATTTCGTCCGAATCCCAATCAAAGATGCTCCGCACATCCTCTGCGCCAACGCCTTGACGATGGATTGGGGAAGCCTTTTAGCCGCCAAGGGCAAACAGCGCGGTTTCGACTACATCATGGGCAACCCGCCCTTCTTGGGCTTCACATGGATGAGCCCGGCTCAAAAAGCCGATATGCTTGCGCTTTTCCCGGGAATCAAGAATCTAGACTTCGTTTGCGGTTGGTATAAGAAAGCGAGCGATCTTATCCAAGGTTCTGGTACTCGATGCGCGTTTGTCTCGACAAATTCCATCACGCAGGGCGAGCAAGTCGCTCCGCTCTGGTCTAATCTCAATGCCGAAAGAGACTTCGCTTACCGCACTTTCAAGTGGCACAACGAGGCGAAGGGTAATGCAGCGGTGCATTGTGTCATCATCGGTTTTCATTCAAAATCTCTCGTAGCGAGTGCA
>JBJFGP010000148.1:0-13093 GCA_051892815.1 Kiritimatiellia bacterium | reverse complement strand
ACAGGCTTCAACGAGAAATCAGCCTCGAAGCCCTTTCCTTTCGGGCGTCCAAGGTGGCTCAAAAGCACAAGCGAAGCCCCCTGCTCAAGCACATACTTGATGGAAGGCAATGCCCCTTGAATGCGCGTGTCATCGGAAATCTTTCCCTCCTTGATCGGCACATTGAAGTCAACGCGCATAACCACACGCTTGCCGGAAAGGGAGACGTCACGAAGTGTTTTCTTGTTCATTCTGCTACTTCCTTATGATGTTCAACTATTCAACCCAGAGCCAACAAAACAGGGCGGGCGGTTTTAGAAACCACGCCGCCCCGTCTTGCGTTCAGGTGTCAGACCGCGTTACTTGCTGATGACGCGAGCCATCTCAAGGACCTTGTTGGAATAGCCCCACTCGTTATCGTACCAGGAGCAGACCTTGACAAAGGTGCCGTCGAGCTGGATGCCAGCCTTGACATCGAAGATGGAGGTACGGGAGTCGCCACGGAAGTCGGTCGAGACGACGGCTTCGTCGGTGTACCCCAAAACGCCCTTCAGTTCACCCTCGGAGGCTGCCTTCATTGCCGCGCAAATCTCTTCATAGGTGGCTTCCTTGTTGAGCTCAACAGTGAGGTCGACGAAGGAAACATCGGAAGTGGGGACGCGGACGGACATACCAGTCAGCTTGCCATTGAGTTCGGGAAGAACCTTACCCACAGCCTTGGCAGCACCGGTCGAAGACGGAATCATGTTCTCGAGGATACCGCGACCACCGCGCCAATCCTTCTTGGAAGGACCGTCAACGGTCTTTTGGGTAGCGGTGGCGGCATGGATGGTGGTCATCAAACCGCGCTTGATGCCGAAGGTGTCATTCAGCACCTTGGAGATGGGGGCAAGGCAGTTGGTGGTGCAGGAGGCGTTGGAGATGATGTCCTGACCGGCGTAGGTCTTGTCGTTGACGCCGTAGACGAACATCGGGGTCGCATCCTTGGAGGGAGCGGACATGATGACCTTCTTGGCACCGGCGGTAATGTGGGCGCGGGCTTTCTCGTCGGTCAGGAAAAGACCGGTGGATTCGACGACGACATCGGCGCCGACTTCGTTCCACTTGAGTTGGGCGGGATCCTTCTCCGCGGTCAGACGAATCTTCTTGCCATTGACGATCAGGTTGCTGCCTTCGACGGCGACATCGCCCTGGAACTTGCCATGGACGGAGTCGAACTTCAGCATGTACGCAAGATATTCGGGGTCGAGAAGGTCGTTGATGCCGACGATTTCGATGTCATTCGCAAAGTTCTCGACTGCTGCACGGAAGACCATACGACCGATGCGGCCGAATCCGTTGATACCGACTTTAATTGCCATTGTGTGTGACTCCAGTAAATCAAGGGCACCATGCCCCTGTGGTTTGGGGCAAGAGAATACCCTTTTCTGCCGGAAATGTCAAACACAATTCCCCTTTGGCGGTGCAAATTGCGCTTCGAGGCAAACCTGAGCCTGTTCCCAAGGGATACCAATTCGTCGCAATTCCCCAAGGAATGGCGGGAGAATCTTGGCTAGGAGTAAGACTGATTGAGCGGTTGCCGGGTGTTGGAACGCCAGGGCGTAGGAGTGGAGGCAGTGGCCAGGGAAACTCGGGGGCACGGTCTCTGGAGCGTAGCGCGCGTCACCCATGATTGGATGGCCAACCGCAGCCAACTGACAACGAATCTGGTGAGTGACGCCTGTGCGGATACCGACTGCCAAAAGCGTATGCCCATTAGCGGCAGTCAAGGGTCGGAATCGCGTGACGGCGTAGAGGGCGTGTGGTGTCTCTGGCTGGACAATCAACATACGCCCTGGCCGAGTGGGATCGTGAGTCAGATAGTTCTCAAGCCGCCCCGACTGCGTGACTAGGCCGTGTACAAGCGCCAAGTAGGTCTTTTCCACTTGGCGCTCCACGAAGAGGCGACGCATTGCCTGAAAGGTTTGCTGATTTCGGGCGGCGAGGACTAGTCCTGAGGTGCCATTGTCCAGGCGATGCAAGATGCCTGCCTCAAGCGGGGAATCGCCGACGCCCTGTTGCCCGGGATAGGCCGAGACCAAACCATTCGCCAAGGTTTCGCGTTCATAGCCCCTGTTTGGAAAGGTTGGTATTCCGGCAGGTTTGTTGAGTGCCAGCAATGTCTTGTCGAACCAGATGCAACTGACCGGAACTTCGGGATTGGGGTAGACCAGGTTGAAGGAGAGGTCGCGCACCTGGACTTGGTCTTCCAGCCGCAACTTGATACCCTTCTTGCCCGGGCGTCCATTCAACAGGATGTTGCGACGCTCGATTGCCCGAACGATTTCCCCTTTGGTAAAGCCGTCCAGGTGGCGTGTCGCGAATTCGTCAAGGCGCAGACCGACTTCTTCCGCGGTCGGCTTGAGAATCGTTGATAGGGTCTGAGGTTGCTGTTCGTCCATTGGCATTCGAGCAAATAAAAAAGGCACAAAAGAGAGTTCTCTTCTGCGCCTCAAATGGTCGGACCGTCGGGATTTGAACCCGAGGCCTCTTGCACCCCAAGCAAGCGCGCTACCAGGCTGCGCTACGGTCCGATTCTGTGTTATTCACACAAGGCCACTTATAATACACGCTCTTGGACCAAATGTAAAGCACAAACTCGCGCCGGCGGCAACTCTTTTGCAAAATCGATGGACGAAGCGGTTTTTGCCGGGGTCTCACTATGGCACCACCCTAAAGAGGACGACCTGCAGTCCCAAGGGCTTCCCCTAAGTGGATGACTCCCCGTAGTTCAATGGTTCTGCGATGCAATCAGACCGAATGCAAGCCCTTCCCCTTTATTGATAGGCAGTTTGAACATAGGAAAGGCAATCGCGCGTATCAACCTTTCAGTCTCAGGGGTAGTAATCCTTTGGGGCTTAGGGTGCCTACCAAATGGGAGGGATGGTAGATAGGAATCGAAAGGCCCCCGCCAAACCCTCGGCTCCAAGCGGAGTGTTCTTGTCTTCCTCTGGGGCGTGTGCTATACTCTCGGATATGGAAGAACAACGGGTTGTTTTGGTGACCGGTGGCGTGCGGCGACTGGGCGGCACGATTGCCGATCGTCTTGAAGAGGCAGGCTTTCGGGTGATACGCCACAGCCGTACAGCCGGCGATGTTCAGGCCGACCTTGGGATTCACGAGGCTGTCGACGCCCTCTTCATTGCCGCACTGAAGTGTTATGGGAGACTCGACGCCATCGTCAATAACGCCGCCCTGTTCACCTCACCCGATGCCCACACCCTTCGCCATGTCAACACCGAAGCCCCACTTGAGTTGATGCGCTACTTCCACGACTACTTGAGGCAGACTGCCCGTTTCGGCTCTGTCGTCAACATTCTCGACACCTGCGTCGAGCGCGCCCCGAAGACCCCCTACGAGCAGACCAAATACGACTTGGCCGTCAAAACCCTCGCGGCAGTTCGCCCCAGCGCCCCCCACCTCCGCGTCAACGCCGTAGCCCCCGGCGACATTCTTCCGCCCGAATCTACCCATGTCGCCGCCAAGCCCCTTCTGCTCCAAAGGCGCCCGACTCCGCGCGATGTCGCTGACGCTGTGCTCTACCTCATCCAAGCCCCCGCCGTCACCGGACAACTGATTGCCGTTGATGGCGGTTCCAGATTCCTTGAGCCCGCAAACTGATGGACCAGCTGAAGATTGAGCAACTTACCGTCGACTGCATTCTCGGCGACCTTCCGGAGGAGCGGATAACCCCCACGCGAATCACCATAGACCTGGCAATAGAGGCCGACTTCAGCCACGTTCGCCAGAGCGACCAACTGTCCGACACCATCGATTATGCCCACCTCGTCGACCAGATCCGCACAACCCTTCAAGCCGGACATTTCAAGATGATAGAGCGCGCCGCGCAAGCCATTGCCGACGTCGCATTGCAAGATTCGCGAGTCCATTCCGTCCACCTCACCCTCCGCAAGCCAAACGCCAAACTCGGCCTCACAGCCGCATTCACCCTGACCCAAGTACGCAACTGATCGCCCTAATGAATCTCCCTCGAAAAGCCCTCATCCTAGCCGCCGGCCTCGGTACCCGATTGCGCCCACTGACCCTCTGGAAGCCTAAACCGCTCCTCCCCGTCAACGGCTCTCCACTGATAGAACAAATCATTCAACGCCTCGAAAACTGGGGCGTCCGCGACATCTTCATCAATACCCATTGGATGCCCGGGGCTTTCAATGACTGGCTCCAGAACAGGCCCACTACCGCAGCCCATATCTCCCTTTCTCACGAACCCGACATTCTCGGTACAGGAGGGGCGTTGATACCCCTGAAACATCATCTCGGGAATGAACCTTTTTGGCTCGTCAATGCCGATATTCTCGTCGATGGCTTAGCACCAACCCCCTTCGTGGACGGTCTGGATTTAGCCTCGGCGTGGGTTATCAAATCCAAGGGACCGTGCACAGTTTCCGTCTCAAATGGTATCATCCAGGACTTCCAGGCCGTAGGCGGCGCCACCTTCTGCGGTTGGCAACTTCTCACCCCGGACATTTACCGCTATCTGCCCGATTCCCCCGTATTCTGTTCCATCATTGATGCCTACCAGAAGGCCATAGGAGAAGGTCGAATGGTCCGTGCTGTCGAGCAGGATTCGGCTCAATGGGATGACCTCGGCACGCTCGATTCCTATACCCGATCCAATCCCGATGCCGGCATTGAAGACCTTGGGAAGCGAGGTTCCAACCGCTCCTTTTCTCGCCTGACGCTTGCCCCGAATGAAACCGCCATCGCGGTCGAATACGACCCTATCCGCCGGGAGAATTGCCGCTATGCACCGATTGCGAGACATCTCAAGCAGCACGGCATTGCGGTGCCAACTCTTTACGCTGATCATCCCCAACTCCGGACCCTGGTGCTGGAAGACTTAGGATGCGACACCTTGGAAGGAAGGATGAGAGGGGAACCTGAGAAGGCAATGGAATTTTATGCGCCTGTCATACGCCTTCTCGCTCAGTTGCACACGATGCCGATTCCCTCCCCAGACCTGCTTGAACCGCCATTCTCCGAGGCACTTTATGCCTGGGAGCAGAGGCTTTTCCGTGAGCACATTCTTTCTCATTCCTTCTCGGCGGATGAGGCGGAGGAACTCAAGGATTTGACCCGACACCTGCTCACTGCCCGCCCCTGTCCGATACATCGCGACTGCCAGTCGGCCAACATTCATTTCCGCCTGGACGGAACGCCTTGTTTCATCGATTTCCAAGGTATGCGAGTGGGCGCGGCAGCCTATGATTTGGCCTCGTTGCTGTACGACCCTTATGTCCCCCCCTTCTCGCCTTCGCAACGAAGTCGTTTGCTTGAAATCTACCAGGAGGTGAATACCGACGATGCGTCGGTCTTGCAACTGCTTGACTACGCGGCTATCGAGCGTCTGCTCCAGGCTACGGGTGCGTTTGGTCGCTTGTCGTCGCTTGGTCTCGACCACTATCGGGCCTTGATTCCCTCCACTTTGGAAGTTCTCGCCCGCCTGACGAGCCGGCTTGGGTACTCTGCGTTGGAAAGCCTATGCACCAGAATGTCAAAAAGTTTCTCACGCTAGCCATCCGCGAAGGGCACAGGCGGCCGGGGACGGTAGCCATCGGTTCTGCGCCTACCCAGCGCATCTTCAGCTGCTACGACTGGGGCGGCGATTCGTTTGTCATTGAACGGGCCGTTTTGCAGGCTCGCAATGACCTGCGCGTACCCATTACCATCATCGCGAAGAGTTGCTTCCAGCGTGGCGCCGGGGGGTACATCTTCTCCGTCTCTTCCGGCAATCACAGTGTCACGGCGATGGCGCTTTTCAATGGCCTGTTCTGGAACCTCGGGCACATACCCAAGAGCGAACAGAGCCATACGCTCACCACGCAGGTGGTCTGCGCCAACATTGTCAACGCCACCATCGAAATCTCCCAGCGCGATGTCCCAATCGAAACCCTTGTCGCCGTCGACGAGTGGCTGCACAGTCTGGGCGTCCCCCTCGACCAGATCGTCTTCTGCGACCGTACTCAAAGCGCCCTCGACTACTACCGCCGCCTCGGGCAGGAGTGGCGCATCAAACCGTTGGCCTGGACGAAAAGCGAGATGGCGGGCGTCTTGGCCATCAACCACCGGCGTATCGGCTCCGGAATCTATTACTATTACAATGTCCGCGGCGTCCACTTCCTGACCTACGGCGAATTCCTACGAGTCGTCGACCTCGCAAGGTACCAACCTGCGGCAGCAAAAGGTGTGTTGCACTACTGGGTAGGGGTTGAAACCAATCAGCACCAATCCTATATGAGATTTCCCAAGTACCAGGCCCACCACGAAATCGAGTTCTTTGGGCTCCCCGACGGCTACGCCATCCGAACCCTCGTGCCCGAACTCGAACAGATTATGGAGGACCTCGTTCTCAGGCGCATCCCCCTCGCCGCCCTTCCCGATCGCCTCGCCGCCGTCGGCGAAACCTTCCGCCACGCACTGGTCAATCCAGACTACGCCGACGAAAAAAGCGACGCCTTCACTGTCGCCATGTACCGCCACATCACCGGCAACATCTACAACACCGCAGGTACATTCGAGACCCAATCCTTCGACGACCGCCGCACCGCCCTCCCAGGCGTCACCTTCCTCGGCGGACGCCCCGAATACCACCCCGGCATCGACCTCCGCACGCGCCATATCGTCTCCCGCCTCACCCAGACACTCAACTGCGACGAACGCATCGAACACCTCAATGTCTACGAGATTCGCTCGGCCACCCAGGAGATCCCCTTGGGCGAAGGAGGCACCCGCGAAATCATCGTCAAAACCAACCGCCACCCCTACCCCTACAGCCTCATCGAAAAGGAACTCGCCTCCGCCCATACCGGCTATGCCTCCTATATGCTCGCGCGCGCCAACGCCTTTCGCGCACTCGGCTCCTGCTACAGCGAATACTCCCTCGTCACCCCCGAAAACGATATCGACGGACGCCCCAACAGACGCCAATTCCTCATCCGCGGACGTTGCCCCGGATATCCCCTCGACGGAATACCCAAAAGCTACTACCTACACCAACCAACCGCAGGCCAAGATATACCCCAGCACGAAGACCTCGATGTCGTCCGCGGCGTCGTTAGACTGCTGGGAGAGGTTGCCGCTCAAAATATGATTGCCAAGAAATACACGGCAAGCGACCGCAGTTGCAGATTCGGCGTCGGCAAAGAGATTTTCGAGTTCAACTACGACGCTAGAAAAGGCAAAGTCCTCCCCCAAACAGTCCGAGTCTGCTCCATTCGCGGCATTATGGGCTGGCCCGACATATCCCAAACAAACGAGAACCTGCAGCGCGCCAACATCTTCTACCTCAACGCCTTCGCCACAGTTCTTCGCGCCTATTGGCTACGCCACAACGCAGACATCGCCCTGCCTGAAATAGCCGAATGCTTCTTCGATGGTTTTACTGCCAAAACGAACGAAATGTTTTGGAAGTACCAGATGCGGTCCTACGACTTTGACTCATTCGATCCGCACCTGAGACCGCAGTATAAGTTCCGCGAGAAATGGGCCTTCGTGCTCTGGTCTTTGTGTCGGCAACATGAGCACATACTGACACTGAAGGACCAATTCCTGGCGACCGTCCAAAACCTTTCCGCCATACCCGAAAAGCCATGATTATGACTAAACCCAGCGGCTATCGCCTGCTTGCCTACTCGCCTTCCACCCACCTGAAATTGCTCCTAGTCGATGTTGCCGAACCTGCCCGTGTACTCGCCAATGGACACCTAAATGGTCCGGCAAGCAGTGTGATACAAGCGGCGGCATTGGCGGCTACCGCTCTGTTGGGCGGGGACCTTGGAAGGCCGGAGGAGACTATTACTTTCCAGTTCAAATGCGATGGTCCGATCAAGGGGTTTTTGATGGAAGCATCCGGAACGGGAGGTCTCCGTGGTTATGTCGAGCAGAAGGTACTGGAGGAGTATGACACGAACCCGTCTGCAGACCTGGCGGAAACATTAGGCAGGCGGGCGGCCTTTCGCATCATGCGTTCCATTCCCGGCTCCCTTTTGGCCCAATCGCAACTTCAGATTACCGCTCCGGTGCGCCTTGATTATGCGCTTGAGCATTACTATTCGCACTCTGAGCAGCGCGATACTGCGATTCGCCATTCAGTCCACCTGAGCGATCCGTCCTATCTCGACTGTGCCCGAGGTCTATTGCTGGAACGCCTCCCGGAGGGTGACCAGAAGTTCTTCCAGAAGCTGCAAATGGCTCTGCGGCAGGAGGGGGCACCTTTCGCGCTGGAATCCTCCGCGCCATTGGCGGCATTGTCGGATTATTTGGGGGTCGCCGATTTCGAGGAACGATCGCGGACGGAACTTCGTTTTGCCTGTACTTGTTCCGCCGAACGGGTCACGGCGATGCTTGAGGGGCTGCCTACGGATGAGCTTCGTGCGATGGCGGGGGCAAGCCAGCCGGCTTCCATCTATTGCCACATGTGCGGGCGCGGCTGGTCGATTCCACAGGCCCATATAGAGGCTATTCTGAAGGCTCGCGGCTCGCGTTGAAGCAAGAATGTCTCCCGAGGAGGCTTTAGCGCGACTCTCGCGTAGCCGGTTCCGGAGTTCCTTCGCACTCGGAGCGCGGGAGATTGCTTACCTCAAGTCGATTGGTGCGGACGCCCTGCGCCGGCACGCACGCGATTTTGTCCACCAGCGCTTGGCACCGGCCACCCCTTTGCATGACGGGCGCCAAACGCCAATGCGTGGTCATCCGGTCTTCATTGCTATGCACGCGTGCGCCATGTGCTGCAGGGGATGTCTGAACAAATGGTGGCAGGTGCCACTCAACCGCCCGCTCTCGCCTAAACAGGAAGAAAAGATAGTCAACTTCCTTCTTCTTTGGATTGACCGACAGCGGAAGCAACGCCCAAGGGCGTCCCGCTAGTCTAAAGAACCCAAAACTTACATTTCTGTCAGCCTGCAACAAAATCGTCAGCCTTATCCTCCAAAAGGTTGCTATTCTACCCTCTTAAAGGTTGGTAGGACTGTCCCCCATTCGTGGCATGGAATCTGCTCATATCCTTGCAATGAACTCGACGGAAGATTACCAACCTTGCCCCTTCGATGACGGTCGCCCGCACGAGGCTTGCGGAGTTGTCGCCCTCTACAATATCCCTCAAGCGGCACGGTTTCTCTACGCGGCACTCTTCGCACTTCAGCATCGAGGGCAGGAATCGGCGGGAATGGTAATTTTCGACGGCAAGGTCAACAATGCCCGCAAAGGGATGGGGCTCGTCAACGAGGTCTTCAAGGGTGACTTCGACGAAGAACTTCCCGGCTCCACCGGGATTGGCCATGTCCGTTATTCGACCACCGGGCGAAGTTGTGAACAGAACATCCAGCCCCTTACGGCTGAGTGTAGGGACGGCAACTGGGCCATTGCCCACAACGGCAACCTCGTCAACGCCGCCCAACTCCGCGAAGCCTACCAGCGGCGCGGCGCCATCTTCCAGACCTCAACCGACAGCGAGATCCTTCTCCATCAACTCGCCGACCCCCGCTATCTGCAACTTCCCAACCGCCTCCCGGCCCTTTTCACCCAACTGCAAGGCTCATTCGCCTTCGTCCTGCTCAACAACGGAAAGGTCTACGCGGCGCGCGACCCCTGGGGCATTCGACCGCTTTCCATCGGACGCCTCGGCGACGGTTATGTCCTCTCAAGCGAGACCTGCGTCTTCACCCAGTTAGGCATCGACTACCTGCGCGATGTAGAGCCCGGCGAGTTCATCTGTATCGACCATACGGGGCTCCACTCGACCCGCTTCGATGAAAGTGTCGGGCAAGCTGTCGGTCAGTGCGTCTTCGAGCATATCTACTTCGCCCGCCCGGATTCCGTCGTCTTCGGCAAGAGCGTCTACAATACCCGCATAGCCATCGGGCGGCAACTCTTCGAGGAGTCGCCGGCCAAAGGCGATTGCGTCGTTCCAATCCCCGATAGCGGCGTTTTGGCTGCCCTCGGATTCTCGCAAGCCTCCGGGATTCCCCTTCACTACGGCTTCGTGCGGAACCACTACGCCGGACGCACCTTCATCCTTCCAAGCGCGGGTGCTCGAAAGACCTCGGCGGACCTCAAACTCTCTATCTCCCCGGATGTCGTAAAGAATAAACGCGTAATCGTCGTGGACGACTCCATTATCCGAGGCAATACCTGCCGCAAGCGCATTCAAATGCTCCGGCAGGCTGGCGCAAAGGAAATCCACCTACGCATTGCCTGCCCCCCCACGCGCCACCCCTGTTCCCTTGGAATCGACTTTCCCAGCCCAGAGGAACTCATCGCAAATGGCAAGACAGTCGAGGAGATTCGCCAAATTGTCGGCGCCGACACCCTTGCTTACCTCAGCCTCTCAGGACTTCAACGCGTCATGCAGGAACCGATGCGCTTTTGCATGGGATGCTTCACTGGCAAATATCCAGTCGAGTGCCACGGCCCAGCCGTCCCGAAGTGCTGAACCTTTAACCACGGAGTAGATACAATGAAACCCTACGGACTCTATAACCCTGCCTTTGAACATGATGCTTGTGGAGTCGGCATGCTCTGCAACATCAAGGGCGTTGCCTCCCACGCAATCGTCTCCGACGCATTGAAGATTCTGGCTAACCTCAATCACCGGGGCGCGACCGGGTATGACCCCAAAACGGGCGATGGCGCAGGTATTTTGATTCAGTTGCCGCACCAATACTTCGCCGCCATAGTACCCAATCTTCCACCGTCCAAAGACTACGCCGTTGGGATGATTCAACTCCCGCAAGCCGAAGACGAACGACGACAATGTGAGCAAATTATCGAAGACGAACTCGTCCGCCACGGTTTCCAAATCATCTACTGGCGAGATGTGCCGATTGAGGTCTCCGCCATCGGCGAACTGGCCCAGTCGACCTTGCCGCGTTTCCGTCAACTTTTTATCAACCGAAACGGTGTGCCGCTAGACGCATTCGAGCGGAAACTCTTTATCTGCCGCAAGCTGATTGAACACCGCGTCCGTGCCCTCAAACTGCCTGAAGGAGACCGCTTCTATATTCCATCCCTTTCCAGTCGCACAATCAACTATAAAGGTCTGATGCTCTCCGACGCCATCGACGCGTTCTACCCCGAGCTGAAGGACGAGCGCGTTCAATCTGCACTGGCGCTGGTGCACCAAAGGTACAGCACCAATACCTTCCCCTCTTGGCGTTTGGCTCAACCCTTCCGCTTCATCTCCCACAACGGAGAAATCAATACCCTTCGCGGCAACCAGAACTGGATGAGAGCACGAGAAGGTCTCTTCTCCACCCCGCTGCTCGATGATGAGATGAAATCCATCTTCCCCATCTTGACCGAGGGTGACAGTGATTCGGCAATCTTGGACAACGCCATCGAGTTCTTCTACCATGCGGGGCGTTCACTGCCCCATGTGCTGATGATGCTTATCCCTGAGGCTTGGCAACATTACCCGGAAATGCCTCAGGAGAAGCGCGACTTCTATGAGTACCACGCCTGTATGATGGAGCCTTGGGATGGTCCAGCATCCATTCCGTTCACCGATGGCGAAATCGTCGGTGCCGTGCTTGATCGTAATGGCTTGCGTCCCTCACGCTACACCGTCACCAAAGACGACCGTCTGATTATGTCTTCTGAAACAGGCGTCCTCCCCGTTGCCCCTGCAAATGTGGCCTACAAAGGGCGGTTGCAGCCAGGTCGTATGTTGCTGGTTGACACGAAGGCTGGGCGGATTATCGATGATGACGAGATTAAAATGGCTTTGGCGACAGCCAAGCCATACGGGGCGTGGCTGAAGGAGAATCTCAAGACCTTGTCTGTTCCCGATACCATTGCACCTGGGGATGAACCGGACGAGCGACTCTACCACTCTTTCGGCTACACCCAGGAAGACCTCAAGATTATCCTCGCCCCAATGGCCCAAAAAGGAATGGAAGCCACGGGCTCAATGGGAACGGATACGCCACTGGCTGTGCTGTCCAAGCGCCCGAAGTTGCTCTACGACTATTTCCATCAACTTTTCGCCCAGGTCACCAATCCGCCGCTGGACGGCATTCGGGAGGAAATGGTCACATCGCTGGACTCGTATCTCGGTGTCCAAGGTAACATTCTGGAAGATGATCCGCAGCGTTGTCGTATGCTCAAACTCCAGCAACCGATTCTAACCGAAGCCGCACTCAATGCTATTCCTGACCAGGTCATTCTCGACATGACCTTTGAAGTCGGCAAATCGCCGGACGCGCTGGAGGATGCACTCAAACAGTTGTGCAAGGCGGCAATCAACGCGGCGCAATCCCACCATCATTGTGTGACTTTGTCGGATAGTGCGGTCTCGGAAACGCGCGCTCCGATTCCGGCCTTGCTCGCGATTTCTGCGATACACCACAGCCTTGTCAAAGCGGGATTGAGAACGGCCATCGCGCTTGTATTGGATAGTTGCGAACCGCGGGAAGTCCACCATTTCGCCTGCCTGCTTGGATATGGCGTCGACGCCATCTGTCCGCGGTTGGCACTGGCCGCTGTGCGCCGCCTGGCCCGCCTCCAACTCTATGTGACCGTCTCCGAACAAGAAGCCGTTGCCCACTTCATCAAGGCGGTGGGCAAGGGACTGCTCAAAGTGATGTCGAAGGTTGGGATTTCAACACTTCAAAGTTATCGAGGCGCACAGATTTTCGAGGCGGTAGGAATATCCGGAGAGGTCATTGACGACTACTTCCCCGGAACTATATCCCGCGTTGGCGGCGTCAGCTGTGCCGATATTCAGTCGGAGGTCGAGGCGCGTTTTATCAAGGCGCAACATTCAACTTCTCCCCTACTGGAACTGGGGGGGAATTACCAGTGGCGACAGGATGGGGAAAAGCACCTCTACAATCCACAAACTATTGCGCTTCTGCAACAGGCTTGCCGAGAAAACAACGCAACTCTCTTCGACCAATATGTCGACCGGCTCACCGGCGAGCAGGCAGAATTCGCCTCGATTCGCGGCTTGATGGACTTTGTTCCTCGCGCAGCGGTTCCCCTGGAGGAAGTCGAACCTTGGACAGAAATTGTCAAGCGGTTCAAGACCGGTGCTATGTCTTACGGTTCGATTAGCCGT
>JBJFGP010000147.1:0-13099 GCA_051892815.1 Kiritimatiellia bacterium | reverse complement strand
AAGATTGCCACCAACCACACCCAAACCTGCCTACCCGCCGCCCCCCTCCGAAACAAAAAGAGCCGCCAGCACCAAGCCGGCGGCTCCACACAAAACAACACCTCAATCGACCGCAGGAATCTTCAGAACCTGACCCGGCTTGAGCGTAATCTTGTCCACATCACCCTCCAAACCATTGAGCGCCTTGATTTCATTGGGAGAGACCGCCCAGCGCATCGCAATCGAATAGAGATCATCCCCCGCGCGGACCGTGTAGGAAGAAGTAGCCGGAGCCTTCGCCTCCCCCGAAACCGCCGGAGGCGCCGCCACCTCAGGCTCCTCCACAGCCGCAGGAGCCGCCGGCGCAGGTTCCGCCACAGGCGCCGCAGGAGCCGCATCCTTCGGGGCCGTCACAGCCGCCGCAGGAGCCGGTTTCACCGCAGCCTCAGACTTCGCCGCAACCGGGCGCGCGGCAGACGGCTTGGCTTGAGCCGGCTTCGCCGCAACCTTCGCCCCGGCCGGAACCTTCAACTTCTGCCCGACCCAAATCTTGTCGCTCTTGAGACCATTGAGCTCCTTGATGCACGAAACCTTGCAGCCAACCCGCTTGGCAATGACACTCAACGAATCGCCACCCTTCACCACATAGACCGTCGTCTTCCCGTCGGCAACAGGCTTGGCGGCAGGTGCGGCCTTCGGAGCCGCCTTGATGTCAACCTTCCCAGGCAGCTGAATCTTTTGACCCACATAGATTCGGTCAGGCTTCACCGAGGGATTCAGCGCCAGAATATCGGGCAGACGGAGCCCATAAGCCGCCGCAATCGCCGAAAGCGTATCGCCAGACTTGACAGTATAGACCGTCGTCTCAGGCTTGGCAGGAGCCAGCTCCACTGGCGGCAACGGCTCGGGCGCAACCTCGGCAGGAGGAATCTCGACAGGTTCCTTCGCCGGCTCGTCGACCTTGTCAGGCGTGGACTGGCAACCTTGGAAGAAAAGGGCAGCGGCGATAGCGCCGATGCACGCGGCGGGTTTGACTGGTTTGAGGGTCATGGTCTAGTACTCCTTCGCCTGGCGGGGCGATGCCGTGACTTCACGGACTTGCCTGGCAAAGCGCTCCCCGCGCTCGCCGTAGCTGTTGAACTGATCGAAACTGGCGGTGCCCGGAGACAGCAGGATGGTGTCGCCGGGGTTGGCATCCGCCCAGGCCTGTGCTACGGCGCGGTCGAGGGTTTCTGCGATTAGGCAGGGGACAGCGCTCTGCCACGCGTTGGCCATGGTCTGTGCGGAACTTCCTATAAGATACACTTTTTTGGCGCGCTTGGAAAGCAGAAACTGCGCGGGGGCGAAGTCGTTTTCTTTTGGGAGTCCTCCGGCGATCAGGCGGACGGGGCCTTGGGTCATTTGGACGGCGGCGATGAGGGCGGCGAGGTTGGTGGCTTTGGAGTCGTCGATGAAGCGGATTTGGTTGACTTCTGCGATGAGTTGGTAGCGGTGGGGGAGGGGCTGGAAGGTGCGAATTCCGCGGGCGATGTCGGGGTCTGGGAGGCGGAGGTGGCGAAGGATGCGGACGGCGGCGTCGAGGGCTGGTGCGAGGATGGGGTTGCCGAAGTAGGTGCCGGTGGCGTCGAATGGGGGGGTGCCGAGGTCGTTGGGGCGGAGGGTGAGGGCGCCGGGCTTGGCGAGGGTGAGGAGTTTTTCTTTGAGTGCGGCGTAGGCTTGGAGGGTGTGGTGGCGGTCGAGGTGTTCGGGCTGGATGTTGAGGATGGCGGCGGCGTCGGGGGCGAAGCGGTTGGTGTGTTCCATCTGGAAGGAGCTGATTTCGACGATGGCGATGGCGTGTGGGGTGTCGAGGGCGACTTGGGCGAAGGGGGTGCCGTAGTTGCCGCAGGGGACGGCGGGTCTGCCGGCGGCGGTGAGGGTGTCGGCTATGAGTTTGACGACGGAGCTTTTGCCTTTGCTGCCGGTGATGGCGACGGTGGTGCCGTGGAAGCGGCTGGCGGCGAGGTCGATTTCGGAGGAGATGGGGATGCGGCGGCGGTCGCAGTCGCGAATCCAGGGGTGTTCGAGGGGGAATCCGGGGCTGGCGATGCAGCGGTCGAAGGGTTCTTGGGGGAGGGTCTCGCCGGTGGCGAGTTCGACGCCGAGGCGGTGGAGTTCGGCGCGAAGGGGTTCGGTCGGGGTGCGCTCGGCGAGGGTGACGCGGGCGCCTTCGCGCACGAGCAATCGCGCGGCGGAGAGGCCGCTTTTGCCGCCGCCGAGGACGAGTATGCGCCGTTTCGCCAGTTCCATCTTCCCGCTCCAGACGAAAAAGGGTCTGCCGGACGGCAGACCCAAAGGGTGGCTCCGGTGGTAGGATTCGAACCTACGACCAAGAGATTAACAGTCTCCTGCGCTACCACTGCGCTACACCGGAACAAGGGGCGTATGCCCTCAATGGCGAAAGAGATTAGCACAATGGGGTGGGATTGTCAAGCAGGAATTGCTGCCGGAGGTGGAAATCTTCGGGAGGAGTTGCTAGGCACCTGCGGAAGGGTTTGGTGGCAATGAAAAGCCGCCGGGCTTGCGCCCGGCGGCTGGGTGTGTGACTACTTGGAAATGGGGCTTACGCTTCGGGGGCGCGCTTCAGGACGCGCGAACCAATCAGCGCGTAGAAGAGGATGTAGGCGAGCAGACCGACGGTCATCCAGTAGCTCTGGAGCTGGCCGCCCAGGATGGTCGCGAGTTTGCCCTGGAGCGCCAGCAGCAGACCGCCCGAAACCATCGTCATGAAGATGCCCGAGGCGACCGGCACATACTTGCCGAGCCTCTCGGTGGCCAGGTTGAAGATGCCCCCGAACATGACCGAGGTGCTGAAGCCTCCGCAGGCGGCCAAGACCATCGAGAGCGGAATGCTCTTGCCAAGAATCGTCACCATCTTCACCGGCACCAGAATCGACGAAGTCATCAGCGCCAGCCCCAGCAACGCGCAGAACGATACCATCGCGCGAGAGGAGACCTTGCCGCCGATGACGCCCCCGATCAAGCGGCCAATCAGCATAAAGAACCAGTAGGCACCGACCACCGTGCCGGCAACCGCAGCCCCCACATTAGCCACGCCCGACGCCGGATCGGTCATATAGAGATTCGCCATGTTCGGGATGCCCACCTCAACCCCGATGTAGAAGAAAATCGCAAACGCGCCAAGGAAGAAATGGCTGAAACTGAAAGTCGCCGCAATGTCCGACAGCAGACTACCCTCCGCCGCCGCGTCAGCCTTGTTCTTCAAGTGCGGCTCGGGAATCGACGAGACCGCCAGAATCACGAACGCCAACACAAAAATGCCAACCGCAATCCACATCGCAGGCATTACATCCTTCACCGTGGATTTGGCCGCTTCGCCAATCAAATAGCCCAGCAGCACCGGCGCAATCGTCGCACCAATCGAGTTGATCGAACAGCCGAACTGCACCAGCTGGTTGCCCTTGTTTCCCCCTCCTCCAAGCGTATTGAGCAGCGGATTGACCACCAGGTTGAGCATGCACATCGAGAAACCAGCCACGAACGCACCTGCCAAGTAAACCGTGTAATTGGCGAGATACCCCGAGGCAATCTGGATGCCCAGCCCCGCGATGCCGACAATCACAGCCGAGAGGGCGGTGAACTTGTACCCCTTGCTCTTGAGGATAAGCCCCGCCGGGATGCCCATGAAGAGATAGGCCAGGAAGTTGGCTACGCTCCCGAGCTGGGAAAGGGAGTCAGTCACTTGGAACTGATTCTTCGCCACGACGGCCATCGATCCGCCGAAGTTGGTGACGAAGGCAATCATAAAGAAGAGGGCGAACATAATCCCGATGGCGAAGATGTTTCCTTCGGGCTTTTGGGTGTCTTTGCAGCAGCAGGACATGGGATTTTCCTTTGTTGGTTGGGATTCGACGGGCGGGCGCGGGGGCGTCCGCCGCAAAGGTTGGGTTAGACGAGGCGGGCGCCTTCGGAGGGCTTGATGAGGGCGCAATGGGGTTCGTCGCCGTATACGGCCTTGTAGCCCTGGACGATGGCCGCGGAAATCTTGTCTGCGGCTTCAGGTTTGACGAGCAGACAGCAGCTTCCGCCGAAGCCGCCGCCGGAAAGGCGTGCGCCGTAGACTTCGGGCAAGGTCTTGGCGATGTCGACAATGGTATCGAGTTCGGGGCAGGAGTTTTCGAACCAGTTTCGGCTGGATTCGTGGGAGTCGAACATCAGCGCGCCGAAGGCTTTGAGGTTGCCTTGTTCGAGGAGTTTGGCGCCGTTGAGGACGCGTTCGTCTTCGCCAATGGGGTGGATGGCGCGCTTGGCCTGGACGGGGTCGAGTCCGTCGCGGTAGAGGATCCATTCGGCGCTGGAGACGTCGCGCAGGTGGGTGACGGGATGGCGGAGGACTTTGGCAAAGTGGCGGGCGGCGGCTTCGCAAGCCTCTCGGCGGGAGGCGTAGGCACCGTCGACGAGGGCATGTTTGGCGTTTGACTTGACCATCATGAAGGCGACGGTGGGGCCGAGGTCGACATTCTCGAACTTGAGGGTGCGGAAGTCGGTCTTGACGAGCTGGCCTTCTTTCCCGGCGAGGGAGCTGATTTGGTCGAGCAGGCCGCAGGGGCATCCGGCGAAGGTGTGCTCGGCTTTCTGGCCGATGCGGGCGAGTTCTTCTTTGGTCTTCTGCAGGCCGTAGATTTGGCAGAGGGCGATGGCGGTGCACATCTCAAGCGCGGCGGAGGAGGAGAGGCCGGCGCCAAGGGGGATGTTGCCCAAAAACATGCCGTTCCAGCCGTGTGGGGCGCTGGCGGGATTGCCGTCGAAGAGCCAGTTGAAGGTACCGGTCACATAGTTCTGCCAGGTGTCGGTCTGGGCCTTTTGGACGCTCTGGAGGGTAAAGTCGACGCGCGCCATCAGGTCGCCCGCGGTGAGCGAGCAGGTGTTGTCGGCGGTGGGGGCGACGGCGAAGAAGGTGCCGTGGTCGATGGCGGCGGAGAAGACGAAGCCTTCGTTGTAGTCGGTGTGGTTGCCGAGCACCTCGATGCGGCCGGGGGCGTAGGCGACGGCGGCGGGCTTGCAACCGTACTGTTTCTCGAACTTCGCGACGAGTTCGTCGTAGACCTCTTGGTTCTGCATGGAAAATTCCTTGGAAAAGTTGATTCTGTGGAGAATTATAGCGCAACGCGGCGCAAAAGGCAAGCCGTCAAACGCAATTCGCCCCGGAAAAGGGCAACCGGGCCTCTTCCGACAGGCGCGGCAGATAGGCACCTTCGGGGGAGACAGGTTGCCACCTCCCGCACAAGGAGATAGGCACCTCCGCCAGGCGAAGGTGCCTACCAACCGACCCCGTCGGCGCCTAAGAACGCCCCGCCCGGTACGAAGGAACGGGGGACTCCGACGGGACTATTTCGCGCGGGCAGGTTCGAGCGTGAAACTCCACTCGACAGGCGCCTCCGGATTGAAACGGTAGCAATCCATCGGAACCGGACCGCAGGACGCGCCGCCCAGCCCCAACTGCCGCACATCGAGATTGAGATAGACCTCCTTCGCCGGACGCAAAGGCCACCGGTAGCGAGCCTCGCCGCCATCGTGACGGGCCGTCGCAAGCTCCTCCCACGGATAGTGCAACGCCTGCACAAAAAGCGGAGTAGCCGAGGCAAAACGCACCCCACGGCCATCCTTGTCCGTGAACGAAACCCACCGCACATCACTCTTGTAGCCATTGTCCTGCGGCCGGACATAGTCGACAAACTGCTCCGAGACAGTCGACCGGTAGACCCCAAGGAAAGCCGAACGCCGACGATCGACATAGTTCTCGTGCGGCCCACGGCCATAATAGGCCATCTGCTCCAGCGCAGGCGAGAGCTTCCACGACAGACCCAAACGAGGAATCGCCGGGGGAAACTTCCCGTACGGCACCACCTTGTTCGCCACCTCGATCCGACCGCCCGCACCAAACGTCCAGACCGACTCGTGCACAAACCCGATGCCCTTGGCACCCGTCACATCCACGACAGCCTTGACCGAATTCCCAGAGACCGACAAGTCCAGCACATGATAGCGCGCCTGGACCAGCCCCGAACGCTTCACCGAAGCCACATCCCTCCAACACCACGGATCACCCTGCCACCACCAACGATCATTGTCCGCCGGCGCCCGCAGACAAGTCAGCCTCGGACCAGCCGCCAGCCCCCCGTCCAACTCCTCCAGCACCGTCACACCATCCAACACCAACTTCGAAAGCGTGCCCGACTTCCGGCTGAAACAAGCCAACACCTTCGGCCCCTTCACCACAACCGAACCATCCCCCTCCTGCACAATCGAAACCGCCCCCGGTGCCGCCGCCTGAAGCGCAGGAGGCGCAACCGGATCCGTCAGCGCAATCTCATCCCGAGCCACCGTCCAACCCGCCGGCACCAGCCCGTCGAACCCAGCCCCGCGGGTCGTGAACGAGAAGTTCACCACCCACTCCCTGCCATCGAGCTTGGCCATCGCCTGCGCCAGAGCCGGCACAACCAGTTTGCCCCGCTTCAACGGCTCCACGGCAGGCACCGCGAAGTCACCCTTCGCAACCACCGCCCCGTCCGCCAGCAACTGCCAATGGCCGTCGAAAGCATCCGACGAGGTGAACCCGTAGCGATTCTCCAGTTCAAAACCTTCCCCGTCGCGCCGCACGATCAAATTGCGGTGCACGTGCGCCACCTCCAAAAGTTTCGGGGTCACCGTACGCAAGGGATCGACCACGCCGTTGTCGCAGAACGCCCCGCTGTGAGGCGCTTCGTCGAAATCGCCGCCATACGCCAGATAGCGCTCGCGCCTGCCCGTCTTGGGGTCGAGGCGGTCGGTATCTTTCCAGACGGACTGGTCGACCCAATCCCAGATGCAGCCGCCCATCAGCGACTCGTAGGCGTAGAAAGCGTCCCAGTACTCCTGGAAGTTCCCGATGGCGTTGCCCATGGCATGGGCGTACTCGCAGAGGAAGGCTGGTTTGCGGGCGAATTGGTCGTCTCCGACGCCGAAGGCGCCTTTAACGGGTCCCTCTTGCCGGAGCAAACCGTCGCCGAGTTTTCCGCGGTTGATGACCCACTCGACGGAGGGATACATGGTGGAGTCGACATCGGCATCTTTGTTCCCGCGCTCCCAGTGGATTGGGCGCGAGGGGTCGGCATGTCGGACGGCGTCTCGTGCGTCGCGGAAGTTCTGTCCGTGGCCGGTCTCGTTGCCGAGGGACCACAAGGTGACGCAGACGTTGTTGCGGTAGAATTCGGCGTGCCGGCGGTTGCGTTCGACGATGGAGTCGCGCCACTGGGGATAGAGGCCGAGGCCATTTTCGCCGTAGCCTGGTTCGTGTGCCTCGACATTGGCCTCGGCTACGACATAGATGCCGTAGCGGTCGCAAAGATCGTACCAAATCGGGCTGTCGGGGTAGTGGCAGGTTCGTACGGTGTTGATATTATGGCGCTTGAAGAGTTCGATGTCAAGCATCATCTCTTTGAGGGAGACGGTGCGACCGTTTTCGGGGCTGCATTCGTGGCGGTTGACGCCTTTGAGTTTAATGGGGCGGCCGTTGACATAGAAGACGTGGCCGACGATTTTCTGCTCTTTGAAGCCGACCTTGCGGGCGCGGATGTCGCGGCCGGATTGGACGACGAGGGTGTAGAGGTTGGGCGTCTCGGCACTCCAGAGTTTGACGCCCTTGAGTTCGTAGCGCTGGCCGGATTTGCCCTTGAGGATGGGCTTCTGGCCGTCGTAGAGGGTGATGTCGGCGGGCTTGTCGCAGACGACTTCGAGGGTGGCGTCGCGGTAGTCGTTGGTCAACGCGGTCTTGACGGCGAAGTCCCAGATTCCGCCCTTTTCGCGCGACCAGAGGGTGACGCTGCGGAAGATGCCGGAGTAGCGGAACATGTCCTGGTCTTCGAGATACGACCCGTCGCACCAGCGGTAGACCTGCACGGCGATTCGGTTCTTCCCGGGGCGGACGAAGCTGGTGACGTCGAACTCGCTCGGGAGCTTGGAATCCTCCGCATAGCCGACCATCTTTCCGTTGACCCACACATAGTAGGCGCTGTAGACCCCGTCGAAGCGCAGGAAGACATCGCGCTTCTCCCAGCCCTCGGGGAGGTCGAACGACCGCACGTAGGAGGAGACGGGGTTGTAGTCCGCGCGTTCGGGGTTCTGACGGTCGCGGACAAGCGGCCAGCGGTTGGCGTGCGGGTACTGGTGGTTCGTGTAGCCGGGCGCGCCAAAGCCCCGCAATTCCACGCAGGACGGCACATCGATATCCTCCCACGAGGCGACATCGAAGCCCTCTTCCCAGAAACCCGTCGCCCGCCGCGCCGGGTCGCCCGCCCAACGAATCTTCCACACCCCGTCCAAACTCATCCGGTAGGGCGAATCCGGCAGCACGCCCTTCTCCAACGCCGCCTCCACCGACGCCAGCGGGAAGCAATAAGTCCGCGCCGGCAGACGATTCCGCGAATTGACCGCCAAATTCTCCCAGTCGTTCGTCGAGACCGGCATCTCATACGCCTTCGGTTTCAACTCCCCAATCGCCACCCCGGCAGACAATCCGGCCACAGCCCACAAAAGACCCATTCTCATCATCGGCAATCCTTCCTGAAACGGTTTCAGCCCATTTTACCCAAACCGCCCCCCGAAAGCAAGTCCAAACAACCTCCGCCACCCATTCCCACCAACCTCCCCCACTGCCAGGTGCCCGAGAATGCCCCCCAATCCTGCCTACCTCAAAAAAACCCATCGTGCCAACCTTCCCCACCACCTCAAACCGCCCCCCTTCCCCCAAAACAGCCCAAAACCCCAATAAATTCCAAGGTCGCATAATCTGTCTTATGGAGAATTCCAAATGAAGAAAGCACTCGTCGCGTTGGCGCTCTTCGCTGCCGGAATTGCCGCCGCCGATGTGACCTCCTCCAACATCGTCGGATACCAGAAAATCGACATCCCAGCCGGCTTCGCGGGGGTCTCGCCCACCTTCGTCTCCATTGGAGGAGGTGACATCAAACTCGGCGACATCGTTCCCTCCCAAGAGTTCATCGACGAGATGTCCGAGTTGCAGTTCTTCACCAAGGACGGACAGGTTGCGTTTACGGCGATTTATTATCCAGGTGACGACGATTTGCCCGAAGGCTGGACGGATATCGACTCCCTCGAAGCGCTTGGCGACACCCAAATTCCTTTTGGCGGCGGGTTCTTTGTCTCGTCTCCTGTTGACGCCTCGCTCACCATAAAGGGCGAAGTCAAGGTTGCCGACTTGGGAGTCGAAGTCCCCGCTGGGTTCAAATGGGTTGGCAATGCCACAAACAGCGATATTACGCTTGCCGACATTGTCCCCTCTCAAGAGTTCATCGACAATATGTCTGAATTGCAGTTCTTCACCAAGGATGGTCAGGTCAAGTTCACGGTCATCTACTATCCCGGCGACGACGATTTGCCCGAAGGCTGGACGGATGTTGACTCCCTTGAGAACAAAAACGGAGAAGTCGTCGAGTCAGGCTCTGCGGTTCTTGCCTCTTCAGAAAGTGAGGCGAGCCTGACGCTTCCCGCACCGCAACTTTAACCTTTTCTTGGGAGTGGGGCGACTTGCTCCCAAGGATTACTTCGCCGCAAATGGTTCTACCTTTGCGGCCTTGTCCTAAACACGAAAACCAAACGGGAATACCCGAAATGAAACAGTTCATCATCGCAGCCCTCGCCCTGATGGCGGTGGTCACTGCACAGGCAGCCGCAGTCTCCTGGAAGACGGGCGCCATCTATGCACCTAACTCCGATGGTTCCTACAGTTCCACCAAGGTCACCAGCGGCTACATCGCCTATCTGTTCGAAGGCGACTCCTCCGCCCAAGCGGCAACCGTGGCCTCGATCCTTGATGGCACTTTTGACAAGGCTGCCGCCAATGTGGTTGCAGAAAAGACCGTCGGAGCCCTGGGTATCTCGGGGACGGTTGGGAGTGATTACGGGTTTGTCGGAGGTTCTTCCTACAATCTCTATATGGTTATTTTCAACGCCGACAGTTATGAAAACGCTTACGCGCTCGGGGCTGACGGTTTCTATATGTCCTATCTGCTGGAAGGTGTCGCCATTCCTGCATCGGGGAATGGGTCGGCTACCTTCACCAGTCAAGTTGCAAGCGGCAGTTGGCAGCAAATCTCCTCGGTTCCAGAGCCGGTGTTTATGGGCATCTTTGCCTCCGCGATGGTGGCGGTATTGCTGCGTCGGCAGAAGAATCTGGCGTAGGAAAGCCCCCCATTCGTGCCTATCTGTCTCGGGCTAAGGTGCCTATCGGCAGATGCCCAAGGTAGATAGGAAACGAAGCCAAAAGAACAAACAAGCGAGGCGTCCCGATTGGGGCGCCTCGCCTGTTTTGATTGCTATTTGGGGTTGGATTGCCAGGGAACCGCATCCTCGGATTCCCGCCCATCGCCGGAAGGGGCGGCTAGGCAGGCAGGATGCCGCAGCGTAGGCAAGAACCCTTAGGCAATGTTCTTCTGACGACGGAGCAGAACGGCAACCATGCCCGCCGCGAAGATACCCATGAAGACGGGTTCCGGAACCGTCGCAATCGGGTTCCACGCATTGCTCGTGCCGCCAACGCCGGAGAACGAGGCCTGAGCATTGCCCGTGCCGCCATAGTCGACGGTCATCGAAGCGAACTGGTAGAACTGGGCTTCGCCGATCGTGGCGGCATCGAAGATGACCATATAGACATTGTAGATGCCTGCCCCGCTGATGATGTCGTCAGAGGTGCCCGAGAGTTTTCCCTTGGCGTTGGTGGTTGTCGACATAATCGCGCCGGCGCCCGTAAAGGTACCGTCGTTGATTGCCGCAACCGTGGTCGCCATGTCTTCTGCCGTACCCTCGAAGAGATAGGCAATGGCACCCGTCAACTTGGTGGAGCTGGGGGAACCATCGGCATTCGGGGTGTAGAAATACGCCTCGACTGTCGACCAAGCGTAGGAGGCCGCCTGAACGGAGACCGCCATCACCAAGGCGCAACCGGCGATGAGGAACTTCTTCATTGTGAGACTTTCGTTTGTTTTCGTAGTTTCAGGTTGAACCGCCAAAGGCAAGCCCTTGGCGGCTATCCCCGCTGCCCGAAGGCACCGGGAAAGGATTACTGCTGAACGGCAGCAGGAAGGGTCAAGGTCGCCTCGGCGTTGCTGTAGGCAAAGACTGCCGAACCGGCCGGAACTTCAGTATCGCCCAGATAGTCGTCGGTATCGAAGTCGTACCAGCCGGCGTTCTCCTCGTCGTCCGCATCGTAATAGTAGTAGGCGGTGAAGGAGACCTTGCCTGCGGAGGTGAAGAACTGCAGGTTGCCGCTGTTCTGGAAACCTTCGGAGGGGATAATGTCCTTGAGTTTCAGGCTGTTGACCGTACCGTTGCCCGCCCAGGTCAGCCCCTTGGCCAAGGTGACGGTGGTCGAGCCCTGCTTGACCTCGCCGGCAACCGTGAAGGTCGCCTCGGCATTGCTGTAGGCGAAGAAGCCCGAGCCCGCGGCAATGGTCGTATCGCCCAGATAGTCGTCGGTGTCGAAGTCGTACCAACCGGCGTTCTCCGCATCGTCCGCATCGTAGTAGTAGTAGGCGGTGAAGGAGACCTTGCCATCGGAGGAGAAGAATTGCAAGTTGCCGCTGTTCTGGAAACCTTCGGAAGGGATAATGTCCTTGAGTTGAATGTCCCCGCCGCCGATGGCGACGAATGTGGGCGTCACCCCCGAAAGACCTTTGACAACCGGGATTTTCTGGTATCCGACGATGTTGGAGGAGGTCACATCGGCGGCGGCAATTCCGGCAGCGAAGAGCGCCAACGCGACGAGTGCTTTCTTCATTTGGAATTCTCCATAAGACAGATTATGCGACGAAGTGCCGTATAACCGTTGTTTTCGAGATCAGTTGCGGCCGGTTGTCTCCGGTGTTGCCACTCGGCAACTGTCGACACGAAGGCCAGTTTGTTTTCCTTTAGAACGCGGCTATGATAGCATGGGGTTTGGGAGGTGTCAACACTAAATGTGCGAAGGTGGGCAAAAAAGTGTTGGGGAGGTGTGCAGGAGTGGGGGGCGAAGGTGGGTTGGAGGGGGGAAAAGAGGTGCATAGGAAGGGGGGTTAGAGGTCGAGGCGCTGGCCGAGGGAGGTAAGGATGTTCTGGATGCTGGCGCGGAGTTCGGGCTCGGTGGTGAGGCGCTGTTGGATGGTGCTGGCGGCGTGGACAATGGTGGCGTGGGTCTTGCCGAAGGCTTTGGCGATGTCTTTGAGGGAACTGTTCATCAGCCTGCGGCAGAGGAACATGGCGATTTGGCGGGGAAAGGCGATGGCTTGGGGGCGGGTGTTGCCCAGGAGGTCGGAGAGGGGGACGTGGTAGGCGTTGGCGACGGCGCGCTGGATTTGCTCGAAGGTGACGGTGGGGGCGTCTTCCTGGTCGAGGAGGTCTTGGAGGTGGGTGCGCAGGGCGTCGATGGTGAGCGGACGCGGGGCGAGGATGTCGCGGAGGGTGGTGGCGCGGTGGAGGGCGCCTTCGAGGGCTCGTACGGAGGTGCTGACGCGGTTGGCGATGAAGTCGAGGATGAGGTCGGGCAGGGGGTTGGGCAGGGAGGCTTGCTTGTAGCGGAGGATGGCCAGGCGCGTCTCGACGGTCGGCATCTCGACATTGGTGGCGAGGCCTTGCACGAAGCGGGAGACGAGGCGCTCTTGCAGGTTGGCGATCTCTTTGGGGGGGCGATCGGAGGTCATCACAATCTGCTTGCCGTTCTGCTGGAGGTCGTTGAAGGTGTTGAAGAACTCCTCTTGAAGGCCCTCGGTTTTGGAGAGGAAGTGGACGTCGTCGATAATCAGCAGGTCGGTCTGGCGGTACTTCTCGCGGAACTTGAGCAGTGAGGTCTGGTGGCTCTCGCGGTTGCGCTGGATGGCGGAGATGTACTCGTTCATCAGGTTCTCGGTGGTGACGTAGGTCACGCTGGTGCCGGGGCGTTTGGCGAGGGCCTCGTGGGCGATAGCCTGCGCCAGGTGGGTTTTGCCAAGACCGGTGTCGCCGTAGATGAAGAAGGGGTTGAACTGCACGCCAGGAGTCGTCGCCACGAGCATGGCTTGAGTGTAGGCGATGTTGTTCGAGGGGCCGACCA
>JBJFGP010000146.1:0-2758 GCA_051892815.1 Kiritimatiellia bacterium | reverse complement strand
GGCGGGCAAAGGGACACCGTCCCTCTGCACTCCCATGGGAGCGGGTTTGTCTCCCTCCTGCGTCAGTCGCCAAACCCGCTCCCTTTTGAGTTCAGCGCCCCAACGCCTGTTCCGAACCAAACCTGCCACCCGTTCCGCACCAAACGCCCTGGCCGTCGTCGCTTTACTTTCCCCGTTTTGATTGTCACGGATTCTCCTCAGAAGGCGCCTTTTGTTGTTCCTTGGAGTGGCTGTTGGGATGACTGCCTCTGGCGGGCAAAGGGTCTCCGACCCTCTGCACTCCCGTTCGCGGCGGCTGCTTTGCTCCTGCGTCGCACCATCAGCCGCCGCTCCCTTTAGTCTAGCGCCGCTATCCGTTGCGCACCATTCCGCCCCGCCGCGCCCACTAGGCCAAAGCCGCCTCCCCTCTCGCCCACCATGCCCCGTCGCTTGTATCCAGTGAAGGTGGGTGATGATGGGTTGGGTAGGGGGGCTATCTTGGGCACGCGGTCGCGGGCGGCGCGGATAGTTCGGGGGAGAAGGGGTGCGCAGGAATTGTGGGGTGGAAAAATGGTTGCCGCGGCTCTGGTCTTAAAAGGGTGCGGGGTGGGCGACTGACGCAGGAGGGAGGCAAACCCGCTCCCGTGGGAGTGCAGAGGGTCGGAGACCCTTTGCCCGTCGGAGGCAATCTTCCGTCCTCAGTGGCGGCGGGGATGGGTGTCAGGGGTTGGAGAAGAGTTTGCGGAAGGTTTGGGCGGAGTTGGGGAAGCGGGTGGGGGCGACGAGTTGGTGGTCGCCGTCGGGGGCGCAGACGTCGAAGTAGCAGTGGAAGAGGAGGTTGTTGGCGGGATTTTTGACGAAGCGGGCGATTTGTTCGATGAAGTAGGGGTTGTCGCCGCCGCCGTGGCGGTCTTGGCGGATGCAGAGGCCCCATTCGACGAGGGCGAGGGGTTTGCGGTGGCGGCGGGCGAAGGCGGTCCACCAGGGGAGGCCGAAGTTTTGGGGATTGTTGATCTGTTCGTTCCAGACGCGGCGCTGGCGGCGGCGGGTCTCCTGGGGGGAGGCGTCTGGGGGGATGGGATAGGTGTCGGGGAGCCAGGACTGGTCGTAGACGTCCAGGCCAATGATGTCGACGGCATCGTCGCCCGGCCAGGCGAGTTCGGGGTGGTAGTTCCAGTGGCGTTCGAGGGCGGGGTTCCAGCAGAATGAGAAGCGCGCGCCGCTGACGTGGCGCATAGTCTGGACGAGTTGGCGGAAGGCGGCGGCGTAGGCCTGGGCTTCTTGGGGGGTGGTGGCGCGGAAGGTATACCAACCGCCGTTGAACTCCCAGCCGGGGCGGATGATGGTGTCGGCGAGGCGGTGGCGGACGAGGTTTTGGGCGAGGCGGCGGAAGTGCTGGTTGTAGCGGCCTTGGGCGGCGGCCTGGAGGGAGACTGGGCCGGAGCCGTCGCCGGAGCGGTTCCACGGGCCGGGGAGCAGGGGGACGCTGAGGATGAGGCGGCGGCCTTGGCGGGCGCGGACCCATTGGGACCAGGTGCCAAGCTGCCAGTCTTGGCCTTCGATTTTCTCCCAGGATTCGTTTGGGGTGAAGTCGAGGGCCCAGACGGGGCGGCCGCCGAGGTGCTTTTCGTACTGGTCGTAGAGGCCTTTGACGCAGCCGCCTTGGCCCCAGCGGTAGACGGCGGTCTGCGGGGCGGCGTGGAGGGCGGCGGCGAGCAGCAGCAGGGGCAGCAGGCGGGGTTTCATCGGATGTAGAGGATGGTGGCGGAGCCGAGGATTTGGAGGTTGCCGGAGAGGGCTTCGGAGGTGTCGTCGAGGGTGTCGGGTAGGCTGGAGGCGGGGTAGGTGCCGGGCGGGAGGGTTTTGCCGCGGAGGGTGGCGGTGGTGGCGATGAGGGTCTGGCCGTGGAGGTCGAGGGTGGCGGTGGCGTCGAGGGTAAGGCGGTTGATTTGGAGGGGGGCGAAGAGTTTGGCGCGGGCGTTTTGGGTGATTGAGAGGGAGGTCTTCAGGAGGTTGTCGCTTTCGCCGCCGAAGGTTTGGGAGGGGAGTGGGGTGAAGGTTTCGGCGGAGGGGTCTTGTCCGGGGTTTTGGATGTGGATGGTGCCGTGGGCTTCGGGCTCTTGGGCGGTCTGAAGGTAGATGGTGCCGGCCGAGGCGTGGCCGCGGAGGGTGGTGCCTTTGGCGGCGCCGGTGGCGAGGATGCGCTCGAGGGGGAAGCGGGCGAAGTCGGCGCCGGGGTTGGTCAGGCGGATGGCGATGCGTCCGCCGGCGGAGGAGGCGGTGGCACCGCGGATGGCGCTGGAGCCGAGGTTTTCGGGGAGGAAGTTGGCGGAGGTGTCGTAGGGGAGGCCGCAGGCGGCGATGGTGCCGGAGCCTTGGAGGGCGCCGCAGGTGAGGTTGATGGAGCCGCCGGTGCCCATGGGGTTGGCGCCGCGGTCGGAGGTATCGGCGTCGGCGAGGGCGTCGCCGTCGAGGGTGAGGGTGTCGCGGACGGTGATCAGGAGGGCGCCGCCGCCGAAGGTTTCGCTGGAACCGTCGTTGGCTCTGCCTTGCTGACCTGGGAGGGTGGGGTTGAGGATGCTGCCGTAGGAGTCGTTGTGTTCGGGGTCGAGAGCGGTCTGGCCGCCGTGGGAGTAGATGCGGTTGTAGCGGGGCATGGTTTCGGCGGCTCCGTTGGCGGTGAGGCCGCCGCCGCGTGCCCAGAGGTAGGCGCCTTGGTGGACGGTGAGCGAGCCGTTGATGGTGGCGCAGCAGAGGTTGGGCGCGTTGGTGGAGCAGC
>JBJFGP010000145.1:0-2779 GCA_051892815.1 Kiritimatiellia bacterium | reverse complement strand
CGGCGTCCTCTTTTTCCTTTGCCTTATTTTGGCCAAAGCCATCTCGAAGAATGCAGCCTTGCACCCTTGGCTTCTGCTGTGGATGCCTGTGCTGGTCTGTTTCGTTTTGGCGGCCTATCTCATTCCTAAGAACCAGTAGCAAGAAAGGTCCTGCGTCATGTCCGACTTGATTCATCCGACAGCCATCATCGAACCTGGGGCGCAACTTGGCGAAGGCGTACGCGTCGGCGCCTATGCCTACATCGGGGCCCATGTCAAGATTGGTCGCGGAACGGTTGTGCAGCACCACGCCTCCATTGAGGGCAATACCACGATTGGCGAGGGTTGCGAGTTCTTCTCTTTCGCCTGTATCGGCAAGAAAACGCAGGACCTCAAGTACGATGGCGGTACCACGTATGTCCAAATTGGCGACCGCTGTGTTTTCCGGGAATTTACCACGGTCAATTCCGGCACGCGTGATGGGGAGGTGACCAAGATTGGCAGCGATTGTTTGATTATGACCTATACGCACATTGCGCACGGGTGTGTCTTGGGCAATCACATCATTATCTCCAATTGCTGCCAAATCGCGGGCGAGGTGACTATAGAGGATTATGTCACAATCGGTGGCATGAGCGGCGTGCATCAGTTTGCCCGCATCGGGCGCCATGCAATGCTGGGGGGAATGACGGCGGCTAAGCAGGATGTCGCCCCCTATATGATTGTCGATGGCGCGACGGAGGCGTTGACAAGAGGGGTCAATTTGGTCGGTCTGCACCGCCGCGGATTCAAAGCAGATGTATGCGCCCAGCTCAAGGAGGCTTACCGCTTGATTTACCGCGAGGGGCTGAACCGGTCTCAAGCCATTGAGCGGATTGAACTGGAGATGGACATGTCCGTGCCTGAATTGAAGAACCTCGTCGAGTTTTATAAAAGCACTCGGCGCGGAGTGCTTTAATGTCTGATTCGGTCATCCCGGATTTGCAGTCCAGCCTTGTTTGCGACGATGTCCGGCAAGAGCGCAACGGGAAGTTTATCCTGATAGGCATTTTCGAGGGAATCCTTTACCGGGAGGGTGCGCCTCATTTCCCTAAACTTTGCCTGGTCAATCGCTGGTGTTGCGGTTCAGGGAACTTTCGACAGCACTCGCGCATTGTCGCGCCTGACGGGCATACGGTTGTCGTGGAGGGGCGTGAATTTCCCATTGAGTTCAAGAACGATCTTCAGACTGCGACGAGCGTGGAGGTGTTTATGAACATCAAGTTTCTCGGTCCTGGAACCTATTGGGTGGAAATCCTGCTTGACCAGGTTTTGAAGATGCGCTATCCGTTGGTTGTGCGGCCAGTTGCGGCTGTCACGCAGTGATAGAAACGAGGTGAAGAAGATGTTTGAGGGCAATATGCTTATCGCCCAGAGTGGCGGCCCGTCGATGGTAATCAACCAGAGCTTGATTGGCGCAGTTCTGGCTGCGCGGAAAGAGCGCCGTATCGGCAAGATTTTGGGCGCGGTGCATGGGATTGATGGTATTTTGAAGGAGGAGTTCATCGACTTTCGGAAGGAGAAGGTCTCGACTTTGCGCCGCGTCGCGGCGACGCCTTCTTCTGCGCTTGGTTCTGTCCGCCATAAGGCTACTCCGGCTGATTGCGAGGAGGTTTTCCGGGTTCTACGGAAGCATCAGGTCAAGTGGTTTTTCTACATTGGCGGGAATGATACGGCGGAGACGACGCATATTCTTGCTCAGGCCGCGGCTGTCGCCAAGCATGATTTGCGGTGTTTCCATATCGCTAAGACGATTGACAACGATTTACGGCAGAACGATCATACGCCGGGCTATGGCAGTGCGGCGCGTTTTGTCGCCTGTGCCATTCGCGGTGATGATTTGGACAATCGGGCATTGGGGGGCGTCAAGATTGATGTCGTGATGGGGCGCGATGCGGGCTTTTTGGTCGCGGCGTCTGCTTTGGCCCGGCAGGATCCGGACGATGGCCCTCATCTGATCTATATGCCTGAAGTTCCGTTCAGCCTTCCTCGTTTTCTCAAGGACGTTGAGGAGAAGATGAAGCAGTTCGGTCGGTGCGTGGTCGCTGTCTCGGAAGGTATCCGTGATGCCCAAGGTGTGCCGATTATCGCGAAGTTCTCGCAGGAGAAGGATTCGCACGGGAACCTGCAACTCAGTGGCACGGGGGCTTTGGGCGATTTGCTGGCATCTGAGGTCAAAAAGTTGGGCATCAAGCGTGTTCGCGCAGACACATTCGGTTATTTGCAACGTTCTTTTGCAGGGTGTGTCTCGGCGACAGATTCCCGTGAGGCTTTCGAGGTTGGTGCCAGTGCGGTCAAGGCTGCGCTCGATGGCAGGGCCCGTTCGGGATCGGTCGCGATTCGCCGCAAGGCTGGCGGACAGTATGCGGTCGAATACAGAGTTGTTCCGCTGAGGTCTGTTGCCAAGGTGACTCGTTCGATGCCGCCAAAGTTCATTGCCCGATCCGGGCACGATGTGACCAGGGCATTTCTTGAGTATGCTCGACCGATTGTCGGACCTTTGCCTGAGACGGCTCGTTTGGATCAGTTGCGCAGGATTTAAGTGGAGAGAAGATGAGTTTTGATCGGATTGGATGCGCCCAAAGGGTTTTGGACGATGAAATCGAAGGATTGAAGCAAACGCGTGACGGTCTGGGCAAGGATTTTGTCCAGTCGGTTAGTTTGCTGTTGAAGACCTTGTCGGATGGCGGGCGCATTGTTGTAACGGGGATTGGGAAGAATCTCCATATCGCGGAGAAAATCTCGGCAACCCTTTCCAGTA
>JBJFGP010000144.1:0-2810 GCA_051892815.1 Kiritimatiellia bacterium | reverse complement strand
TACCACGAATTGGGCTACGGGTACCAAGGTTCGCACGGGGTTCGCTACACAGCCAGGGACCACATGGCGCGTTGCCGCGTGCAGAATTTGGTCTCGGAACTGCGCCCGGAAGATGCCGCCGGAATTGGGCTTGTGGTCTCTTGGAACAGTCAACGCAAGCGGATGGGAAAGCAGGCGGGACGAATGGGTTTCGGGCTCTATTCGGCACGAGGGAATGCGGATCTTTCCGACCTATTCCGAACTGCCTTTACTGCGTTGGTCAAGCAGGGGGTGCCGATTAGTTTTGTGACCTCGACGGAGGCATTGAAGGAGTGGAAAGGGAACCAACCTCTTGTCCTGCTGGATACGGAGCATTGGGAGCCTTGGGAACTCGACCTTGCCCGCAATGCCACTGTACGCGGGGCTCGGACTTTTGCGTTTCCTGCCCGGCCAAACCTGTCAACCGTTGAGGCGGTGGAATTGGCGAAAAAGGTCAAAAAGGTGCTCTGTCCCGGGCTTGATTGCCCGCCTGGAGTGGCGCTAATTCCTTTTATCAGCCACGGGAAATTCTTCCTTTCCGTCTGCCGTCTGGGGGACGCATCCGAGGGGGTGCGCATCACCATCCGACCGTCTGAACTGGCGCCTTTGTCGACGCCTCCGAGCCGCGTTATTTCGCTCGACGATGGTTGCACGCTCGCCCTCGAACGCCACGCTGACGGCACCATCTCTTTTACCTGTCCACTCGAACCGTACTCTGCCAAACTGCTGATGCTCCCCTGACTATGAAACGACTCCTTTCGCTCTTCCTGTTTCTCCCGAACCTTCTTTTCTCCGCCCCCGAGCGGACGACTGTCGCGCCCCGCGACGGCACCACCCCCGCCTGGCCGGTCTTGCAACGGGAGATTGACGAACTTAGCGCTTCGGGCGGCGGGAAGTTGCTTTTGCCTGAGGGGCGCTATCTCACAGCCCAGCTCGAACTCAAGTCAGGCGTCACGCTCTGGCTCGACTCGCGGGCGACCCTCGTGGCCAGCACCAACTGCCTCGACTACGGGTTCGGGAGGGGCACCTACGGCAAACTCGCAATTCTCTGCGCCTATGGGGCGAAGGACATCGGCGTCGAGGGCGACGGTTCAATCGATGGACGCGGCGGAGCGAACGGGACCTCCGAAGAGGGACCGGACCGCTGGCGGTCAATCCATTTCGTCGATTGTACCAATGTCTGCCTCCAAGGGATAGTAATGACCGACTCCAATTACTGGACAGCATTCCTTCAGCGTTGTAGTAAAGTCCGGATCCAAAAGGTTGCAATCAAATCCCAGGCAAATTTCAACAACGACGGACTGGACCTGGAAGTGCAGGATGCGCTTGTTGAGAACTGTGACATCGACAGCGATGACGACGCCATCTGCTTCAAAAGCCACGCCCCGGACTTCCCCGTGGAACGCGTTGAAGTCCGGAACTGCCGCCTCTCGTCGCATTGCAATTTCATCAAATTCGGCACCGCAAGCCACGGCGCCTTCCGGAATATCCGCGTACACGACTGCGAACTCCTCGCTCGTTCGACCGGCTTGCGCGACTGGACAACGCGCGACCAGGGGGTGCCCGATCGCACCTGGGGCATCTCGGGAATCGCACTCGAAGTCGTCGACGGCGGAACCATGGAGCAGATAGAAATCCGCGACATTCTTATCCGCAACGGCATCATCAACCCCATCTTCGTCCGCCTCGGCAAACGCGCACCATCCACCAACGGGCAAACCTTCCTGCGGGACATCTTGATTGAAAACATCCGGCACGAAAAAGACGCCTACTCCCTTCTGCCCGTCTTCATCTCCGGCATCCCATCAAACCGAATCGAAAACCTCATTCTTCGCGACATCAACCTCACATTCAAGGCCAGCGGGCGCCCCTCCGACAAGAATGTTCTGATTCCCGAAAACGAAGCAATCTACCCCGAAATCCACAACTTCGGGGCACGTTTCCCGGCCTACGGAGCCTTCATCCGACACGCACAAAACATCACCTTCGATAATGTCCGCCTCCGTACCATCCAAGGTGAAGACCCAAGACCGGCAATCCACCAAATCGATGCCCCCGAGTTCACCCAAGAAGCCCGCCCGTGGGAAGACCCGCAGGTCAACGAAATCAACCGCCTCCCCCCGCGCACCTATACCCTCCCGCTGCCAGACCTTGCAACCGCACTCACCAACAGCTTGCAACCTTCCACCCCCTGGAGCATCAGCCTTGACGGGCAGTGGAAATACCAGTGGGCACCCAATCCAGCCCAGCGAAACCGCACCTTCTGGAAAACCAACTTCGACGATTCCGCCTGGGGAACCATCGAAGTTCCCAGCTGCGTCGAGATGAAAGGATTCGGCTCTCCCGGCTATGTCAATGTCCTCTATCCGCATGCCAACAAGCCCCCGAGAATCCTCGATCGTAAGACCCTACGAGCCGACTACAACCCAGTATCGAGCTACCGAAAAACCTTCAAATTGCCCGATTCCTGGAAAGGTCGCACCGTCATTCTGCGCTTCGACGGCGTCTACTCCGCGTTCAATGTTTGGGTCAATGGGCACCCCATCGGCTATGCCGAAGATTCCAAACTCCCCTCCGAATTCGACATAACCGACAGCCTCAAAGAGGGGAAGAACACCCTCGCGATCGAAGTATTCCGCTGGTGTGACGGCAGCTACCTCGAAGACCAGGACATGACCCGATTTTCAGGCATTTTCCGCTCTGTCACAATCTGGTCTATGCCTAAGAACGGCATCTGGGACTTTGCCATCTCGTCAACCTATGATGCCAGCCAGCACTGCGGAAAGATTGCC
>JBJFGP010000143.1:0-2851 GCA_051892815.1 Kiritimatiellia bacterium | reverse complement strand
TCAAGGAGACTGGCGAGGTGCGGGAGTATGGGAGTACTCCGCTGTTCATCTCAGATTTATACAGTTGGTGCAACCCCAATCAGTTCTTTAATCGGGTGAGCCTTAAAAGTAATGGGGAAGACGATTTTGGGGTATATGCTTATGCTGATGGGGGGGAACCGAGACATGTATTTCCTATTACAATATCCCGCATCACGGTTCCGGGCCCGGGGCGGCTGGTGATTCGCGGACTTGATACGCATTTTGACTTTGATGTTTGGGATGACGATGTTTCCGTTGATCACGATTGGTGGTATGCAGACACGGGGATGGGCTTCGAGGCGATAGAACATAGTGTAACGGTTGATGGGAAGGTAGATCTTTTGATTAACGGCGGTTGGTTGGGCTCGGATGACTGGTTTACGCCCACGACCATTCAGTTCTACCCAGCCGGTGTGAAGTCCGTTGGCATCAGTGCGGCAATGGCTGAACTGGATGAAACGGGGTTGTCTGGGAGTGGCGCGGTTCTTTATGGCATTGTGACGGGCACTGGTACCTTCAAGGTCGGCGAGAAGGTCTCCTTGAAGGCCGTCTCAGGGGGCTCTAAGTTCGACCGGTGGGAGGTGGTTTCGGGGGAACTCCCCGAGGGCGTGGATATGACGAAGCAGACGCTTTCCTTTACGGTGCCGGAGGATATGTGCGGCATGCCTGAGGAGGCGAAGCATGTGGTGGTGCGTGCCCTGTGGAAGAAGAACTACACCTTGTCGCTCAACGCTTTGCCGCTGGAGGGGGGAGTTGCCACCGGGAGCGGAAGCTATCTCTCCGGGAACAAGGTCACGCTGAAGGCTACCCCCAAGAAGGGTTTTGTCTTTGCCGGTTGGTATGAGGACGACGCATTCGAGACGCCGCTTGTGGGCGCGTCGGACTACCGTACGCCGTCGTTTGCCTACACGATGCCCGAAGACAATGCGAATGTGTATGCGCGCTTCGTCAGGGCGGAAGAGGATTCGGAGATCGCGCTCCGTGTGAATGGCGTAGAGGTGGGGAGCGATCCCGCCGCGAGCGTCTTTTATGTGGCCGACTGCTTGCCGCTGGCGCTTGATGTCCAGTCTATTACGGTGCCGAAGGTGTCGGTCTCTGGTCTCCCCGCCGGGCTCAAGTTCACGGCCAAGCAGGTGCTCAACAAGGACAAGAGCGTGCTGGCCGAGCCCAATACGATTTACGGCACGGCTACGAAGCCGGGGCATTATGTCGTCACCGTGAAACTCACAAATAACACCGTCAAGAAGGCAATCGAGAAGAAGTTCACCCTTGTGGTCGACAACCTGACGGCCGCGAACGATGACTTTCAGGCTGCTCTTGCGAATGCACGGGGAGAGGTGTATGCGCTTTCGGCTGGCGTGCGCGACCTTTCTTGTCTGCCGAATCTGACGCTGAAGAGTTCGTCGGCGAAGCTTTCGGTTGCCGGGCTTCCTTCGGGACTGAAATATAATGCCAAGACGAGGGCAATCGAGGGTGTCGCGACAAAGGCGGGCACCTATACGGTCTACCTGACCGTCACCGAGGGTCGAACGAAGCGGATTTCCACCTTGACGCTCGATGTTGCGGCGCTGCCAACCTGGCTGGTGGGCTCCTACGAGGGCTTCGGCGAGTATCGCGAGGAGGCTGCGTCAGAAGACGGTGGCGCGATTATGGGCACGCTGGCGGTTTCTTCCACCGGCAAGCTTACCGGGAAGTTTTCGCTCGATATTGGCCTGGGACGGTCCAACCCGAGTGGCTCTTGCTCGCTTGCGGCGCTTGACCGTGTGGAGAAAAGGGGCGATGGTTCCGTCTGGTATTACGCGACGATTACCACCACATTCACCATTCAGCGGGTGAAAACCACGGTTTCGCGCGAGTTGAAACTCTCGGCCCAGACGGTTGGCGACATGCTTGCCGGGCACGTGGAGGTCTATGGCTCGGCGTACGATGATGGTCGCGAGATCTCGCTCGATCTGAACCAGAACCTCTACGCCCGAAAGGACTTCACCTCGCCGCTGAAGACCACCATCACCCTCTCGGCCACCTACGAGGACAACCAGTCCATCACGGCGAAGATTAGCCCCAAAGGAGCTGTCGACCTCGTCCTCGGGGAGAAGAAAGGAACCGTCAAGGCCAAAGGCAAGTTGATCATCACGGGTTATGATGCCGAGACGGCCACCTACCAGGCAGACACCACCTTCCGCCTTTCGGACGGTCGTGTCGGCACGGTTGGTTTCCTGCTCAAGACCGACGGGCAAGGCCACATTGTCCAGGAAGGCTCCCTGATTGCCGGGGACGAGCCCGAGCCGGAACTGCAGTAACTTCCGCGACATGGGGATGGTTCGGCACACGAGAACAGCCCGCCTAATGCTTCTGACCGCGATGCTGCTCGCGGTCGGGGCACTCTGGCGCTGGCGCGCCGTGCCGCCACCATCCCCCATTGACTCCGCCCCCCTTGCCGAGAGTCGGAGCCCCGAAAAACAGTGCCTCAGTCCCGCCGAGGCGAACGAAGCGCCCGACGCTATTCCCGAGGCTGGCGCGATTGAAGTCCCGAACGACCCTCAGCCAACCGCCCAAGAGCGCGCCCTGGCGGCCTGGGAGCAGGCTTTTGAACAAATCGTCCAGCGGCAAGAGGCGGAAGCGTGGCGCCCCTCGCCAGAAGAGATTGCCCGCTTCAAGGCGTTGTTCGACGGAATGGATCGCGAGATGCGCCTGGAGCAGATTCCCCACGCGCAAAACCTCTTCACCGACGCGGCGTTTGGATTCTTGAAGGCGATTCTGATGGATCCCGCCGAGCCCCCAGCCGTGCTGGAGTCGATATTCTACGACCTCTTGAGGCGCCCGGAAACGT
>JBJFGP010000142.1:0-2900 GCA_051892815.1 Kiritimatiellia bacterium | reverse complement strand
CCCATGGATAAATGGCGTGGATAGGTTTATCAATGGCGTGGAGTTCGGGAAAGAGTTAAGGGACTTAGTGCCCGACATTGTTCATCTGCACGGGATCTGGGATAGGCGTCTTCATTATGTGGCGCAGATGTGCCGCCGTTGTCATATTCCGTATGTGATTGCGCCGAGGGGAATGCTGGAACCGTGGAGTTTGAAGCAGAAGTGGCTGAAGAAGCGAATTGCGAGGTTCTTATATCAAGATCAGGATTTGAGATGCGCGGCGGCGCTTCATGCGACGGCGGAAAGCGAAGCAGAGCAGTTCAAAAAGTTAGGATTTGCGAATCGAGTGATTGTCAGCCCCAATGGGGTGAATGTGCCGACACGACATTTTGCCGCCAAGGACGAAACGGATGCAAAGAGAGTCCTTTTTGTGAGCCGGATGCATCCGAAAAAGGGTGTGCTAGAACTGGTTGAGGCATGGGGGCGGGTTAGACCTTCAAATTGGTTTTGCGAACTTGTATACACGACAAATGGTCCTGAGGAGTTGACCTATGAAACTCTGGTCAAGCGGCGTGTACAAGAACTAGGCTTGTCGGGGAGTTTTATTTTTACAGGGGCACTCGATGATGAGGCAAAGTGGACGGCGTATAGTCGGGCAGATATTTTCGTTCTGCCAACCTATTCGGAAAACTTTGGGATTGTCGTTGCTGAAGCGCTTTGGGCGGGGCTTCCAGTTATTGCCACTCGGGGGACGCCGTGGCATGAACTTGAAGAGAGGAAGTGTGGGTGGTGGATTGACATTGGAGTGGAGCCTCTCGCCGCAGCGCTCAAAGAGGCCATGAGCCTTGATGATGCTACTCGCCGCGATATGGGGGCGAGGGGACGGAAACTTGTGGAGGAGAAGTATACTTGGCCGGCTGTGGTCAAGGCAATGGTCAAGGGCTATGAGGAGATTTTGAATGCCAGATCTTGATTTGGGGAATTATAAGAACCGCCATTCTTTCAAGAGCAAGGTTGCGCGGGCAATATGGAATGCGGTTTGGGTGTTGCTGTTCCGCCCCACGCCAGAGCACAGTCGGGTGTTTAACAAGTGGCGAATATTTCTTTTGCGCTGTTTTGGCGCGAAGATTGGTAAAGGGTGTGTTGTCAAGAGCAGTTGCGAGATTTGGCAGCCGTGGAAGTTGGAGATTGGCGATTATGTCGCTTTGAGCGAACGGGTCATCTGCTATACGGTGGATTGGATTAGAATTGGTTCGCAAACAACGGTCAGCCGAGAGGCATTCTTGTGCTGTGCGGGGCACGATATTGCCAGTCCGATTATGGAACTGACTTATGTGCCGATTACGATTGGAGCCAACTGCTGGGTTGCCGGCCGTGCCATTGTCATGCCTGGAGTAAAGGTTGGGGATGGTGCTGTGGTTGCCGCGGGCGCGGTGGTGACGAAGGATGTTGATCCGTGGACGGTTGTGGGTGGTAATCCGGCAAGGGTTATCAAGAAGCGGGCGCTGCGGTAGGTATCAAGGAAGTAGGGGCGAGGCTGTTTAAGAATGGGGGGCTTCGGTGGCTAGGTCGTGGGTCGATTCTCTGCTATCTTCAAAGGGGGACAAGGGTATCGTCTATCGTATTTTATAAGCCGACCGGGGCGTGCGTGGTTGACGGAGCGGTCTAAGTCTGCTACACTTCCCAATGTGATGGTGAAGAATTGCCTGATGTATGAGCAGCTGATAGACGCGGAGATTCCCGTCTTGTTGCCTGAGAATGCCGGATGGCTCAGGCGTCGGTTGGCGCGGCGTGGACCCCCGGTACAGAGAAGTGTGGCGCAATGACTGACCTTGCAGTTGTTATTCTGACCAAAAATGAACGGCTTCATATTGCCCGTTGCCTGGAGAAATTGACGCGGTTGGGGGCACGGCAGATTTTTGTTGTGGACTGCTTTTCGACGGATGGAACTCAGGCGATTGCTCGGCAGCATGGCGCAACGGTTGTCCAGCGTGAATGGCCAGGACTTTATGCCAAGCAGTTCAATTGGGCATTGGATAATCTGCCGGTTGAAGCAAGTTGGGTGTTGCGGCTGGACGCGGACGAATATCTCTACCCCGATACGATAGAGGAAGTGAAGGAGTTACTGCCGAAGTGGAATGGCAAGACCCTCGCGGACGGCAATTTACCAAAAGGGATTGCCTCTCTCTCTCTCTCTCGCGCGCGCGTATTTTGCTGCCGCAAAATAAGATTTGGAGGGACGGCCCATATCCCGATGGTGCGCTTCTTCAGGTACGGCATCGGGCGGTGCGAAGATCGGGCGATGGACGAGCATATTGTCACAAGTGAGGGCTCGGACTATCGCTTGAAGGGCGAGTTCGCCGACGACAACCTCAATACGATGGATTGGTGGCGGGAGAAGCATCGGGGCTATGCCAAACGGGAGGCCGCCGACGCCCTGGCGTTCTATCGGGGTGAAGTGCACTTCAAGCGCAGCAAGGAACTGTATTATCGACAGCCACCATTCCTCCGCGCCGTCATCTACTTCAGCATTCGCTACTTCCTCAGGCTCGGCTTCCTGGATGGCTATGCCGGCTGGATGTGGCACTTCTGGCAGGGCTTGTGGTACCGGTGGCTGGTGGACAGGGAAATTGGTTTCATGAAGAATGGGCGGAGAAGGTAGAAGACAGGGCGAGTCAAATGTATCACATAAACAAAGTTATTGGATGGATTGCAAGTCCCCTTGGTCTGCTATTTGTCGGAATGGGAATCAGTCTGGTAATGCGGCTCTATGCGATTCGCCGGGAAAGAAAGGCGCATCAGTCTGTGAGGAGCCTGAGAGTGGCGGCGAATTGTCTGGTTGGAGTGGTTGTCGGGTTTATGTGGATTATGAGTTGCGGGATTACTACGCGATTTATCGGCGTGTCACTTGAGCGAGAGTG
>JBJFGP010000141.1:0-2916 GCA_051892815.1 Kiritimatiellia bacterium | reverse complement strand
AAATGGATGCGACAGACCGAGCCCGATTGCGGTGTGGCGGAAGCCTCTATTCCTACATAGCCGCCCACGAGACTGCCTACTTCATTGGGAGGGCTGTCGGTATCGGTCTGTTCCTCGGATCCTGGCAAATGGGCGGGGAGTTTTGGGCCGTGCGCATCGCTCTGCCGGCACTAGCGGTTGCCCATCTGGCAAGCGTACCACTGGCCTCGAAGATTGTCTCAGAACTGAACTAGCGGATGCGTCCCCAACGGGGCGACAGGAAGGGCCAATGGACGAATGAGGCTGGACCGAGCAGGTTGCGCTCCGGGACAGGTCCCCAGTAGCGGCTATCGTAGGAGTTGAAGCTGTTGTCGCCTAGGGCGTAGTACTGATCTCTGTGCAGTTCGACGCTCCCCCCATCATTGGCAATGGTTTGGCGATAGGGCGTTTCACTCTGCGCCGGGTTGAACCCTGTGTAGTTGGGCGCGCCTTCCCGGCAGACCTGTTTATTGGCTATTTCGGCGATGATTTCCGGGCTTTGGATGGTGTGGCCGTCGACAATCAAATTGGGGGTTTTGATGGTTAGTTTCTCGCCGGGCAGGCCGCACATTCGCTTGATATAGTGGGTTCCCTGCTGAAGGCCCTCTATGCCGTTTGTGGAGAAAACCATTACTTCGCCGCGGCGTGGATGGCGGAAGTTCCAGATCCAACGATTGACGAAAAGAAAGTCGCCACTGATGATTCTTCCAGACCAAAGGACATCGCCCACAACGGCTCGGGGCTTGCCGTCCACCCCCACACGACACCGCAAGGCTTTCCGCTCGAAGGCGTCCGACGGAATGTAGTGCGCCTTGCCGCCAATGAAGAGTTCGACATAGCCCGGACGGGCGGAACCTCGGGTATTGAGGATGATGGGGCCCGTCGCCTTTGCCTCGACGCTGTGCCAAGCATCACCCATCGCAAGCCAGCGGCAGAAGCGCATGGGCTGGCGGTCAAACCACTCCGGACTCTCAATATCAACGGATTGGATTCCGTAGAGCGTTGGCTGCATGGAGCCGGTCGGTATTTTGAAGGGCTGGTAGAAGAGAGCACGGATGCAGGCGGCTACGCTCAAGGCTACCACGAGGGTATCGAACAGGCCCTTGAGGGACTCATCGGGACGGGCGGGGCAGATGCGGCCATAGGTCTCGCCGAGTTGTTCGCCCGCGCTCTCCATCAAGGCAACAGTGCGTGACTTGATGGCCTGCCGTGCCGTATCGATGGCGCGAAGCAAGGCGTCCTGGTCCTCCTGCGGCAGGACATCGCGCTGGAGTTTGTAGAAGGTGCGCACGCGGGCAATGCGGTTCTTGAGTCTCTTGGCGGCGCGGTGACGAAGAAAGAATCGTATCATGCCCCTTATCATACCATATTCACCCAAAGGGAGAAAGCAGAAGCTTCTCAGTTGGGCAAGGAAATGCCCGCGTCCCCTACTCCAACCACCGGGGCAAAGTCCTGTCACATCTCGAATCGATTCTCGCTAACCAATGGGGAAAAGAGGTGCCTAAGAAGGTCGTCCAATCCTACACACCCCTGTTCGCCACTCCTACGCAGGAATTTCCTCCTCAGATGCCAACCTCTTCTCGACGCGCCAGCAAGCGGATTGGCGTTGTATTCGCAGGGAATAAGGATTATACTGTGCATCGCAAAAGAGCCCCGATGCCACAGAAAGTCCACCCGTTATGCCAACACCCCTCCCCTGCACCGATGCCGCCCTCTACGCAAGAGCCAAGAAGTCCATCCCCGGAGGCGTGAACAGCCCCGTCCGAGCCTTCAACAGCGTCGGCGGCTCACCGCTTTATGTCACCGCCGCCAAAGGGCGCCATCTCTTTACCGCCGACGGTCGCCGACTGGTGGACTTCTGCTGCTCTTGGGGCGCCATGATTCTCGGCCACGCCACCCCCGCCATTCTGCAAGCCGTGCGACACGCCGCAACGCGAGGAACCAGTTTTGGCATCAATACCCCCAGCGAAATCGCATTGGCGGAAAAAATCCGCGAACTCGTCCCCTTCATCGACCAGATCCGCCTCGTCAACTCCGGAACCGAAGCCGTAATGACCGCCGTCAGACTGGCTCGAGGCGCGACCGGAAGACGCCTTATCGTCAAGTTCGATGGCTGCTATCACGGGCACTCCGACTCAATGCTCGTCGCCGCCGGGTCGGGGCTCTTGACCGCAGGCAAATCCGCCTCTGCCGGTGTGACTGACGCTGTCGCGGCGGAGACCCGAGTGCTCCCCTACAATGCCCTTCCCGCGGCTGAAGCACTCTTCGCGGCGGTGGGCAACGAAATCGCCGCCGTCATTGTCGAACCAGTCGCCGGAAATATGGGCCTCGTCAACCCACAACCAGGCTTCCTTGCCGGCCTGCGGCGCCTAACTGCCCAGCATCGCGCCGTCCTGATTTTCGACGAAGTGATTACCGGCTTCCGATTCCATCTCGGCACTTACGCCCAACTCTGCGGTATCACGCCTGATTTGATTACCCTAGGCAAAATCATCGGTGGCGGATTCCCGCTCGCGGCCGTCGGTGGTGCCGGCTCGTTGATGCGCCACTTGGCCCCGGAAGGCGATGTCTACCAGGCGGGTACCCTCTCGGGCAATCCCGTGGCCGTCGCCGCCGGACTCAAAGCACTTGAACTCCTCGAACAAGAAGATCCCTATCCGCGATTGGCCGAGTTCGGAACTATTCTGCGCGAAGGCCTCCAGGCTATCGTACCGCAAGTCAACGGCTTCGCCGGAACCTTCACCCCCTTCTTCACGCAGACACCAGTCCGAGACCTTGCCACCGCTCGCCAAAGCGATGCGGTAGCCTACGCCAAACTCTTCCATCGCGCTCTTGCGGCAGGCTTCTACCTGCCGCCCTCACCCTTTGAAACCGCGTTCATTTCCGCGGCGCATACCG
>JBJFGP010000140.1:0-2941 GCA_051892815.1 Kiritimatiellia bacterium | reverse complement strand
TTCATTCCCCCAACGAAAACGGCAAGGAACGGATGAAATTCCTCCCCATCCGCGAAGGCAAAGACGGCCTCGAACCCATCCCCCAGACACCCGCGAACCCCTAGCCGCCACGCCCGACAAACCTTTCCATATATGAAAACCCGCTTTTCGCCAATCTGACCGAATTCCCCTTGCCATCCCGGGCGCGACACCTTATAATAGAGGGCAGGAAAAGCCCTTATGCGCACCCGCCCGACACGCCCCAAGATACCCACGCCGCAGCCCCCGAGACGCCCTTACGACGTCCCCGGGCTTCGCTTTGGATTCCGCGTGCTCGAAACCATCAACGCCACCCCCCAAGGCGCAACCCTCAGCGAAATCGCAACCCGCGCCAAACTCCCCCTCTCGACAACCTTCCGCCTCGTCGGAACCCTGGAAGACATCGGAATCCTGCGCCGCGCCCCGGACGGTCGAACCTTCCACCTGACCGCCAAGATATTCGAATTCTCCCGCAAAGCGCTCGCGGAAACCAGCCTCAAGGAATGCGCCCTCGAAACCATGAGAGAGGTGCGAAACCGCGTCGTCGATACCGTCCTGCTCGGCGTGCGCATCGACACCTCCATCGTCGTTGTCGACCAGGTCATCGGCAAAAGGATGTTCTCCTTTGTCTCCAAACTCGGCAACCAGGTCGGGCTGGGGTATTCCGCCCCCGGGCGCGCCATCTTGGCACATCTGCCGCCGGCGGAAACGAAGAAAATCCTCCCGTTGCTGGACTATCCCCGCCTCACGCCCAACACGCTCACCACTCCTGCCGCGCTCCGCCGATGCCTCAAGACCGTGCTCGCCCAGGGCTATGCCATCGACCAAGCGGAGCACCGCATCGGTGTCTACTGTGCGGCGGCGCCGATATTCGATCCGGGGGGCTATCCGTTCGCGGCGATTTGGACTTCGGGTCTCATCGACGATGCGGGGATTGAGCATCTCGACGACATCGGCCGGACAATGCGAAGCGCCGCTGACGCCATCACCGAACGGCTCCGGAACCTTCCTGCCGATTGAGGGGTATCCTATGAAGCATTGCATTCTTTTCCTATCCGCGATTCTCTCCGCTTCCTGCCTATCTGCGGCGGTCAAGGGTCGCTATGTGCGCATTCAGAATCCAGCCCCGCAAGCCTTCATCTGCCTGGCCGAAGTCGAGGTCTACGGCGAGAATGCCGGGGTCAATCTCGCGCTCGGCAAGCCCACCGCGCAGTCGGGCATTTCATGGGGGGGCGAACCTTCCCGGGCGGTCGACGGCGACACGAGAGCCGACTGGGAGGGTGATTCCTGCTGCCACACGCAGGAGGGACTGGCGGGGGGAGCCTGGTGGGAAGTCGACCTTGGGAAGGAATACGACATCCAAACCCTCCGCCTGTTCAACCGCACCGACCTCTCCACCCATACCCTCGACCGGGCCCAAGTGCTCCTCCTCGATACCGACCGCCGCCCCGTCTGGAGCCACACCTTGCCACCAATCGCCCCCGCGCGCATCAACCTGACGCTCCAACACCAACCCACCACCTCCTCCCAGTCCATCGCACGAACCGCCCCCATTCATACCAACCTCAAGCCCGCCAGACTCTTCAACCCCGCGAACTATCCCTCCCGCGACGATTTGATTGTCCAACTCTACAACCCCGTCGCCCTAAGCCGCGCCCTCGAAGCCTACGCCAAAGAATACCCCTCCCGATTCCAAGACCTCGACCACCTTCGCCAAAACCTCAAAACCCTCGACCCCAAAGACCCCAAAGCCATCGCCAGCCTGACCGAGAGCATCTACTTCCGCCTGCCCGGATTCCAATCCTTCACCAACCTCCTCTACGTCCGCCGCGTCCCCCTCGCCCTCCCCAACAACTGGCAAGGCAACTCCTCCCGCCCGGCCAGCGGATACGACAGCGCCATCTGCCGCCGCCCCCTCAATCCCGACAAGCCCGCCGAAACCCTTCTGACATCCGACGCCACCATCACCGACCTTACCCTCGACTTCGACGCCAGCCGTGTCGCCTTCTCCACCCGAAAGACCAACCTCGGTCCTCGCGAACAAGGCTACTGCGTCGCGGAAATGAACCTCGCCACCCCCGGCGTCTACAAGGAAATCTCCCCCACCAACCAACTGGACATCGACTACTACGACCCCCTCTACCTCCCCAACGGGCGCATGCTGATGGTCGGCACCAGCGGCTTTCAAGGCGTCCCCTGCGTGTCAGGAGGCGACTACGTCGGCAACCTCCTCCTGCGCTACCAAGACGGCACCATCCGCCGCCTGAGTTATGACCAGGACAACAACTGGTCGCCCGTCATGCTCCCCAACGGACGCTGCCTCTACCTGCGCTGGGAATACGCCGACAGCGCCCACTACTTCAGCCGCATCCTCATGACCATGAACCCCGACGGCACCGACCAGCAGGAATACTACGGCTCCAACTCCTACTGGCCCAACTCCCTCTTCTGGCCCCGCGCCATCCCCGGCCACCCCACCGCCATCTCCTGCGTTGTCTCCGGACACCACGGCACCAGCCGCCAGGGCGAGCTCGTCATCCTCGATCCCGCCCGCGGACGCTCCGAGGCCAGCGGCGTCGTCCAGCGCATCCCCGGGCGCGGACGCAGCGTCGAGCCACGCATCGTCGACAACCTCGTCGACAAGTCCTGGCCGAAATTCGCCGCACCGTATCCCCTTGCCGAACCCGGCACCGACCGTGGCGCCGGACGCTATTTCCTCGTCACCATGCGCCGTGACCGCCTCGCGCCCTGGGGGCTCTACCTCGTCGACACCTTCGACAACCTCGTGCCGCTGCTGATGGGCAACTACGTCAACGCCGTTCCCCTGCGTCCGCGGCGCCGTCCGCCCGTCATCACCCCGAAGGTCAACACCGCCCGCGCCACGGGACATGTCTACCTGGCAGACGTCCTCCAGGGGCCGGGG
>JBJFGP010000139.1:0-14034 GCA_051892815.1 Kiritimatiellia bacterium | reverse complement strand
AAAGCCGCTCGCGGGGATGAACACTATCTACATCGGGACAAACCGCGACAAAGCCCGCCCGTTCGAAGAGACCGAGGTCACGGTGGACAATGCGCGGACAATGCGCATTGAAGGGCAAGGTCCGCGCGGAACGCTCTATGCGGTCTACGAGTTGCTTGAGCAGATGGGCGTCGGTTTCTACATGTGGGACTACGACTATCTGCCGCCCGTGACCAACCGCTTGGCGCTGGCGACGGGGTATCATCTCCAGTCCGCACCCTGGATGGTTTGCCGCAAGAGCTGGTCGGGGCCGACTTGGGGGCACGGCGAGCAGGCGCTCCGCTACCAGATGCGCCTACGCTACCACAACAGCGAGGGAACGAAACAGTTGTGGGCACTCTACGGCTTGGGTGAGGCGGAGAGTTATTCCAACTCCCCGAGTTATTCAATCTCCCAAACCCTCTGCTCCTACTTCATCCCCCGCAAGCGCTTCTTCGACCAGAAGAAGAACCCTAAAGAGTATCATCCGGAGTGGTACGCCTGGCACGAAGAGGGGAAGAAGCGCCACGGACATTTTCTCTGCGTCTCGAACCCCAAGATGTTCGAGGAACTCTGCCGCGAAGTTGAGGAGCAGATTGTCAAGGAGTCGTCCGCTCGCCCAGGTGAGCGTATCGAAATTGGCTTGGGGCTGGACGACGGGTCGGTTCGCTGCGACTGCCGCGACTGCATGAAGTTGTCCGAGGGGGTTCCCAACAGGGGCCTTGCGGCATCGGCAGTTCAGTACATCTCTCTCATCAACCGCGTGGCGAAGCGCTTTGCCGGGAAGTACCCGCATGTGCGGTTCAACATCCTCTCTTACGATGGTTTCGGTCCGACGCCGCAAAACCACGAGAAGTTCCAGATGGAGCCAAACGCGGGGGTAGCCATCGCGCTTCTGTGGCGCAACTTCGGGCGGCCCATCCCCGGCTGCGAGCGGGCACCTCTCTCGGTGGAGAACTGGAACCGGATTTCGTCGAACGGGATTGCGAACTGGGACTATTATGCGAACTTCGCGACCTGGTACCTGCCGTTCCCGAACCTCGACACGATGGGCGAGAACTGGCGCTACTACAAGGCGCACAACATCAACCGCATGGACAGCCAGAACCAGTGGTCGGTGCTCGGCGACCTGGCGGATTTGCACTTCTGGCGCTACTCCAAACTCTCGTGGAATCCGGAGGCGGACGATCGCACCTTGATCGAGAAGTTCTGCCGCGACTGCTATGGGGCCGCCGCGCCGAAAATCCTCGAATACATTGACATCCTGCACCACTGCCGCGACCGTCAAAGGGGTTTGTGGACCGGGTGCTATGTGCTCTCGACGGATCATTACCTGAGCGGAGCGGACTGCGTACGGATTCTGCGGCTGTTCAACGACGCGCAGGCGGCGGTCAAAAACGACCCCGACCGCCTGAGGAATGTGACGCGGGCGAAGTTCGGCGTGTTGGCGCTGACGGGAATGCGCTACAACGACATGATCGAACCCGCCAAGGCGTTGCGCTTTTTCCTGCAGCCTCGCGAGAAGTATCTGCGAGAGTTTTACGACATTGCCCAGCGCAATGATGTCGGAAACGGGGCGCTTTGGGCGGGCGAGAGCCAAAGTTTCGACTCGCTCCAGGGGCTGTTCAAGGGCGAGATGAAGCCAACGGTTGCTCCGCAGCAGGCGAAAAGCCGCTACATCGGCGGAGATGAACTTGAGGGCGGCAAGAAGATGGTCAAGGCAAAGGATGCCGACGGCACGCCGATTGCGCAGGTGGACATGCGCAACCCGACCGAGCAGCTCTATTCGATTTTCATGGCGGATGGCAACCGTGATGTGAGCTACAAGTTCAAGGAGGGTGACTTCGGTTCGTGGTATGTGTTCGCGACGCTCCGTATCGATTCGGCGTCCGAGAGCGACCCGGCGGCGGCCTACTTCTCTTACCGCCAGCCGTTCGAAAACGATGTCAGGTCGTTCGGCCACGAGGAGATGGTGTCGCTCTTCATCTCGGGCGACAAGTCGGACAAGGGTTGGAAGATTGTCTCCTTCGGGAAGTACCCCTTCCGCAAGGGCGCGGTGCTCTATATGTTCCCTGGCGTAGTCCATCCGCTGAACTCGTTCGCGGTGAAGAACTTCACGCTGGTGAACGCGTCGGTGCTCGACGATGAAAAGAATGTCGCGCGCTATTTGGGCATTCAACCGCCACGCGGTCGCGACAAACTTCCGCCGAAGTCGCCTATCGTCTCCACGGATGGTCTGGGACTTCAGAAGGATCGGTTTGACGGCTTCTGGTTTGCCCGTGCGGGGGACGGGAAATCGGTTGGAAAGAACGCGAAGGTCGTGGCGACGATTGGCAAGGAGCAGGCAGGGGAGAAGTATCTCTTTGCCCGTGTGCGCATCGGCTCGAAGCGCTATCTGGCTACCGATGTTGCCCGTCTGTCGCTCTATAGTGCGCCGAAGCAGGTGCCCTCGATTCCGTCCGAGTCGATTGCCCCGGCGGTGGTCGATTCGGTCAAGGTCGGCGGCTCGCCCTATGACGATTCGTGGCAGTTGATTTCGCTTGGCAAGCGGAAATTGGAGGCGGGGATGACGGTTGCGCTGGAACTCGCGCCGGGGGCCGATGCGCGCTTCCTGGATATGCGCAATCTCTTCCTGGTCGAGCCCGAGTTGATGGAATCTTCCGTCAAGTAGCCCAAGCGGGAAACGCATTTTCCCAACAGCAACTCCGAGCGCCGTCCGCGGTTTCGCGGGCGGCGCTTTTTGGTATTGGTTCGGGGACTCGGGTGGCTATCGGAGGGGGATTGTTCGTACGCAACAATGGGCGGGATTGGTGAGCACTTGTGGAGCTGGTGGGTACGCACCAATGGGAACGGGGAGTGCCAACCTTGTTGGGAAGAAGGTGCGTATTCGCGGAAGAGCGAGGAGTCAACCGCGCCTTGAGACAGGCGGCTGGGGGCGGCAAATGAGTTCGCGCAGCACGCCGGCCGCCGCACCGCCGAGAATCACCCACGCAGGGTTGACCTTGAGGAGAATCAGCAAGCAGGCGGCGATCAGGAAGACGCACCAGGCGAAGAGGGTGCGGAGTGTTTTGGCGCCGTTGCGCCACGCGGTCGAAAGAATAAGTCCGCAAAGCGCCGCGCGGATTCCGAGGAAGGCTCCCGCGAGCCACGGGCTCTCCCCTGCCCCGAGTTCGCGCCCGAATACCAGCGCCACCAGCAGAATCGCGACAATCGAAGGCAGAGCTACCCCGGCCAGCGCGGCTGCCGCGCCCGCCACGCCGCGAAACCGCATCCCGATGTAGACCGCCGAGTTCGCCGCCATCAGGCCCGGGACGCTTTGAATGACCGCCAGCAGATCGGCGAACTCCTCGTCGGTCATCAACCGGCGCTTGGCGACGAATTCGTGCTCAACCATCGGCACAATGGCAAAACCTCCCCCCAGCACACAGAACGCAATCCGGAAGAAGGTCAGAAAGAGGTCCAGCAGGGTCATTGGCGAATCGAACGCACAATCTCTCGCATCTTGTCCGCCTCGCATTCAAGGATGCCCAGGTAGCGGAACTGCACCTTGGCGCGGACGAGATTGTGGTCGGGATATTTGGTCTTGAAGTAGGTGTCCCCGTTGAGGAAATCCGTCAAGAAGCGCATCCCCAGCACGAAGACCATATAATGAATGGAGAATACCATCTCGTCCCACTCCGCATCGGTCAAGAAGGGAGCCTCCTTGCGGTAGCCGCGGACGATGGCGCGGAAGCGATCCATATCGAAGTCGACCTTCGCCAGGTTCGTCTCCGACTCGCTCATCTTCGCCGCGGCGCTCCGCACCAAATCCCCGAAGTCGAAGAGCGCGGAGCCCGGCATCACCGTGTCCAAATCGATGACGCAAATGCCGTGTCCCGTCACCTCGTCGAAGAGAACATTGTTGATTTTCGTGTCGTTGTGGACCACGCGCTCGGGAATCACCCCGGTTCGAATCAACCGCATCATCCGAGAACAGATATCCGCCCGCGACTCCACGAAGTCCATAAGCGGCGCCACCCGTCCCAGCCGCCCGACGACATCGTTGCGCACCGCCTCGCGGAACGCCTCCAACCGCTTGAGACCGTTGTGGAAGTCAGGGATCGTCTCCCTCAGGCGCGGAGCCGGAAAGTCCGCCAACTGGTTCTGGAACCACGCGAAGGCGCAAGCCGCTTCGTAGGCCTGGTCCGAAGAACTCATCACCTCGCAAACCGTCACCCGGTCGACGAAATGGTAGACGCGCCAGGCGTTCCCTTCCGGGTCGAGGTAGCAGTAGTGCCCGTCCGTGGTCTGGACGAAGCGCAGGACATGGCGGTCGGGTTCGTGCGTCTTGCCCTCCAGCTTGCGACGGATGTGGTCGGTCACGCGGATGATGTTGTCCATCACGCCTTCGGGATCGGGGAAGACATTGGTGTTGATGCGCTGGAGCAGAAAGACCGAATCGAAGGTCTCAACCCGAAAGGTGTCGTTGATGTTGCCGTCGCCAAACGGTGCGGCGCGGACAACCTCGCTCTCAAGGCGGAAGTGGCCGAGTATTTCGCGGATGGGATATTTGGTCTTGCTGCTCATAGAGGCTACTCGTGGTTCAGATTGCGGCGATCGATTACCCGCTTGGCCTTTCCCTCGAAACGTTCAAGCGTCTTGGGGGAAACCAGTTCAATGTTCATCGAGAGACCCGTGACGCTCTGCACGGCCGCGTGGATGCGCCGTTTGAGTTCGAGCATGTCGGTCATTTGGTCGGAAAAGACCTCTGGGCTCATCTCAACCCGGACGGTCACTTGGTCGAGCGCACCGGGGCGGGTGACTTCTATCTGGTAGTTGGGTGTAGCCCCTTCGACCCGCAACAGCGCCGTCTCCACCTCGGACGGATAGACATTCACGCCGCGGATGATGAGCATATCGTCGGAGCGTCCGATGATACGGCTCATGCGCCGAGTTGTCCGACCGCAGGGGCAAGGGCCGTCCGGGATGATGCGCCCAATATCCCTTGTGCGGTAGCGGATGAGACTGAACGCTTCCTTGACCAGCGCGGTAATGACAATCTCCCCGTACTCGCCGTCAGGCACCGGCTCAAGCGTCTTGGGGTCGAGCACCTCGAAGATAAAGGCATCCTCCTGAATGTGCATCCCATTGCGGTAGGCGCACTCGCCACTGACGCTCGGCCCCATCACCTCGGAGAGACCGTAGTTGTTGAAGCAGAGGAACCCGCCGGTTTTCTCGATGGCCGCGCGCATATCCTCTGTCCAGGGCTCGCCGCCGAGTTGGGCGAACTTGAGTGGAAGCTTGCCGACCAGGCCGCGCTCGCGCATCGTTTCGGCCAATTTGAGCGCATAACTCGGGGTGCAGATGAGTGCATCCACGGCCATATCCTGGAGAATCATCAACTGCTTGTCGGTGTTGCCGGAGCCCACGGGGATTACTCCCGCGCCGACCCGCTCGATGCCGTAGTGCAGACCGAATCCGCCGGTGAACAGACCGTATCCGAAGGAGACCTGCACGGTCTGTTCCCGCGTCATCCCGCAGGCCGTCAGAAAGCGCGCGGTCAGGTCGCTCCAAGTTTCCAAGTCCTTGCGCGTATAGGCGACAAAGGTCGGACGTCCTGTGGTGCCGCTGGAGCCGTGGTAGCGCACGACTTCGCTGCGGGGGACGGCAAGAAAGCCCAGCGGATAATGGTTGCGCAAGTCCTCCTTCGTGGTAAACGGCAGGCGCCGGATGTCGTCAACCGTGCGGATGGATTCCGGCGAGACTTTGGCCTTGGCGAAAGCCTCGCGGTAGAAGGGGACATGGGCAACCCGCGCCAGCGTTTCGCGCAAGCGCTGGACCTGAAGCGTACGCAACTCGTCCTGCGGAAGGCACTCGAACTGCGGCTGCCAGACAAAGCTCTCGATGACGGGGACGGTGTTCATCGGGGCTAGAGTTTGGCGAAAAGAGTTTCGGAGTCAAGAATCTTGCGACCGTTGGCGGCGAGTGCTTCGGCGGCCTGCTCGGGGTGGTTGAAGCGGAAGATGAGGACTGCCTCGCCGCCGCAGTGGGTGGTAAACGCATACATGTACTCGATGTTGACACCCGAGGCGGAGATAATATCGAGCGTATCGCCCATGCCGCCGGGCTTGTCGGGGACGGCGACGGCGACGACATCGCGGAGGTTGACTACATGTCCGGCCTTCTCCAGGACGCTCTTGGCGGCCTCCCACTCCTTGACGATGAGGCGCACAATGCCAAACTGCTGAGTATCGGCGAGGGATAGCGTGACAATGTTGATGTCTGCGTCGGAGAGGGCCTTGCAGATGGCATTGAGGTGCCCGGGCTTGTTTTCGAGGAAGAGGGAGATTTGCTTGATGGTCTTGGCATTCATGGCTGGAGCCTTTCTGTTTTACTTCTTGCGGTTGTCGAAGACGCGTTTGGCTTTGCCTTCGCTTCGGGGAATGGTATTGGGTTCGGCGAGGGATACGCCGACGTGGATGCCGGTGATTTCAAAGACCCGCGCGGCAATCTCCTTGCGAAGGAGTTCGAGGCTGCGGATATCGTCGCCGAAGCGCTCGGCCGTGACTTCGACGCGAACCTCGACGGTATCGAGACTGCCTTTCTTGTCGAGCACGATCTGGTAGTGGGGCAGGACGCCGTCGACCCGCATCAAAGCGGTTTCGATCTGGGTCGGGAAGAGGTTGACGCCGCGCACGATAAGCATATCGTCGGATCGCGCGTCGATACGCTGGAGGCGGCGAAGCGTCCGTCCGCAGGCGCAGGGCTGGGGAACGATGCAGGAAAGGTCGCGCGTGCGGTAGCGAATCATAGGCATGGCGTCCTTGCACAGAGTGGTAAAGACGAGTTCGCCGACCTGCCCGTCGGGGAGGACTTCGCCGGTGTCGGGGTCGATGATTTCCGGGTAGAAGAGGTCTTCGAAGATATGCAAGCCGCACTGGCGGTCGCACTCGCCCGCGACACCAGGTCCTACGATTTCGGAGAGGCCATAGATATCCGAGGCGTGAATGCCGGTCTCGCGTTCGATTCGGCGGCGCATCTCCTCAGTCCAGGGTTCGGCGCCGAATATACCGACCTTGAGGGAGAAGGTCTTCTTGAAGTCGATGCCCTTGACGCGGGCGGTGTCGAGGATATGGAGGAAGTAGCTGGGGGTGCAACTGATGGCGGAGACCTTGAAGTCCTTCATCAACATCAACTGGCGTTCGGTGTTGCCGCCCGAGATGGGCAGCACGGTAATCCCGAGGGTCTCCGCACCACCATGGAGCCCGAGCCCGCCCGTGAAGAGCCCGTAGCCATAAGCGTTTTGGAGAATGTCGCCCTTACGGACGCCCGCGGCGAGCAGGCACCTTGCGACAGCCTGCCCCCAAACATCGAGGTCGGCTTTGGTGTATCCCACGACGATGGGTTTGCCCGTGGTACCGCTGGAGGCGTGGAGGCGGGCTACCTCATCCATCGGGGAGGCGAAGAGTCCGAAGGGGTATTCGTCGCGCAAATCGGCCTTGCAACTGAAGGGGAGCAGGGCAAGGTCTTTCAGGGACTGAATGTGGTCTGGGCGCACCCCGCGCTCATCCATACGCTTGCGGAATAGCGGTACGCGCGTATAGGCGCGTTCGACTGTCCGCTTGAGGCGCGCGAGCTGCAACGCCTGAAGGTCGGAGGGAGGCAGGAAGTCGGTCTGATTGAGGGCACAGCGAAAGGTTTCGGTCATGAAAGCTCCAGATTGGGGAAAGAGAACAACTGGATTGTACTCCAAGGCGCGGGTCAACGCAAGCCAAAATCCGCAGCTTTGCCGACTTTGCGGGGCTGAGGGGGATTGGTAGGCAGGAATATCAGGGGAGGGTCGAAGGCAACTCCCGGAAACCCCGGAAGGGAGCGAAAGCGGCGTCAGCCACGCGCCGGTACTCGTCAAGGCTGCGGCAGAGTTTGAGGCTATTCCAGATGCGATCGCCGTCGGCGAGGCCTTCGCGGAGGTAGTTCCACAACTCTTTGAAGCGGCCGACGGGGGCGTTTCCCTGGAGGGTGGCAGAGTAGACCTGAAGGAGGTCGTCGAGGAAGGCCTTGAGGCGGTCGGGATTGCGCGTATCGGTGCCGAGAGAAAGAGTTTCGGCGAGGAAAGGGTTGGCGGCGGCGGCGCGACCAATCATCCAGGAGTGGATGGTGGGGAAGCGTGCCTGGAGGCGGGCGAGGTCGGCTGGATTGCGGATGTCGCCGCTGTAGACGACGGGGTGTTTGATGGCAGGAAGGAGGTCGGAGAGGGCCTGCAAATCGACCTGTCCGTCGTACATTTGGGCGGCACTCCGGGGGTGGATGCAGATGGAATGGAGGGGATAGCGGTTGAGGATGGAAAGGCGTTCGGCGAGGAGGCGGGTGTCGCGCAATCCGAGGCGGGCTTTGACGGAAAAGGCTATTCCGGTCTGGCACGCGGCGTCGAGCAAGGCGTCCAGGTGGTCGGGATTGGCAAGGAGCCCGGAGCCGCGGCCCTTTTTCACGACGAAGGGGAATGGGCACCCGGCGTTGAGGTCGCATCGCGCATAGCCGAGGGCTTGGACGGCGACGATGAAGGTGCGGAGTTGGGCGGAATCTTTGCCGATGGTCTGCGGCACGAGCGGGATGGCCTGCTCGCCCGAAATATCGGCCAAAAGGGCGGGTTTGACGCGGTCGCCGGCCACGGTGGGGATGAATGGGGCGAGGGCTTCGCAGTAGCCTTGGAAGTGGGCAGCGAGGGTGTTGCGGAAGGGCTTGACGGTGACGCCGCGCAAGGGCGCGAGAATCAGTCGAGGCGGCACAGGTACTCCAGTTCTTCGCGCCAGCGGCAGAGGGTTCCGAGCAGGAGTCCGCAGAGGAAGCCGCCTAGATGCGCCGCCCAGGCGACATAGTCGGCGAGGAAGAGGGCTTCGCAGAGGTTGAGCCCCAGCACGACCAGTATCGCCAGGCGCACGGGCAAGCGCACGGGGATGACGAAGCCAATCAGCAGGGTGATGCGGTGTTTGACCGGGATTCCGGCGAGCAATGCCCCAAAGAGGGCGCTCACGCCGCCGCTGGCGCCGATGCAAAGCCGCCCTTCTCCCCACCCGTGGAGGATGGTCTGCTGAATCAGGACTCCGGCGGCGCTGCAGAGGGCTCCGAGCCAAAAGACAAGCCAGAAGGCTCGCTTTCCGAATCGCCATTCGATAGCCGACCCCATCAGGGCGACGCCCAGCATGTTGAGCAGCAGATGCCACCAACCGGCGTGGAGCAGGGCGTAGGAGAAAGGTTGCCACCAAAAGCCCTTCACGAGGAGGTCCGGGAACAATCCGAAGGTGAACTCGATTGTCCGGGTAAAGCCCCAGTGGTGGGCGCGGGAGACGGCGAAGAGTGTCGCCTGGATAAGGTAGACGAGGCTACAGAGGGCGATGAGTCTTCGGGCGTTCGGGGGAATGCGCAGAAGGAAGAAGCCGCGACGCTCGCGCCACGCCTCAAGGCGTTCCCGCACCCTGAGCAGGCGGGCATCCCACGCGAGCGCGGACTTGCAGAAGCGGTACTTCAGCCAGCCAAAAGGTCGCACGGGCAGCGGGATTAGATGTTGGGATAGCCGGCCTTGTCGAGCAGCAGCACCACCAGTTCGACCGCCGCGACGACGACCGCCACGATGGCGCAGGCGCCGCCGAACCAGTCGACCTTCTCGGGTTTGTCCGACTTTTTGCTCTGGGGGACGCTTTCGAGCGGGTTGCGCAGCCGCGCATTCAGATAGGGTTTTGCCTCTTCAGCCATAGGGACTCCTCTCAAGTCGAAAAGTCTACACCATTTTGGCTCGCTTGCCAACCCTAAAATGACGCCGTCCGCCTGAAAAGGGTTTGCCCCGCCCCTCCAGGCTCCCCGCTCCCGGGAATGCGGCGAAAGGTAGCAAGGTCCGGGCGCGGCTCCTGCCTAGGAGTTGCGCCCGGAGGTATGCACCTGCCGCTCGGGAAGGTGGCAACCACTCGGAGGAAGAGGTTGCCACCTGACTCCGGCACGACCGGGCAGGAGAGGAGACGCTTGACAAACGGGAAAGATTGGCGTAGAATACGCAATGTATGTTCGTTAAATTCGCACCTGCAGTGGTGTCCCTCTGCACGGCGGCGGTCTGTTCGGCGGGAACACTATCCTTCTCGGATGTGCTGACAGACCATGCCGTGCTCCAGCGGGACATCCCCTGTCCTATTTGGGGCGATGCCGCCCCTTCCTCCACGGTCACCGTCCGCCTCAACGGACAGACCGTCGCGACCGCCAAAGCCGACTCCAACGGCTGCTGGCGCGTCGACTTGCCCGCCCAGAAAGCCAACGCCACGCCCTCCCGCCTGACCGCCCAGTGCGACAACGAAGAGGTTGCGCTCGAAGACATTCTCTTCGGCGATGTTTGGTTTGGGTGCGGACAGTCCAACATGGCCTACACCTTCAACGGCTATGGCCGCAACCCGGTCGGCGGACTCGAATTCGTCGCCCAAGCCACCAACCGCCTGATTCGCACGCTGACGATGAATACCCCCTTTGCGGGCATTGCCCAGCGCAAGGCCCCCGGCGTCCGATGGCGCGTCTCCGACCCCAATGACCCCGACTCCGTGCGCAACACCTCGGCGGCCCTCTACTGGTTCGGCGACAAACTCTTCCGCGAAATCGATGTGCCAATCGGCCTCGTCAACGCCAGCTACGGCGCTACCAAGATTGACGGATGGCTCGACCCCGCTTACCTCCTCCTGCCCCAGGCCGACCCCATCACCCGAGGCTACGGACAGTGGTACGAGGACCGCCGCAAAAACTGGATTGACCGCGGCGGGCGCGAACGCTACGCCAAGGAACTTTGGGACTACAACGCCAAATTCAACCCCGGCGGCAATATGTTCCCCAAGGACGGCAGCCCAACCCTCCACGACCTCGAATTCGACACCTCCGCACTCACGCCCATCACCCTCCCCAGCGGCGGATTCCAGCACGCCCCCTTCCCCGAAAGGTTCAAAGGCGAAGTCTGGCTCCGCTCCACCTTCAAACTGAAAAAAGAGCAGCTCGAACCCTATGTCATCGCCTACTTCGTAGCCAACCAGCGCGGCAACGACTGCGTCTTCATCAACGGAAAGGCTATTGGCGGTTCCGGCAGTCCTACCCACGGATTCGGCATTCCCCTGGAAAGCCTCCGGGAAGGTTCCAACGTCGTGGTCGTCAAACTCAATGTCTGGGACGGACCCCTCGGCTCGCCCACCGAAGGCGGCCTCCACACCCCACCCGCCATACGCCACAATAGGGGCACCTGGGCCGATATTCCGCTCACCAACTGGCTCGTAGCCCTCCCCAAAGCTACCCCGACTTATAAGGACAGAGCCCCCGACAACCTGGAAGCCGTCAACATGTTCTCCATGGCAGCCATGCACCACGGTCGCGTCGCACCTCTCTACCCGATGGCTATCAAAGGAGCCATCTGGTACCAAGGCTGCAGCGACCTCGGCAACTGGAAATACCCCGGCTTCTTCCGTAGCCTCGTCGGCGGCTGGCGGCACAACTTCACCTTCGCCGGAAAAGGGCAGTCGGAGACCGCACTTCCCGTCATCATCACCGAGATAGCCCCGCATAAGCTCGACACCAAACCCAACTCGGAAGAGCGCCTCGCTCAAGGCGATGGCGACCGCCCGACCTGGTCAGTCTCCGCCGATATGAGAAGGATGCTCGCCGAACTCGGAGAAAGCGTCCCCAACTGCGCGGCCATATCCCTGCTCGACCTCGGCGAAAGCGATATCCACCCCGTCCGCAAAGAGCAGGTCGGGGAGCGGTGGATGCGCTTGGCCCTCTCCAGAGCCTACGGCATCCGCAAGGGCCTTGAAGCGGGCCCGGTGCTCGAACGAGTGGAATGGAACGGCCCCCAAGCCATCCTTCATTTCCGCAACGCGGATGGCCTCAAAACCTCTGACGGCAAGCCTGTCAAGGGGTTCGAACTAGCGGGACCGCCGCAGGCTGGGGTGACTATCGACGGGGCCGACAGGAAGAAGGATGGGAAGGCTGTCTTTGGCTGCATTTACCATATTGCGAAGGCTGAAATCAGGGGGAATACGGTCATTCTCTCCGCCCAGGAGGTGCGCGAGGCCTTCTCGCTGCGCTACGCTTGGTTCGACCTCAATTCCGGTTGGAATCTGGTCAATGGGGCGCAACTTCCCGCCAACACTCTGCGCCGATTCAAGGACGGCGTCTATCACGAGCAGGTCTACGATTCGCACGATGTTCTCAAGCGCAAAGGAGGTAATCAATGACAGCTATTCCCTACTCTGCCCGGCTGGCTCGGGTGGCATTGGCTGCGGTTTTTCTTGCGTCGGTTTCGGTGCAGGCGTCTGCCATCAACCGGGCGAATTTTCAGAAGCGGTGCGCGGTCTCGCTTACGGGTTATACGGGCGAGTCGGTGCTTGAGAATTTCCCTGTTCTGGTGCGCCTTTCGGCTGGTTCGCCGGTTGGATTCGACTATGTCGACTGTGCGGACGGGGGGAGCGACCTTCGTTTCGCGGATGCCGAGGGGAATCTTCTTTCGCACGAGATTGACACGTGGGATCCGGACGGGGAGTCGCTTGTCTGGGTCCGGGTTCCGAGGCTATCGGCGGGCACGCGTCTGACGCTCTATTACTGTGCGCGGGAGGATGCGACGCTGGAGGATGTCAATCCATCCGAGGTCTGGAGCGCGGGCGCCTACCGGGGCGTCTGGCACTTTTCCGGGGATGAGAAGGAGTCGGTCCACGGGCTTGAGGCGACGGTCAGCGGCACGCCGGACTATTCGGCGGGAGGCGCGGTCGGGAGTTGCTATTCGGCGGCGGCGGACAAGACCTATTTGCTCTACGCGAATGACGAACGCTGGTCTCGGTTCGGCGAGGATGGAACGCTGACGGTCTCGGGCTGGTTCAAGCTGGATGGCAACCCGATGTACCAGCGTTTCGTATCTACGAAGGTCAACAACAACTCGGGCAACCGCGGCTGGGAACTGACCGCTTTTACGGCGGCGAACCAGGTCGCGCTGGTCGCGTCGGAGGGGACGGGAAGCAACCGGACGATTGTCAACGCCTCCAAGGATCTCACCGCCGAACTGGTCCATTTGGCGATGGTACTGAGCGCGGATCAGACAATGCATCTCTTCGTCAACGGCGTGGAGGAGAGTACTTACTCCCAGGGCAACGGTTCCTTTGCCTCCCTGCTTGAGCCGACCGACTCGCTGGCCCTTGGCGCCCGGGCCGCCCAGGATTGGGCGCTGGTCGGGAAGATGGACGAGGTCCGCATCCACGCGACCGCCGAAAGTGCAGACTATATAGCCGCCACCTACGCCACCATGACGCAAGCCGACTTTGCGACCTTCGGCGAGGTCGAAGAGGTGGTGGCCGGCACGCCAGCCTTCAGCGGGGCGGTAGGATTCGAGTGGATTGGTCCCAACGAATTGAACCTATTCGTGCCTATCGAGACCATCGGCGAGAATGCAGGAATCGCATCCCTCTATTTCAACCATGCGGGGACGGAGGTTGCTATCGGCACCACCAGCACCTCAGGCGTTCAAACCTTTACCGTCCGCAACCTCGACCCTCTGGCGACCTACGAGAACGCCACCGTTCGGATGGAAAACGACCTCGGCGCCTCCGCCCAGAGCGCCCCCTTCACGACCAGCTACCCCCAAGAGCCCAAGTTGACCGACTTCGCCGCCCAATCACTCGACAACGGCGACGTCCTCTTTACCGTCACCCTCGCGAACATCGGGTACCTCTCCACCTCCGCGACCGCCACCATCTCCTACGGCACCTCGGAGACCACCGAGACCGTCAAAGAGGTCCTCTCCTTCACCGAGGCCGGCACCCAGACCTTCACCCTCGCGGCAGGAACCGACCTCACCCCATCGACCGTCTACACCGCCCAGCTGACCATCACCGACAGCGAAGGCCGGGCCACGACCTCAGCCCCGCTGACCTTCACCTCGCTCGGCGCCGCGTCAATCGACCCGACACCGACCGTCACACTCGACGCCACCACCGCCACCTTCGCCGCTACCGTCACCGTGCTCGGCGCAGG
>JBJFGP010000138.1:0-14171 GCA_051892815.1 Kiritimatiellia bacterium | reverse complement strand
CCGTGCTGGTCGAACCCTCGCCCGAGAAGAAAACCAAAATCTTCATCGGCGGCAACTACTTTCCCCGCCTCGGCCCAGCCGAAAAGGCGCTCTACGAACAGGATCAGGCTCGCCTGAAAGGCACCTCCGGTTTTGCCATCCGCCGCCGCGGCTCCAACCTCTATCTCTATGCCGGAGAGATGGAGGACAAGGGCGACGCGATAGGCTTGGCGATGGGCGTCTATGCCTTGGTCGAGAACAATACCGATGAAATCTGCGCCCACGGTTCGAACGGCAGAAGCCGGAACAGGGACTACAAAGTCTGCTCCTTCGACCGTGCGGGGTCGATGGACCTGGTTTGGGGCGAGGAGTACCTCGAGGAACCCGCCTTCAGCCGCGCCTGGTGCTATCACGGCTCGGAGAGTTTCACCCGTCGCAACCGGGGCATGCAATACGAGGTCAGCTGGTACGACCAGGCGAGCGCGTGGCGCGGAGGGGTACGGGCCATGGCCACGGGGCATTGGCTGGCTCACTACGGTACAGGCCATTATGTGAAGTTCGACGACCCCAATCGTATTACCTGGGGGATGGACGAGAATGGCAAGCGAATCAAGCCTGAATGCTATTCGCGCCATAACTGCATGATTGAGTCAATCGACCACGCCAAGGCGGACTGGCTGCACCTTTCCCGGGAACGGCTCGGTACGCGCACGCCGGTGCTCTCGGGCGAGCGGCAGTACCACTGGCAATACTACGAGGTCTTCGGATTCTGGCCCGAGGACAACGACCGCTGGTGCCTTTGCGCGAAGTGCCGCACGCCCATCCGCCTGCCCGACGGCAGCACGATTGCCCCCTCCAATCCGCTCTTCCGCGGGGTGCAGTATTATGCCAACGGCAACGCCCTTGTCCACGCGGCAAATGTCTGGATGAACCGCCATCTGCGCATCGAGACGATTGGCTACTTCTGGCTCAACACGCCGCCTCCGGTGCCCCTCTCGCAGAACTGGAACATCTGCTACTGCCCCTATTTCCGCAAGAACTATTTCGAGCCGATTTACGCCCCGGTCAATGACCTTTGGTGGCGCGACATCTGGCGCTGGAGCCAGATTCCCGGCGTACGCCTGACAATTTACGACTATTTCCTCGGGGTGAACCTGCGCCCGTGGGAGATTACGGCGAAGTACGACATTCCCGCGCTGCGCGATGCCGGTATGGTCGGGGTGCGCAACGAAGGCGGCGAACCCTTCTGCTCGTTGCAACTCTGGTCGCTCCTGCGGCAGTTCCGCCAGCCCGGAGTCGATCCCAGGGCGTGCGACCGGCGCTTCATTGCGCGGACCTACCGCGAAGCCGCCCCGGCAATGTGGCGATTCTACTCCATCATCAACGAGTTCATCTACGAATCGGTCGCGACGCGCACCTTCATGGAACTCGAAGACTTCGCGACCATTGGGGTTTTGGCTGCCCGGACGCCCTCGCCGCGCGCGAACCTCTTCCGCCGGATGTCGGTTCTTGACGAACTCGAATCGTGCATCGCCGAAGCGGAGGCTTCCGTCAAGAACCCCGCCTCGAAGGCAATGCTCGATCTCTTCCTCGACAACGGCTCCTGGGGCTTCCGGAAATGGTGCGCCGAGGCCCGCCGCCTGGCCACGAAGTTCGAGGGTAAGCGAGAAGGCATCGCCTTCTGATCTATCAACCTTTTCTCCAGGCGGATAGCAACCTTTCGCCCCAGATCGTACTAACCTTCGCACCCGGCAGGTAGCCACCTTGGAGGGGAATAGGTGCCCACCTGCCGCCCGGGATGATTCCCGAGAGAGGATTCGATTATATGACCATCTGTCGACCGATTCTTGCCGCGACGATTGCCGCCGCCTGCGTATTCGCCGCCGCCGCCGCCGAGAAGCCCTGGCTCATCTTCAACGGATGGGAGCGCCCCGATGTCGACCTGCTCAAGAAGCACCTGCCGGAAATCGAAGCCGCCGCGCCGTTCGACGGACTCCTCTTCGACTTTGGCCTCAGCGGCGTCTTCTCCGGCAAGACCCTCATCGAGCACAAAGCCTTCCGCCGCACCGTTGCGACCTACCAGTCCATCCCCTTCAAGCGCTACCGCCACAACTTCCTCTACACCCTCATCGACAAGGCCAAGCCCCTCTGGTTCGACGACGCCTACTGGAAAACCGTAGCCGACAACTTCGCCCTTGCCGCCCGCACCGCGAAAAAGTGCTCCATGGCCGGGCTCTGCTTCGACCCCGAATGCTACGGCATCTATCCCGTCAACTCCTACTGGACCTCCGACTGGTTTCTCAAAGACGACGCCAAGAATAACCCTTCCGACAACCCCCGCACCAAAGAGGCTTACCGCGCCATCGCCCGTCAGCGCGGAAAGGAGGTCGGCAAAGCCATCTTCGCCGAATTCCCTGACTGCATCTTCTGGGGCTATTATCTCTGGAGTTTTCGCTGCGACCTGCTCAGCGCCTTCTGCAACGGCTTGCTTGAAGCGATGCCCCCGCAAGCCCGCCTCGTCGACGGTGACGAATGGCGCGGCTACTGCAGTTCGCACCTCGATTCCTACAAGACCCAAGCCATCGACAACCGCGCCGGATTCAGTCAGGTCGAACCCAAACTTCGCCAGAAACACCTTCGTCAGGGCGGTCTTGCGCCAGCCTTTTATCTCGACTTCTATGCCGACCCCAAATCCACCCTCTTCACCTATCAGCACCGCGACCTGCGCGAAACCCGTGCTGACCGCCTCCTCAAGCGCCAACTCGCCCAGGCGCGCCGTTCCGCCACGGGAGGCTTCATCTGGATTTACGGCGAAAAAGGCTCCTGGTGGGACTGGAAAGCCCTCGGCAGCAAGCGCCCCAACAGCTACCCTAATTGGGAAGAGCGCATCCCCTGCATCGGTAGAGTCCTCTTCGGCGAAAATGCGCCCAAGCCTTGGGCCCATATCCACTGACGCCCGGAGAGGCGGCATTTGTTTTGGACGGTCGACAGCCAGTCTCCGCCCGCGGTGCGTGTGGCGCGGAGGGGGCGATTGCTACCAACCTTTGCCTCTGAGACCTAGGCACCTGCGGGGGTGTTTCGTACGTTGCATTCACCGCGCGTGGCACGAACGAATGGAAGTGGTTCGTGCGTACCATTTGGTGTCGCCCAGACGATTTTATTGGATTGCATCCCGCCCGAGCCTGTGCTAAAATATTCCTTATTCGCGCGGGCGATGGTCCCGCACCACCCCATCAGGAGCAGGCTTATGGCAACCGGAAACGAATTGGACGAACTGACAGGCCCCTTCAACCAGCAGGGCCGCGACATACAGGTAATCGAACGCCAGCTTCCTGTGCAGGTCGGCTTCGGTTCGACGCTCTTCGAAGTCATCCTTTGGCTCTGCGGCATTCTCCCCGGGCTCATCTTCCTCTTTATGAAGATCTCGGCCGGCAACTACTTCCGCCAACTCCAGCAGAAGATCCAGGCCGATGCCTCCACCATCGACAATTACCTCGAACAGCGCGTGGTCATTCTGAGCAACCTTGCGACCCTTGTCTCGAAAGCCGTTGCCCTCGATTCCGACGTAATGAAGGCCGTCTCAGCTTTCCGTGGCGGACGCCTGCCCGAAGGCATGAGCCGCAATGAAGCGCAGGCTCAACTCGACGGCGCGTTCGGGCGTCTTTTCCCTCAGGTCGAAGCCTATCCCGAGCTCAAGGCGCACGAGGCAATCATCGAGGCGATGCGGCAGAATGCCTACCTCCAGAGGGAAATCACCGCCGCCCGTTCGCTCTATAATGACACTGTCGCGCAATGGAACCGCGACCTCTTTCGCTGGCCGACTTACCAGATTGTCGCTGCCCGCGCCGGCTACACCACGCGCATCCCTTTCAGCGCTTCGGCTGAACTCAAGCAGGCCGCGCGGAAGGACTTCTTTGCCTAGCACGGGTAGCAATCTTTGGCTCCGATTCGTGCCAACCTTCCGCCCCGTATGCTGCTAACCTCTCGCGCCGATTCCAACTAACCTCCGGCTCTCTTTGCTGTCAACCTTTTGACCCGTTGGCAACCCGCCCGTCCGCCCGGATTCTAGACAATGGACGCTCCGAATCCTCTGCTTGACGACATCTATGCCCCGCTCGACCAGTACCGCGAGCGCTTTGCGCAAGCCTTCGCGGAGGGGGCGCGGAAACTCTTCGCGGAACTGTTTGAGCGCTCGGGCGTCGACGGCGAAGAAAACTGCCGCCTGGTCGCCGAGGTCTCGACGCGCGAGTCGGCACGCAAATGCTTGGGTTGGCGGCAGGCCGCCTGGATTGTCGCAACCATTCTGGTGGCGGCCTTCGCGGCAATCCCCGCGGCCGGTTTGCTGCTCTCCGGCGTGGTGGCTGTTGAGACGCTTCTCTTCGCATTCGCGTCCGTCACCGGTCTGTGGTGGTGCGGCTTGAAGATTGCCCAAGTAGTCCATCAGCGCCGGACCTTGCAAGGCGAAATCGACGCCCTGATTGAGCAAGGTTGGGGGCAGATGGCGCCGTTGAATCTGCTCTACCGGTGGGATATGATTCCGCGCCTGATTGAGCAGACGTTGCCCCGGATTCATGTCGACCCCTACTGCTCGCGGGAACGCTTCTCCGAGATGGTCGAACGCTATGGATGGACGCCGCCGTTTGGGCAGAACGAGTCGATCTTGCTGGCGCAGTCGGGGGCCATCAACGGCAACCCGTTCGTCTTCGTCTCGATTTTGGAACAGGCGTGGGATACCCAGGTTTACACCGGGCACAAGACCATCTCCTGGACCGAAACCGAGATGGACTTCGAGGGCCATCGTAGGCGCGTGACGCACTCGCAGGTGCTCACCGCATCGGTCGAAAAGCCCGTTCCGGTCTATACCGAGCGTACCCGCCTTTTCTTCGCCAGTCAAGCAGCGCCGAACCTCTCTTTCAACCGGGAAAGGACCAATTTGTCCGGCACCTCCATCACCGACAGGTGGCGCCGAAAGCGGGAGATTGGTAGCTTGGAAGCCTTCTCGCGGAACCTAACCGACGAGTCCAACTACACCATTATGTCGAACCGCGAATTCGAGGCTATGTTCAAGACGGTCGACCGCGACAGTGAGGTGGAGTACCGGGTGCTTTTCACGCCCGATGCCCAGCGCCAGATGACGGCGTTGATGCAAGACAGCGAGGTCGGTTTCGGGGATGATTTCGGCTTCGGGAAGGTCAAGCGGGTGACCTGCGTGGAGCCCGACCATCTGCAGGATTTCAGCCTGAGCACGGATCCGTCCCGTTTCCAGGACTGGAATCTGGAGCGTGCCAGGAAAGGGTTCCTGGAGTTCGCGGAAGCGTACTTCCGGCACTTCTATTTCGGGCTCGCGCCGATACTGGCGATTCCGGTCTATCGGCAGACTGCGCCGGAGGAGGTTACGGGCATCGATGACCCGCGCTGGCGGCTTTCCGCGCTGAGTTCGTTCGAGCAGGAGGCGCTGGCCAACTTCTGCGGCGAGGGGTGTTTCAAGCCCCGCCGGGCGGTCACGCGGCTGATTCTCAAGGCGAGGCCTTTGGGCGCGTGCGGGACGGACGAGCGGGTGGAGGTCACGGCGCATGCCTTCCGCAGCGAAGATCGTGTCGATGTGGTATCCGTCTACGGCGGCGATGGGCGGTACCATCAGGTGCGGGTGCCCTGGACGGAGTACCTTCCCGTCCAACGCACCCGTGTCGTCGACATCCTCCGCGGCGCCGCGCCGGACGGTTCCGGCACCTATACCTTTCGCGACGGACTCCACGCCCGACCTGTCTAGCCACCGCCCCGGTCCCTGCCAACCTTTCGCCCCCGGAGGTGCCAACCCGTCCCCCCGCATCCGGCGCACCACCTGCCCCCAAACCTGCGTACGACTTTCCCGGCGTCTGCGCCCCCGTGCAAATTCCTGTTGCCAGCCCCTGCGCGTTGTGGTATAATCAGCGCCGTTATCATCCAGACAAACTGGAGTCCACAGGAGGAATCCACACCTATGAAGCGCACACTCGCGGCGACCGTCGCCCTACTCGCCCTCTTTTCCGGCTGCAAGAAAGATGAACCCGCCGACCTCAACCTCGCACCCTTTGATGAGGTCAAGGCCGGTGAGACAGCCCCCGCCGTCACCCCCAAACACGACCCCGAAGAGATTGCCGTCACCGTCGGCGACTTCAAAATGAGTTGGGGCGACATCGACAAGCGCGTCGACGCCGTCCTCAAGCAATACGCCGGACAGCTTCCCCCCGAGCAGAACGACAAACTCCCGCAAATCCGCGAAATGTTCGTCAAGCGCCTCGTCCAGAGCGTGATTGTCCAACAGGCCCTCCTTCAGGCCGCCACCGCCGCCGGAGCCAAACTCGAACAGGCCGATCGCGATGAACAGATGAACAAGCTCGAAGAGTTCGCCAAAATGCGCGGAACGACCGTCAAAGAGATCCTCGCCAAGGCACCCCTCGGCCCCGAAGCCGCCAGAAAAGAACTCGAAGAAGGTTGGCTGATCGAGAAATACATCAAGACCACCATCCCCCAGTTCAAGGCCGACGAAAAGGCCCTCGACGAAGAAATCGCCCAGGCCAAAAAACTCGTTCAGGAAAAGACCGCCCTTGCCGAGTCCCTCCTCAAACAAGTCAAGGAAGGCGCCGACTTCGCGAAACTCGCCGAAGAGAACTCCGACTGCCCCTCCGGCAAGCAGAATAAAGGCTCCCTCGGCAAATTCAAACGCGGTCAGATGGTCAAACCCTTCGAAGACGCCGTCATCGCCCTCGCCAAGCCCGGCGACATCACCACAAACCTCGTCAAGACCGCATTCGGCCTGCATATCATCCGCCTCGATGCCAAGAACCCCGCCAAACCCGCGGAAGGCGACAAGCCCGCCGAAGACGAATCCTTCGAAGCCTCCCATATCCTCGTTCGCATCCCCGAAGTGCCCACCAAAGACGCCCTCGTCGAGATGCAAAAAGAGGCCTTCGAAGGACGCGAAATCCGCAAACTCATAGACACCCTCATCAAGAAACTTGAGGGAGAAAAGAAGATCGTCACGCCCTTCGACGAGGAGATTAAAGCCGCACGGCAGGCCGCCGAGAAAGCCGCCAAAGCCACCGAATGCGCCGAAGGTTGCGTCGACCATCCCGCACAGGAGCCAGCCCCGAAGGCTGACAAGTAACGCCTCTGGTCTCGCCGCTCCCCCGGGCGGGAGAGTCGATAGCCATGTGACCCATTCTAGAAGACCGGTTTCCCCACAGGAAGCCGGTCTTCCCCTTTCAGGAGTGCACGATGCCCGAGAACCCTCATATCCAGCACATCCACATCACCCTGCCCGACGGCCAAGTCCAGTTGCTCCATGCCGGGCGCTCCCTTCGTACCCTATTCCGCGACCAGACTGTGGACGGATTGCCTATCCTTGGCGCCTTGGTCAACAATGATCTCCTGCCTCTCTACCACCCGCTTCAGTGCGATGCAACGGTCCAGCCGGTGACTATTGCACACCCCCAGGGATGGCGCATTTACCGCTGGAGTCTCTGTTTCCTTGTGGCCAAGGCCATGCACGAGCTTTTCCCCGGCGAGAACTATTGTATCGGGCACGCTTACGGCAATGCCATACACTGGAGCGCGGATTGGTCTGACGGCCGTGAAAAGACCGAAGCGCTTGAGCGGAAACTGCGCGAACTGGTCGATTCTGACCTTCCGATTCAGTACGAGAATGTGCCTTACGAGACTGCAATCGAACGCCTCACGCAGGCCGGTTTTGCCGATAAGGCGAGGCTTTTGGCGCACCGCAATCCGCCCTATGTGCCGCTTATCCGCTGCGGCGATTTCTTGGATCTTTGCCAGGGGATTGTGACGCACCGGACGGGGGGTCTGAAGCTGTTCAAGTTGCTGTCGACGGCCAATGGTTTCATCTTGAATCTGCCTGAGAGCGAGCATCCGGAGAATATTGCGCCGCTGCCGCCTTTTGACTATTTGTTCGGGGTTTTCAAGGAACATGCGAGTTGGGGGAAGATTATCGGCATCACGAATGTCAGTGAACTCAATGGGGCGATTCTTTCGGGGCGGGTGCGGGATTTCGTGTTGACGGCGGAGGCGTTGCACGAGAAGAAGCTGGCGAGTATCGCGGACCGGATTGCGTCGCATGTGCCGAATCCGCGGCTGGTGTTGATAGCGGGGCCTTCGTCTGCGGGGAAGACGACGACGGCGAAGCGTCTGATGGCGCAATTGCGAATTTTGGGGTTCAGGCCGCTGCAGCTTTCCACGGATGATTATTTCGTGGGGGATGCGCGCAATCCGAGGGATTCGGAGGGGCGGCTGGACTATGAGCATATCCGTGCAATGGATCTGGATGCGTTGAACCGGGATGTGATGGATTTGCTTTCGGGGAAGCGGGTGAGGTTGGCGCGTTTCGACTTCAAGAATCGCCAGCCGGGGCGCGCGGAGGAGGAGACTTTTCTGCCGGAGAATGGGATTCTGGTGATGGAGGGGATTCATTCGCTGAACCCGGATTTGACGAGGGGAATCCCGGACGATCTGAAGTTCAAGCTGTTTGTGAATGCGTTTACGCAGCTGTCGATCGACCGGAACAACCGGATTGCGACGACGGACAATCGGCTGTTGCGGCGGATGGTTCGGGATTGGCTGTTCCGCGGGCACGGGCCGCTGGATACGCTACGCCGCTGGCCGAGCGTTTTGGCGGGTGAACAGAGGTGGATTTATCCGTACCAGCACTTGGCGGATGCGGTATTCAATTCGGCGCTGGACTATGAACTGGCGGTGCTGAAGCGGTATGCGGCGCCGCTCTTGAATCAGGTGAAACCGGCGGATCCGCTCTACTGCGAGGCGCGGCGGCTGTCGGGCTTCCTGCAGAACTTTGTTTCGCTGGATGCGGGGTGCGTGCCGGGCAATTCGCTGTTGCGGGAGCACATTGGGGGCTCGCAGCTGATTTACTGAGGGCGTCGGCGAGGGGGCGTCCGTCGCGGACGCATTGGAGGGCGCGGCGGCCTACCGTCCAAAACACCGTCCGCTCTGATAGATTCCCCGGAAAGGGGCCGGCGCATAGGTTGGAATTGGGGAAACAGGTGCCTATCCTCCGCCTTCGGAGGTTGGCACGAATCCCCCGTGGGAATAGGCTCCTGCCGGAGCGATTCGTACGCACCTTCCGGCCCCGGCCGCGGGCGGCGCGAGGCGCCTTGCCGTGCACTCGTCCGACCTCGCCAAGCCCGTCCGCCGCTCAGCAGAACAGCACCTCGCGGGCATTGAACGCGTAATTCCCCGCCACCACATACTGCCGCGCCCACGGCGAAAATCGCTCCTCCGCAAAGAGGTGCATGTGACCGCAGAGAATCGCCTTGAGCAACCGCTCCTTCCGCAGCATCTCGACGAACCCCCGCGTCGTCCCATCGTCCAGCTGCCGGCGGAAATCGGCCCCATCCCGAATCGCCGGAGCAGACCCCGAAACCCGCTCGCCGGACCAATGCGTATGGTCGAAGAGCCACAAACCCTCCGAGTAGAACGGTACATGCTGGCAGAGCACCATCGGAAGCCCCTCCCGAACCTCCTCCCGAAAACGCTCCACCTGCGACGGCGTGACCGTCCCGAACGCATTGTCGAGCAGCACAAACTTCACCCCAAAGCACCTCCGCACCGCAAAGCCTAGCCCCTCCGGATAGAGACGAGCCAACGAATCCCGCATCGGCATACGGTCCGCATCCGTGTACGACGGCCTACCTTTCCGCCTCGCCGGGCGGTACTCGTGATTCCCCGCACAAGCCATCATTCCGCCCAGATAGTGCCTTGCCAGGCGCAGATTCGCGCCCGAGAACCAGTCCATCACATCCCCAGTATGCAGCAGCAAATCAGTCCTGCTCCGGGCCCACTCGATAGACGCCCGCAGCGCCTCTTCCTGCCTTCCGCCAAAGTGATTGGAACGCTTCCGCCGCAGTTCGCCTGCCCACGAACCATCCTCGTCGTCGGCCTCCGTCAGGTGCGTATCCGAGATATGAAGCAGGGAGAAGGGTTGCTTTAGGTCGCACTCGATCCGGCTATAGGCGACGGTCAGGCGGTGGGGGTGAACGGGGGCCGCTGGTGGCTTGGGCGGGGGGGATGGGAGGGTTGCGACCGCGGCGGCGGAAAGGCAGTGGGCGAGGAATTGCCGGCGTTTCATCGGGGGAGGAGTCTGGCTTGGATTTCGTCCGGCGGGAGGGTGGGAATGAGGACTTTTTTCAGGCGTCCGGTCTCGCCGGAGATAAGCTGGATGGTGCGTTTGGGAAGGTTGAGGCGGGTGGCGAGGAAGTCTATGAGGGCGGCGTTGGCTTTGCCGTCGACGGGGGGGGCTTGAAGGCGTATGCGGAGCCAGTTGGGTTCTTCGCCGAGGACGCCGCTGCGGGAGGCGCGGGGGGTGACTTTTAGGGTCAAAAGGGTGCCGTCGTTGCGTTGCTGGAGCCAGGTTGGCGGGGTCATGGGGCTGGGACGGGAAGGTGTTTGCGGGTGGGGCGGGTGGCTGGGTTGAGAAGCCTCCGAAGGCCTCCGCCGCTCCAGGAGATGGGCAAGGTGGCGGGGGCGAAGTTGAGGAGGTGCCGCCCCGGTAGGTTGCTAGGAAGGGGGGCCGTGGATAGCAATAAGCTCCAGCCGGAGGTTGCCGAGATGAGGTCAGGCATCTGCCTACCTTAGGGAGTCGCGGGTTGCAACCTTTCGCGCCGCTCCTGCCATCGGCGGTGGAGGAGTTGGATGATGGAGAGGACTTGGCTGACCGTCCAGTAGAGGCAGAGGGCGGAGGGCATGGAGTAGAACATGAAGAGCATCATCAGCGGCATCATCACCATCATCATCCGCTGCTGCGCGGGGTCGCCCATTCGCGGCGAGAGGTAGCTTTGGAGGAACATCGTCAGCGTCATCAGAATCGGCCAGATGTTCAAGCCAATCGGCAGGTAGCCCACCAAGAGATTCTCCGGCTCGCTGAGGTCGGAAATCCAGAGGAAGGGCGCATAACGCAACTCCACCGCCGAGCGCAAAACGGTGAAAAGGGCGATAAAGACGGGGATTTGGACCAGCATCGGCAGGCAGCTCGAAAGCGGGTTCACCTTGTGCTCGCGGTAGAGCCTCATCGTCTCCATCTGAAGCTTGCGGGGATCGTCCTTGAACTGCTCCTGAAGGGCCTTGAGTTTCGGCTGCAACGCCCCCATCCGCTTCATGCTCTCGGTCGATTTGTGGGTGAGCGGCCAGAAAATGATGCGCACCAAAAAGGTCAACAGAATGATGGCCACCCCGTAGCTCGGCACCAGCGAATAGAAGAAATTGAGCACCGGAAGCAGAATCACGCACATCCACCAAAACCACCCGAAGTCCATCAACTCGTCAGCCCCGCACTGCAAACCCTTCAACAGCGAAAGTTTCTTCGGACCCAAGTAGAGCGTCCCCCGCTCCGAGACCGACTCCCCTGCCTGAATCGTCCTCGCCCCAAGCCGCATCACCGCCCAGGCCGAACCCACCTTCAGCGTCGCTTCATTCGCCTTCCGCGAGGCAAAAAGTCGGGCCGATTCGACCGGCTTCTCGGCCACATAAAGCTGCGTGAAAAAGCGGCTCTTGACCGCCGTCCAACGCTGGATTCCAGGCAAATCGCACGAAGCCTCAAGCGGAAAGGTTGCCGCTGGCACGCCCCCTGAAGAGCAGCCAAAAGAGGACTTCCTGCCCGTAAAAGCGGTCTCCGGAAGCGTACGGACACAGTCGCCCCGCCCGTTGGAATCGAGCACGAAGGTGTCCACCCCCAACTGCTCGTTCTTGGAATCCCCGAGAGCCATTTCGCCCAGGGAAAGGGTGCGGTCGGCGAGCCCAATCGGGTCGGCGGATTGGTTGGAAAGGGTCTCTTCGAGGAGTATGCGATAGTCGCTCTGGAGGATATATTTCCGCCTGATTTCAAGGCCTTTAGGGGTGCGGGCGGTGAACAGGACGGAGTTGGTTTCGCGGGCGGCAAGGGTGAAGTTTGCTTGACTGGAAAGGCCGGGAATGCCGCCTAGGAGCAGGGCCGGGCGGCGGGCGAAGTCGAGGGCGACGGGTTGGCTGTCTGGGGCTGGCGTGGTGCGGTACTGTTTGAGCAGGGCGTGCTTGAGAGCGGCGCCTCGGGTAGTAAAGGTGAGGGCAAGTTCGTCGGATTGGAGGGTGACGGTTTCTTCGGTTCCGTCGGGGGCGGTTTCTTGGGGTGTTTCTGGGGCGGAGGTTGGTATCTCCGGGGCTGGCTGGTTGGCGCTCTGGACTGCTGCGGGCGGGTTGCTCTGGGGCTGCGGGGAGGGTTGCCGGGTGTTCCAGACGAACCAACCTGCGAGGAGGACGAGGAGTAGGATTCCGATGATTCGATCGCTATTCATGGGGCTGCTGGGTGGGTTGTTTTGGGGGTGGAACGGGGTCATATCCGTATGGGCCGAATGGGTGGCATTTGAGCAGGCGCCTAAGTCCGAGCAGGAGGCCTTTGAGGGGGCCGTGGAGTTGGAGTGCTTGGATCATGTAGGCGGAGCAGGTGGGTATGAAGCGGCAGGATCCGTGGCCGTGTTTGAGGGGGGCGGATAGGATTTGGTAGGCTTGGACGGCGGATACCATCAGGCGCACGGGGAGGGTGTTTTGGGGTGTGTGGCTCACGTTGGGGTGGTGAGGATTCCGGCTTTGCGGCAGAGTCGGAGGAGGTCGCGGGCGACTTCGGCTGCTGGTTTGCCGCGGATGGATTTGCGGGCGACGAGGATGCAGTCGGTGCCTGGCGCGAGGAGGTGTTGGTTGAGGCGGAAGGCTTCGCGCATCAGGCGTCTGGCGCGGCTTCTCCAAACGGCTTCGTGGAGGGTTCGCTTGGAGGTGGCGACGCCGAATCTCGGGCGTCCGTCGGCGGGATTCTTTCTGAGGCAGAGGACGATGGTTCGGCCTGGGTAGCTCTGGCCCTGGGCAAAGAGTCCGGGGTAGTCGCGGGCGGGAAGGCGGCTGTCGGAATATGAAAAACGGGAAGCCGGCTTGCCGGGATCCCGTTTGGTTGATGCCGTCTGTTCCGAGGCTCCCGGCGCATTGTCTGTCGGCCTTGCCATACCGGATGGTCTGCAATCCGCGCCTGTGGCGGAGCGCACTTCTTCGCGAGGGTCTCGGGTGGCGGAATCAGGCCTGCGTGAGGTTTTTGCGGCCTTTACGGCGGCGGGCGCTGAGAACCTTGCGGCCGCCCTTGGTTGCCATCCGGGCTCGGAAGCCCAATTTGCGCACGCGCTTGATTTTGGACGGTTGCCAGGTCATCTTCATGGTTGCAATTCCTATTTGGGGAGTGTCGAAAGAGAGAAGACTTTATCAAATCTGCCGCGCCGGGTCAAGCCGAATCGCCGCCCCCGAAGGTTGCAATCTCTTCAGGCGGTGGGTGGGCACCTTTGGGGGACGGTGGTTGCCACCTCCAGAGGGGATTGGTGCCTACCTGCCGGACGGGGAGGTTGGCACCAATGGGGCGGCGCGGCGCGAAGGGGGACTATTTGAGGGAGCGGTAGAGTTCGAAGGCCTCTTGAGGCTTGGCGAGGTCGTGGACGACGGCGGAAATGGCCTGCAGCATGGCCGCGGGGGCGTCGGACTGGAAGACATTGCGCCCCATGTCGACCCCGTAGGCGCCGGAGTCGACCGCGCGGTAGGCCAGCTCCAAAGCTTCCAGTTCGGGGAGCTTCTTGCCTCCGGCGACGACAATCGGAACCGGGCAGGAGTTGACCACCTTCTCGAAGCCTTCCGTATAGTAGGTCTTCACAATCGCCGCCCCATTCTCAGCCGCAACCCGGGAGGCCAGGGCGAAATAGCGCGCGTCCCGAGCCATATCCTTACCGACCGCCGTCACCCCCATCACCGGCAGCCCCAGTTGGAACCCCCGATCCGCCGCGCGGACAAGATTCGCCACCGTCAGAGCCTCCGTCTCGCGGTCCCCCATAGCCACCATCACCGCCATCGCAGAGGCATCCAGCCGCACCGCATCTTCCACATCAATCAGCACATTCCGGTTCAACTCCGTCAGCACACTGCTCCCCGCATCCGACCTCAGACAGACCGGCTTCCCGCACCCCGGCGGCACCACCGAACGCAGCATCCCCCGCGTACACATCAGACAGTCCGCATACCGAATCAACGGGTTGATCGAAAGATCCACCCGCTCCAGCCCCGAAGTAGGCCCCATAATGAAACCGTGGTCGAACGCCAGCATCACCGTACGCCCACCAGGTCCC
>JBJFGP010000137.1:0-2974 GCA_051892815.1 Kiritimatiellia bacterium | reverse complement strand
CGATGACCGTCTCGCCGACCGGCCTGGCGTTTCCGAGTTTCGAGGCCAGCACGGCGTAGGTCGCCAGCACAGGGCGCGGGGTTCGCGAGTCGAGCAGCATGCTCCAGTTCCCGGCCGGGTCGGGCGAGCCGCCGAAGTAGACAATCCGTTCCGCCCCTGCGACCAGTTCGCCCGGCCAGCGGCGCAGGATGTGGGCGCACTGGCGGATGGAATTGGTGACGGCCTGGCGCATCGGCATGCCCCAGACGGAGTAGCCGCAGGCGGTCTCGTTGTCAATGACGCGGATGCGTCCGGACGGGTCGGCCGCGAACGAATCCTGGCGCGCCTGGCGCACGCCGTCACCGTCCCCGTAGTGGATGGGCAGCACATCAATCGTCTCGCCGATGCCCGCGGCAATGAGGTCGGTCCGGTAATTGCGCGGCCAGAGACCTCCCGCCAGTTGCGCCTCCATCTCGGGGGCGACCGACTTCAACGCGCGGGTCGCCGTGCGGCAGAAGTCGAGATAGGTCTTGACCGGATCCTGGCAGAGCGAGCCGGGCACGATTTCATTCTGCCATTCCATTCCGCAGATGCGATTCCGGTAGCGTTGCGCGATGGCCTTGACGCTTCGGGCAAGCGCCTCCGGGCGGAATGGATAGGGCATAAAGCCAGCCCCGTAGAGATTGGTCTCGGCCACCGCCCAGCACGGCGGCCCAATCAGCATCAGCCACGGACGCAGACCAGCCGAACAGTTCGCCGAGACCATTTCGTCGACATCATCCCAGCAGAAGAAACCCTCCTTCGGCTCCAGCGCCCCCCAACCCGTGAAGTGCCGACACCAGCTCGCCCCAATCCGCCGCGCCAGTACCGAATTCTCCGGCGTGCGCACATCCGTCACGCCAAACGGCGTCACCGCATCCGCCCCGAGCAAAGCAGGAACATCCGGAATCAAGGCAAAGGTGCACGCCCTGCGGATTGGCCCCTTGTCCCCGGATGAAGCCTTGTCGCGAAGTTCCGCCTCGACCAGGAACAACCCCTGCGGATTGGGCAGATTCTCAATGCGGAAATGGAACGGTTCCGGCGGCGTGGCGCGCACCTCCAGCTGCTTGACCAGCGTACCCTCGCAGGTGGAAATCGAGCACGAAATCGTCTGCTCCCTGCCTTCGCACCCCTCCGGCCACTCAATAACCAATTCCGGCGCGGAACCGTAGGTGAAGACGCCGCCATAACTCGACGGCCGGATTGAAAAACGGTCACAATCCGCCTTCACGCTCGGCCCTCCGGCACGGACAGACCAAGGCCACGCCTTGCCGTCTCCACCCTTGAATCGGGCCATCCAGAGTAGCGAGTTGTAGCGGTGGGTCTGGCGTATGCGCTGGCGGAAAAGGAGCGTTCCTCTGCCTGGTTTGACTGCCTTGCACTGGTACCCAAGGCCGGGCGTGTCGACATGGTGGCGCGACTTGTTGACGATGCCGTCGGGGTTATCGATCCAAGGTCCGAGAGGCATCAGTTCGATGGAAGTTCCTTCTGCCCAGTTGTCCGACGGGTCGAGTTCGTATTCGACTCTTATGTCGAACGCTTCCCCTGAACGGACGGGTTGCTTCGGGGGGATAATGCGCAACCAGCTTTTCTTGAGGGTAGCCGTCGCGGGGCGCGCTTGGCGCTTTTCCCGGGCGAGCGTCTCGGCATCAATCGCGACGCGGATGGGGTGACCTTTGGCGGTCTTGAATGCCTTGTTGAAGTCGCCATTCTCGGAAATGAAGACGACGGGGATGATGGTTTCGACTTCGGCTTTGAGTTTGGGGGAGTAGGTGAATTCGACGGTCTGCCCGGGGGTGAATTCTTTTGGTGGAGCCCATTGAAGGAAGCCGCCTCCACCCCTCTTGCCCCAATGCAGGTGGCAGGCGAGTTTGCCCTTTGGGGCGGCGGGATCGGTGGCTACGGTCACGGTGAAGCGTTTGCCGCTTGAGGTTTCGGTGGGTGCCGTGAGGGTGCACCATCCGTGGGAACCTTGGCGCTGTGCGGTGGGGGCAGAAGTGGGGGCGGGGGCGCTTTGGGTTGCGAGCGGTATGGGCTTCGGGCGGGCGACTTTGTCGGCCTTGTTGAAGTCGCCGCTGTCGGATAGGAAGACGATGGGGTGGATGGCGGCCGTGCCGGGTTTGAGTTTGGGCCGGTAGGCGAAGGTGACGGGCTTGCCTTGGGTGCAGGGTTTGGCGGGAGCCCACTGGAGGAAGCCGCCTCCGCCGGGCTTGGACCAGTGGAGGTGGCAGGAGATCTGTTTGCCTCCGGGGACTGTGGAGGTGGGGGTGATGCGGACGGTGAATTGGTCGCCGGGCTGGAGCGAGTCGGGCGTTTCGACGCGGCACCAGTCAAAGGTCGAAACGCCGGCGATGAGCGAGGTGGCCAGCAGCGAGAGGGCTGTGGCCAGGCGCAGGTTGGTGGTCATGGAACTCCTTTTGTTTCATTGTATCAGCAGCAGGCATCGCTGCGGAAAAGTCTGGACTTGCCAATAGGTCTCGCCGCTCTGGGCGTCGAACACGGGAGCGAGGGTGGCACCGGTGGTGCCGATGCGGATTTGTCCGGAGCAGGGGGCCCAGGTTGCGGTCTGGTCGCCGTTGCCGACCATCGAGTGGCGCAGGATGGTGCCTTTGCGCACGGCGAGGCGGTCGCCGAGGTTGATGGTGGCGGCGGGGGCGAGCGCGAGGGTCTGGATGAGGCGCAGGCGTTGACCGTCGAGGTCGAGGCAGGAGGCGGATTCGAGGCTCAGGTTGGAGACGATCAGCTGTTCGCCGGAGGGGGTGTCGAACCCGGCGGAACGGTTGAGGTTGAGGCATTCGTTTACAAGCCGCAGGTGGGCGGAGCGGAGCGAGTCGCCCAGCGTGAGGCGTCCCAGCGCGAGGGTGCCGCGCACGGCGTTGGTGGTCGAGGAGGCGTCGGCAATCTCCCATATCTGCCGGACCGATTCTTTGCCGAGAATGCGGATGTTTCCTTCGCA
>JBJFGP010000136.1:0-3030 GCA_051892815.1 Kiritimatiellia bacterium | reverse complement strand
CAGGGCCAGCCGATGATAAAGGCACAGGCGCTTCTCAACCAGATGCGCGTCCAGCGGGGGTTGAATCTTCCGGCAGAGGCCATTCGTACCGCGATGACGCTTGCTATCCTTTTTGACGATCCCGTCTCTGTTCCTGAAGCACTTGATGTTGCCGTCGAGCTGCTGGAGCAGACTGGCGACAAGGTCGAAGCTGCTCGGGTATCAGCCGAATTGGTGGATCGGTATCCTTCATCGCCCCAAGCTGCCAAGCGCAAAGGAGTAGCCCATGACTGATTTTGCTCGACGCGGCGGGTATGGTTTGCAACCGCCATCTGACAGTACGGGGCGTACTCCCTGGATAGCCATCGCATTGATAGCCTCTATTCTGCTACACCTGCTGGCGCTTTGGGGGGCGCGCAATTATCGCCTCAATCCGCTTCCCACATCTGCCGAGGAATTTCGCCGTTCCCTTGACGCGCCTCGCCGTCCAATGCGCGTTGCGCGGGTCGAGGATCCTACCCCTCCTCCCGAGAAGGCGCCTGAACGGGCGGAGGCGTTGCCTCCAGAGCAGCAGCAGACGGATTTGGCGCCTTCTGAGACCGCTTCGGACGCTACTGCTTTGACGCCTTTGTTCAACCAGCTTCCGGTCATCCCGGATGCGCAACTTCCTGCGTTGCCCGATGCCGGTGGGCCGTCGCCTGCAGTTTCCCAGGTCGCCCGGCAAAAGGTGATGGATGTCCTCGATAATCAGGTGAAGACCGAACTTCCCGGCTACGAGCGCATTTCCCTCCCTCAAGCCGACCGAACGCTCCTCGCCCCAGACATTGCGCCGCCCACGCTTGAGACGCCGGCAATTCCTACTAAGGGAACGGCCCTGTCGGTACCAACCAATGGGGCTGAGTTGTTCGTATCAGGCCCCCCGGGAGGTGCTATTCTCTCGAAGGCTTTGGTACCAACCTCTGGAACGGGGCTTACCATCCCGACACCGCCGCCGCTTGAGCCCAGTATCACCGAAGACCGCTTTTCCGATCCCGTCATTACCCCGAATGCCGAGACCCCGCCCCCATTCGTCCCCGTAGACGACCGCTTGCAAGTGCAGGTCTCCCGCTACGACGGTGATTCGGAGTGGACCTACTATGCCGTACAGGTCGCGCGTCGCTCGGGAACCACCCTGCCGGTTCTACCGAAGGATGTCGTCATCGTCCAAGATACCTCTGCGTCCATTGCGGAGGTCCGACTTGACTTCTGCCGCAAGGGGTTGATCGCCATGTTGCCGGAAATCCTTCGCGACGGTGACCGCTGGCAGCTGCTCGCGTTTAGTTCAGGCCCGACCGAGGCCTTCACTGGTTGGCAGCCCGTCAATGCCGAGACCCTCGAAAAAGGGCGGCAGTTCATCTCCGGTCTGCGCTCCCACGGCAGCACCGACCTCTTTGCGCTCCTGCGCGACCTCTTGCGCCTCAGAGACAACAGGAGTCGTCCGATGGTCGTGGTCGTTGTGACAGACGGAAAGCCCACCTTTGGATTGCTCGAAAGCACCCGGATTATCGGGGAGTTTACACGCCTCAACAAAGGCGAAGTCGCTGTCTACGCCTTCGGCACGCAACGCAGCGCAAACCGCTACCTGCTGGATATGTTGACCTACTGCAATCGCGGCGGTGCGCGGGTTCTCGCGGGAGACCGCTGGGATATCCCCGTGGCTATGGGGCCGCTCTTTTCTGCCCTGCGGAATCCCGTCATGCACGACATACGATTCACATTCGACACCGCCTCAGGTGGCGAAGTTTATCCCCGTTTGACCACCGCCCTATTTGCCGATCGCCCGCTTTGGCTCTATGGCAGGTGCAAGAAGGGATTGGACCAAGCCGTTTGCCAGATTCGTGGCCGCGCCGGCACAGCAGACTATGATGTCGTCTTCAACCTAGACATTGCCGGCGCACCTACCGGGACCAAGCAGATTCGCCAAGCTTGGGCAGAGCAAAAGATGTTCACCCTCATCGCCGACTATGCTTCCGATCCCTCTCCCGCCATTATGAGTGCGCTAGTCGCTCATGCCGGGGCCTATCAGTTGCCCATACCCTATCGTTCAGACCTTGGAAAATAACCGTTTCCCATCAGAGAAAACTATGACCTGTCGACTTACTCTCCTTGCTCCACTCCTTTTGGCAGCGTTTGCCCTCCACGCAGATACGGTTGAGACCGTCAACGGCGACCGCCTATCTGGGAAGATCAAACAAGTCCAGAAAGGGATTGTCACGCTGACCACCGACTACGCCGGGGATATCGCAATCAAACAGGATCTGATTGCCAAGATGACGACCGATGAGCCGGTTTTGACCAGACCCAGCACCAACTGGCTAGAGACCGCTGTAGAAGCACCGTTGGTCTATACGGCGGCTGATTCCAACCGGGTCGTGACGCTCTATCGAAAGGGGGCGCCTGACCCCGACAAACCCAAGGAGTCCAAGCGCTGGGCGTCGTCGGTTGGTATCCGCTTTTCGGGGCAGAGCGGTAATACCGATTCGTTCGCTACTGGGCTCAATGCCGACTTCGTCCGAACGGGTAAAAGTTCCCTGTTGAAGGTGTACGGCAAGTACGATTACAAGGAGGTCAACAACAACACCGATACCGATTTAATCAACTTTGGCGCGGACTTCGAATATAACATATCGCCCATGCAAGGCCTCTTCATTCGCGACGATAACATCAAAAACCGGATTCAAGACATCCGCTGGCGAGTCTCCAATTCTGCGGGTTATTCGCTTTACTTCTGGCGCTCGATGGATGCCAAAGGAACTGGCATCAAGAATGCGCTTCGTTTGCGTGCCGGCGTTGGTTATGTTTGGGATTACTACTACGCCGATGGCAGTCAGCCTGAAGGGGTCAATGAGAGCAGCATCGCGGATATTGGCATCTGGTTCCGTCAGCGTCTTTTCGAGAATGTGGTTTGGAACACGGAGGTCACGCTTCAGCCATCTCTCCAGGTCAAAGGTGACATCTACGGGCGTCAGGAGACGACACTTTCATTCCCTCTTATCGGTAAGTCTGTGCTTC
>JBJFGP010000135.1:0-14565 GCA_051892815.1 Kiritimatiellia bacterium | reverse complement strand
CGGATACTTCCTGGGTGATGTCGTCGGTGAGTGAGATGCGGATGGTGTCGCCGATTCCTTCGAGCAGGAGGGTGCCGAGGGCGACGCTGGATCGGATGGTTCCGGCGAGGAGGGTGCCGGCTTCGGTGAGGCCGAGGTGGAGGGGATAGGGGCTCTTCTGGGCGAGGAGGCGGTAGGTCTGGATGGTGCGCTGGACGTCGGAGGCTTTGGCGGAGAGGACGATCTCGTGGTAGTCGAGGCGTTCGAGGTGTCGGGCGTGCTGGAGGGCGCTCTGGACGAGGGCTTCCGGGGTGGCGGTGCCGTATTGGTCGAGGAGGTCTTTCTGGAGGGAGCCGCCGTTGACGCCGATGCGCACGGGGATGCGGCGGGGCTTGAGGGCGGCGACGACTTGGGGGAGGGCGTCGGGGTCGCGGATATTGCCGGGGTTGAGGCGGATGGCGTCGACGCCGGCCCGGATGGCGGCTATGGCGAGGCGGTGGTCGAAGTGGATGTCGGCGACGATGGGGAGGATTTGGGCGCGGCAGAGTTGGCGGAGGGGTTCGACGGCTTCGGTGTCGGGGAGGGTGGCGCGGAGGATGTCGCATCCGGCTTCGCGGGCTTCTTTGGCCTGGCGGATGAGGGCGTCGGGATCGTGCGGGGAGGCGGTGCACATGGTCTGGACGCTGACGGGCGCGCCGCCTCCGACGGGTATGCCGCCGACGCGGACTTGTCGGGTCTCTTGCCTTGTCATAGGTAGGGGAATTATAGGAAAAATGGCCGCTGCTGACAAGTCTTTTGCCCGGGCGGGCGCGAAGGGTTTTCTTGGGTACCTTCGGGGGGCGAAGGTAGGCACTTTGGGGGTGTGGAGGTTGGCACCTCCGGGGGGGATTGGTGGGTACCTGGCGGTGGCGCGCCCGCGCAGGAGGCTAGAGGGCTCCGAAGAGGATGGAGGAGAAGGTGGTGATGGGGGCGGTGTCGCGGAAGTTGTCGATGACCTGGCGGGCGTCTTTGAGGGTGCCGAGGAGTTCGTCGTAGAGTTCGGGGTTGTTGGCCAGCTTGCCGAGGGAGCCTTGGCCCTGTTCGAGGCGGGTGGTAAGGCCCTTGAGGTTGGCGGCGACGGTCTGGAGGTCGGCGGCGGTGGTGCGGAGCGTCTCGAAGGTCGAACCGTCGTCGGAAAGGAGTTTGCCGAGCGTGCCTTCGCCCGAGGCGAGACGGCCCGAGACGCTCTTGAGATCGGCGGTGAGTTGCTTGACGTCGGAAGCCGCCTGCTTGAGGTCTTCGTACGGCCCGCCCTGGTCGTTGAGCAGCCGCCCGAGGGTCGACTCCCCGTGCGCGAGTTTCTCCGAAAGCCCCTTGAGATTCCCCGCCGCAGAGGCAAGCGAATCGTAGAGCGAGGTGTCCTCCGAGAAGAGTTTCCCGAGCGTCCCTTCGCCGCGCTCGACGCGTACCACCAGGTTGCTCAGAGAGGCGGAAATCCGGTTCACATTCGCCAGCGTCTCCCCCACGCCGCCGCGCGAGAGAGCCTCCCGAATCTCCTTGACCGACGCCTTCAACTCGCCCAGCACATCCTCCGGCGGAAGCCCGCGAATCGCCTCCCCAGGCTCCAATGCGCGCCCTTGCCCCTCGGACATCTTCAGGTAGTGTCCGCCCAAGAGAGAGGTCGGCTCCACCGACAGCGTCGAGTCCTCCCGAGGCGCGACATCCGGATCCAAAAGCAGCTTCACCACCACCCCCTCGCCAGATAGCGACAGGCTCCGCACACTCCCCACAGACATCCCCCTCAAAACCACATTGTCGTTCTTGCGCAAACCGCCCACATCACGGAAGACTACCGACCACTCCCGCCGGCTCCGGGACGAGAAAAGATCCGCCCCCGAGATGACAACCGAGAAGAATATCAGCGCCGAAAATACCCCCAACATGAACAGCCCCGTCAGCAACGGATAGAATATCGAACGACGATTCATTGGCAACAACCTCCAGAAAACCTACCTACGAAATGAACTGCGCCTCAAGAAACCTCCGCACCTCCGGAAGCCTTGAAGCCGCAAACTCCCCTGCCTTTGCCACCAGCACCAACCTGCCCCCCACCAGCAGCCCAATACGGTCAGCATACTCCAGCGCTCCGCGCAAGTCGTGCGTCACCACAATTCCCGTCATCCCCCGCTCGTCAGTCAACCTCCGGATCAGCCTGTCGATTTGCCTTGAAAGGATTGGATCCAACCCCGAAGTCGGCTCGTCGAACAGCATCGTCGTCGGGTCCAACGCCATCGCCCGCGCCAATCCCGCCCGCTTGCGCATCCCGCCGGATATCTCCTCCGGGAAGCGATCCGCCGAATCCAGCAGCCCCACAGCCTCCAATAGACCGTCCACCCGCTCGTCCAGCTCCCGCCCCCTCAGACGCGTATTCTCCCGGAGCGGAAGTTCCACATTCTCCCGCACACTCTTCCAAGCCAAAAGCGCCCCGCTCTGGAACAAATATCCCAGTTTCGAACGCACCTCCCGCAGCATTCGCGGCGTAGCATCCGGTACGGAGATACCATCCACCAGCACATCGCCCTTGTCGGGATCGAGCAAGCCGGCTATCAACTTCAGCGTCACCGTTTTGCCCGTCCCCGAGGGGCCGCAGAGCGCAAAAAGCTCCCCGTCCGGAACGCGGAGCGAAACCCCGTCGAGCACAACCGTTCCGGGGAAAGATTTGAACAAATCGCGCAATTCAATCATAAGTCAGCGGGCGAATCCGTAGAAGCAGCGGGTCACGATGTAGCCCGTCACGAGAATCATCAGGAACGAAACAATCACGCAATGTCGTGTGGCCCTTCCGACCCCGGTCGCGCCACCTGTCGTGGCCAATCCAAAGTGGCAGGCGACGCCGGAGATGACAATCCCGAAGCAGAATGCCTTGAACAGTCCGACCCAAAGGTCTTTGAGTTCGGCCCAGTGGAGTGCGACCTGGAAGTAGAGTCTCCAGTCCACATTGAGCTGGGTCGTGCCGACAGCCGCGCCTCCGAGAAGTCCGAACAGACAGGCGTAGAAGGAGAGCAGGGGCATCATCAGGGCCATGGCCCAAATGCGGGGCGTGGCTAGGTAGCGAACGGGGTCGATGGACATTAGTTCGAGGGCGGAGAGTTCCTCGTTGACGGCCATTGTCCCGAGTTGGGCGGCGATGGATGAACCGACACAGGCGGCCATGACGAGTGCGCTGAGGAAGGGCCCCATCTCGCGCAGCATGGAGACCATGACGGCGGAACCGATGTACTCTTCCTGGCTCCACCTCTGGAGTTCGAGACCGGTTTCGAGCGCGAGGATCATGCCCATAAAAACGGCGGTGACGGTGAGCACAGGGAGGGTGGAGATGCCGCAGAGGTAGAGTTGGTCTGCAAAGGCTCTTCGGGAGTCCCGGTGGGTCAGGAGTCGGGGTGCGCCTGCGACGGCTTTGAACACGAGGAGTGTGCCTCGACCGAGGTCGATAATGGGCTGGAGGAAGGGGTGTCGGTTGGTATCCATGGGGGTGCTACCAGTGAATGAGTCCCCAAAAGAGGAAGTTTTCGGCGGTGCCGTCCGGTTGGCGCCTGAACTCGTAGATGGTCCACAGGGGCGCGAGGTTCCGTTCGATACCGGCGGCGTTGCGCAGAGGGTAGAGGTCTGGGATGCGGAGGCTTTGGGAGCCGTCGCGGTGTTTGATGCGGGAGTAGAAGGGCCATAGGCGGACATAGCGCTGGAGGGTGGTTGGCGGCTGGTCCGGGGATTGGTTGGCGCGCTCGACGGTCTCGCTGAACCAGAGGGGGAAAAGTCGGACGAAGCGGGTGGTTTCGGGCTGTTGGAGGTGCTGGGATTGGCGGCTTGCTCCAGCGGCGAGGGGCCACAGGGCGTACCAGTGCCGGTGGGTTTCGTAGGCGGTCTGGCCGTAGAAGGGCCAGAGGGAGAGCTTCTCGCGCTCGGGGGCTTGGGAATACTCGAAAAGGGGCCAAACGCGGGTCAGGCGCTGGGCGGGGCCTTGGGTATGGCGGACGATAGGAGGAAGGAAGAGCCAGCCGGATTCGGTCGAGGTGCTGATGCGCGCGGCAAAGGGCCAAAGCATCCAGGCGGAGCCTTGGCGGAGGTCCGAATCGTAGTGCGCGCGGCTCCAGAAAGGCCAAAGGATGTAGCTGTTTTCGCCCTGCCCGTCGCGACGGGTTCCGACGAACGGGAAGAGCCCGGTGCGCTCAATCTCCTGCGGATCGGATTCGGCCCCATCGGTCTGCCAGGAGAGCAGCGGGAAGAGGAGGTAGCGGGTGCGGATGGCGCGCGAACCGGCAGTGGTGTAGGCCAGATAGAGGGGGAAGAGGGTGAAGTCGACATCTTTTGCGACGCCGGCGAAGGCTGGCAGATGACCGTAGAGCGGGAAGAGCCCGAAGTAGGACTCGTATTCGCGGTTGCGGCCGTGGAACCAAAGCGGAAAGAGGGTGAAGAAACGGCTTTGGGTCTGCCCGCCAAACTCGCGGCTCCAGGCGGCATTGGCGAAGCGCCCATAGTGGCGGTCGCGGCAACCGGTCCAGTGCGCCAGCGGCCAGAGCACATCCGTCACGCTGGCATCCGAGCCGGGGCGGCGGGCGTAGGAGAAGAAGGGCCTCAAGGCCGTGAAGCGGGTACCGTCGCACTCGACCCGCTCCTCGTAGAACGGCCCGATGCGGAAGCGTTCGACCGGTTCGATACCAAGCGTCGGCTCGGTCGGCATCGGGTCACCCCACACGACCCACGGCAGGGCAATCAACCCAACTAGGCGGCTGATTTTCATACACCCCATTATACATACTTTCCAGTAGGTATGCAAGCGCAAAGCGACACGCCTCCCCCAACCCCATTTTCTGCCCCCGAGGCAAGGGATGCCTTCCCTCTCCTCAAGAGGTTGATAGGAAGCCCCCGGAAGGTGTCCACCAAATGAGGCATGCGCTGTCAACCTCCAGGGACGAAAGGTGCCAACCTTCGCCCCTTCAAGCAATCAACCTTTTGGGCAGGAGGATGCTCCCGCGTAGCCAAGGTCGGGAAAGGATTTGCTTGCGGACAATTCACCCGCCCGCGTCATCGCTGAATATCGGGCCCTCGCGGGTGCGGCGCTCCTTGCCGTCAATGGGTGAAGACGCGCGCGGCTGTGGGAAAGATACCCGTCCGCGGCTGGTGCCCGAATCCGCCGCAAAAAGGGCGCCCGCCTTTCGGCAGACGCCCTGGCAACTCAGTGGATGCGAACGGCTACTGGAGTTCGGACTCGACGGGTTCGCCTTCCAGCAGGAGGCATCCGCCGCGCTTGATGGTCACGCGCCGCTTCGGATTCTCTGCCGGGTAGACCGAATCGTTGACCCAGAAGGCGCCCGTTCCGAAGGGAATCGAAATGCCGAGCTCGCCTTCGGGATTGCAGGCTCCGCAGTCCTCGAGCCAGCCCTCAATGACGACGCCCTTGAACGTGGCCTTGACGCTCTTCTGCTCACCCTTGATGGTGAAAGAGCCGCTGAAGACCCCCGTCGCCTTGTTGAAGGAAAGCCTCAGACCGAGCGGATTCGCCTGACCGCCCGCCAGGGCGATTTTCGATGGCGAGACGGTCACCTTCTGGGCTTCCGCAGTAAGGGTCTCGGCGGTTGGCGCCCCGAAGGATTCGGCCGGCGTGTTGAGCAGGCTATCGAACTCGATGTTGGCGAAAAGGTTGGTCGTGCCTGCGGTCTGGTCGCAGCAAACCTGGAGGTTCGCCTTCGGGTCGTAGTAGTTGCCGTAGGCGCTGAAGATGAGGGAGTAGTCAAGCGACTCGTATCCGGTGTCGATGGCCCAGAGCGCACCGGTTTCGCCCAAGACCACCTTCGGATCATCGTGGTAGTCTTCGGCGGCGTTGGCGCGAATCTTGAGCAGAACCGAGAAGCGCTCCTTGCTCGAAACCTTCATCACCGGAAGCAGCGCCCAGCCGTCATCCTCGGTCGGAATCAGGGTCGAAGTGCCACTGATGACGGTGCCGTTGGGCAGCACGCCCGAGTAGGTGACCTTGCCGGAGCGAATCGCCGAAGTCGTGTTCATCTTCAGCGTCAGATAGCCCGGACCCGTGGGGCGCAGAGCAGCACCGCTCTGGTTTTCGGGAGGCACGGACGATTCGCCTTCGAGGATGATTATCTCGCCGCCTTCTTCGTCTTCCTCCTCGTATTCGGGGACTAGCGCAACGGTGTAGTAGCCGGCAAATGCCTCGGCGGAACCTTCCCCGCTCTTCGCCCAGGTCCTGGACGGGAAGACGAGGTCGCAGAAGACGCCGTCGGTGTCGTAGGCGGAAACCCTACCAGTGACCTTGCCCGCAGCGTCGATGGCGATGGTAGCCGTGGTGCCGTCGCGATCGGTCAATTCCGCCGTGCAAGTGCCCGATTCGGAAATGGACGCCCAGGCGGTCGAGCGCAGGGTCGTGGATCCGCCGGCATTGATGTAGCTCAGCGACACCTTGCCAGTCTTGGCAATCTGCAGTTTCGAAATTGTCCCTTCCAGTATGGAAGTGGCGAACAAACCATCAGCTTCGCGGACTGCATAGCCCCCGGCAATCGTCAGGGTAGAAGCCGAGAGACTGGGATTCACATCGGCAATTTCCTTGATGGAGAGGATGAGCCGGAGCGTCATGCCGGGCACCGTGGCGCGGCCTCGCCGCTCGCTCACCTGCCAGACGGAGAGATAGTCGCCCGCCTTGGTCGCGGCACCCGAAAGAACCGCTTCGCCGTTCTTGGAGTCGTAGGCGAACTTCACGCCAGAGGGCAGTGCGCCGCTCAACTTCCGGAGCGTGATGGTGCCGCCTTGGGTGTCCTTCAACGCGATGGATTCGTTCAGCGCCTCGTATTGCGTCTTGGCGATGGCAACCACGTCGGCCTCGAAGGCGGGGGCATCCGTCGCGATCAGGTGCACGGTCAATTTATCTCCGCCCCTGGCAGCCTGAATACCGGAGGGAACCAAGGTCGCCGTCACCAGCGCTTTCGGGCAATCCTTCAAGGACGGCAGCGAGAGGGTCGCGCTCTTGAGGTGGACCCGGTCGTTGTTGTCCCACGCAAGGGTCTCGGGGGCAATGGTGCCGTAGTCGAGTTTGAAGGTCGTCGACACAGCGGTCGAAGCCCCGTCAATGCGATCAACGCCAATCGAGAGGCTGGTCTCCTCTCGGGCGTAGAGATCGGTCTCGGCGAAGCGCAACTTGCCGACAATCGGCTGGTCATCTTCCGTGATGATGACGGAGAAGGGCTCGACCTTGTTCTGGGTCAGACTTTCCTCCAGGGCAAGGGAGAACGAGAGCGCATCCTCGCCCACATAGATGAGGTCGTTCTTGAGCGTGACCGTCACCAGGTTCGTGATAGTCTCGCCCTCGGTCCAGGTCAACTCCAGGGGCTCGACCTTCTCGATTCGGCTGTTCGTCACCGCCGCGCCATCGTAGGCGAGCGTGGCCTTCACCGTGCCCGAGAGACCGCCCGTGCGGATGAACGGAATCGTGAAGGAGCCGGCATTCTCGGCGACCTTTCCGGGGATGGCGCCCAGTTCGATTTGACCCGGCTTCCAGAGTTGGAACACCAGCGTGCCCTTGGCTGTGGCGGAGAGCCTGAACTCTCCGGTGCCGTTCGCGATGTAGAACTCAGGATCCAGTTCGTCGTGGTTCAAGTCGAGCCCGTCCGGGATATACCAGCGGACATCCAGCCCGTCGAGGAAGGCGAAGCGGTAGCGCTGACCGTCCTCGATATGGATACGCAGGTTGTCGAGCCCGTCGGGATCCAGTTCGATGCTCCCTTTCGTCTCGGACGGGGTCACGACGCCGACCTCCAGCGGGAAGTTGTAGGCGACAGTTGTGCCCTCTCCGGCTTCGATGGCCTGGTTGAGTTTATCGGTGTCCGGCTTGACAATCAGGTAGTAGTCCGCGTCGGCAGCAGTCGGCGAGAAGGGCAGGGGGCCGTTCCCGCCGCCCGAGACCAAGGTGGTCTGGACGCCGCCTGAGACCAGGACGACCGTGCGTGTGACGGGCGTATTCGTCGAAAGGGTAGACGCGCCGATTTCGTAGTTGACACCGCCGGTGATATTGGCCAGTTTGAAGCAGTCCGCCGCATCGTTGATGTTGACCGAGCCCGCGGCAGATTTGGAGAAGGAGGCGGTCGCGGTGGTGGTCTGGAGGTAGGAGTTTACCTCTTCGTCCGCTTCGTCCGCCAGCAGCAGGAGGTCGTTCAGGCGGGCGATGTTGTTGGCGACCGGGAAGGTCTTGTCAGAGTCTTCAAGAGGGTTCAATCGCCCGGCGACGGTGCCGTCCTTGCGCAGCAGCAGGAAGGTCGGATTCCCGAGGCGGTCTTTGGTGGAGTTGTCGACCAGCCAAGTTTTGTAGGTCAGTTCGACATTGCGCTGGGCAATCTGCTCCGCCTGGTCGAGGTCGGCCATCTTGCGGGTCAGGTAGCCCAGTCCGCTGACGCCGTTGGTGACGCCCGGACGGAGCAAGGTCGGCAAGGGAACGGGTTTCCAGGGACGGCTGCTGGTATCGACGCGGGAGGTGTCGATCTGGACCAGCGCCACATTGTTCTCCACGGCCCAGGCTTTGAACTCGTCGGAGGCGAGCAGGCTGGCGTCCGCGCCTTTGCAGTTGGGGCACCAGAGGGAGCCGGTCACCATCGCCAGCGTATAGGCTTTGCCTGCTTGCGCGGCGGTGCGGGCCTTGGCAACTTCCAAGTCCATAGTCCACTCGCCGGCCTGGAGGGTTTCGGCGGTGCGCTCGCCAATCCACAAGGGGTTTGAGGAGGAATTGGGAATATCGACGAGGGTGATGGCGGACTCTTCGACGGTCTTCCCCTCATCGTCGAGGAGGGTCAAGTCAATGGTGCTCTCAGCCTGTACCACGCGGTTGACCAGGGATGGCGGAATGGAGAGTGTGCTGTTGTCCGCATCGGTTCCCCAGACGAGCGGGAGGTTGACGCTCTGGTTGGTCTGGCCGACATCCCAGGTAAACTGGAACTCGCGAGTCACGATGGCAGTACCCGACTGGAAGGCAACCTTCAGGGTGTTGGTTGCGGCGACATTGGCGATGGACTGGTCGCGGAGGAAGGGGATGGCGACATTGGTGGTCGACCCAATCTGGGCTTCCAGCCGCGCTCCGGGAAGGTTCCCGACGGCGAAGGAGCCGCCGCTGTAGGAGGTCGGGTCGAAGCCCGGGAAGGCGGCGAGAATGTTGTTATAGACATTGTTCTCGCCTGTAGTCCCGGTCTTGGCTCCGCGCAACGAATCACCGACGGTGTAGTGGCTGCTGTCGCTGGGGTTTTTGAACTGGTTCCAGTAGAAGCGGACGAGCGGGAATTGGGTCTGCACGCCCTGCTTGTAGACCCAATTGTACCAGGTGCCGTTCTGGGCACCCTTGGCATCAGTGCTCTTGATGTAGCAGAAGACGATGCCTGTCTGGGCTATCCGGTTGGTGAAGGAGTCAGTACCGATGATGAGATTGAGGGATTTGCAGTGACCGCAACCCTTGTTGCTCCAGACCGCGACGAGCGGCAGTTTGTTGGCATCGGCGTAGGCACGGCACTTGTCAAGGCTAGCGTGCCACACACCTGGGCGGACGGGCTGGTCGGCGGCGTCTCGCACGCGCAGGACATAGTCGTCCTTTTCCGCTTCAGTCAGCGCGAGGCCGGCGGAAGCGAACCCGAAGACCAGCGCGAGGCTGGCGAGTATTCGTTTGAGCGGATTCATGTGGTTCACCTCATGGTTTGGGTTGGAGGTCTATTCCTCGTCGGGATTCTCCTTGAGCCAGGACTCGGCTGCCTTGGTTCCGGAGTAATCGTCGCCGGTGAGGAAAAGGTATTGGTCTTTGGCGGCATTCTGCGCGGGGAGGTTGTCGCCCTGTTCGAGCAGTTTGAGCAGGATGGCCATCTGCTGGGAGTTGGAAAGGTCGTTGAGCTCCATCATCAAATCGCCCAAGGCCTCCTCGTCGGTAATCGCCAGCAGACCGGATTCCATGACCTGCGCCTTGAGGTTCGCGTCTTCGATCTGGTTGAGCGCATTCTTCCATTGTTCGACGGCTGCTGCGGCGATCTCCTTGTCGGGGTCGAAGAGGAGATTGGTCAACTGGACGAGAGCCTTGGGGCCGAACCACCCCAGCGCTTCGGGGAGTTTTGCCCGCACTTCGCGATTGGCGTACAGGGCCAAATCCTTAGCCAGCGCGAGCACCTTGGCGCAATTTTCGTCGTCGAGCGCCTGTTGGAGGGATTGCAGCAACTGCCGCTCCTCGGCGGTAAAGACCGGCTCCTCGACCTGGACGCCCGAGACCGTCTTGGGTGCCTTTCCCTTGGCCGTCTTGTCGCCAATCTGGGCGCCTGAAGGCTGCGCATCCGCCGACCGCGCCGTAGGGGCGCGTGCCGATTCCGCTTGCGCGGGTTCAGGCCTCGCGGTACGCCACCAGAGCCATCCGCCCAAGGCACCGCCTGCTCCGATTGCCACGGCGAGCGCCAGGATAAGTGTCCGCTCAGTTCGTCTTCGCATCGGGCTGGGCCTTGGGTTGGAGGTTGCGCCGGATCCTGCGCTCCTGGCGTTTAGGCTTGGGAAAGAGGTTGGTGCCGTTGGGGTAGTAGACTACCGCTTGGTCGAAGAGCTGCTTGGCGAAGGTCTGATGGAACTTCAGAGTGCGCCGCTTGTAGATGACTTCGCGCAACTCCTCGCGCGAGGCGGGAATCTCCGCCGACTCGTAAATGGGGAAAGCTACCCGCGTCAGCACATAGGTCAGCCCGTCCTGCAAATCCTCGCCGCGGACAATCTTCTCCAACTTCACCACGCTGATGCGGTCGTCCAGCTCCATCGGCAGGCTGAAGTCGCCCGGCTTGTGCGACAAGACCCATTGGCGCAACGCCGGCACATCCAAATCCTCCACCGCGAAGGCATCCCAGCGACTGCCCTGTTCCGGGTCGAGCGGCGAGTAGGCCCGCGCTACCTCGACGATATTCGACCCGGCCGTGAGCGCGTCCCAAGCCTTGAACGCCAACTTGCGCATCACCGCGTTCGACGCCGCCGCCCGCTGGTTGAACGCCTCCAGCCGCGCGACCCCCTCGTCCAAATCCTTTTCCGTCACCTCAAGGCTTCCCTTTGCGGCAACCGCCCTCAAATCGTCATTGAGCGCCTGCGAGCGAATCAAATCCTTGAAATGGATTCCCGCCTCGCCGCCCATCTCCTCGGCGAGTTCGTCGAGACTCTTTCCCGGACGCCGGAGCGTCTCGGCAATATTCTTCTCATAGCGCGCAAGGGTCTCGGGCTTCAACTCGACCCCCAACCGCTTGGCCTCGTCGGCCATAATCGCCTGGCGGATGAAGTCGCTGACGACCGATGGACGGCTGCGCTGAACCTGCGACTCAAGCGCCGAATCGCCGACTGCTCCGACCGCCTTGTTCCGGCGCATCTCGTAGATACGCCGATACATCGCCAGCCCAATGTCAAAGTCCTTGCGGCGGAGTAGATGACCATTGACGCAGACCACCACCTCTTCGGGCGCCAAATTGGTCAACGGGCGGTCAACCTCGGCGGCTGCGACACCCGCCGGGCGATTCGTCCACGCCGGGTCGAACGCTTCCTGCTTCTCGCCGCCCTTCCCGCATCCCGAAAAGGGCAAAGTCAGGCAAAGAGCCAGTCCCGCGACCGACTTTCCAAACATCCGATTCATAGACTGGGTACTCATCCTCTGACTTCCGAAAACAATCCCCACGCTAGTCCAACCGTCCTTCTGAACCCAACCGGATCGTCGAGTGGCAAACGACCCGCCGACACGCCCGTTCAGTTGCCTGGACGCGATAAACTCCACCCCAACGAAGGAGGTTGCATTATGCCACTTTCTTCGGGCAATGTCAATGCCATCCTACTACTTTTGCAAGGCGATTTCAGAATCTAGTCTCGACCACTTGCCGGGGGGGGTTGGAATCCTGCCTTTCACCCAAGAGCAATCTAATCACCATCCGGTTGAACAGGAATCCTGTGTTGCCGGAACCGGCGACTATCGGCGTGCCCTCCAACCTTATAATGTAAAAGAGGGCGGCACATCAAGTGAGCCGCCCTCTTTTCGGATTTACAGCCTAAACTGTCGGATTAGAGGAACTCGACATAGGCAGGGAGAAGCTTCTCAACCGTGCCCTCGAGGTCCTTGGCGGCCTTCTTGGAGGCGGAGGAGTTGTACTTCAGCGACCAGGTGCCGTAGACAACGGTGTCGCTGTCGACGAGGGTCGTGAGGTCATCGCACTTCCAGACCTGAGACTCAGCCGCGGTGCAACCATCCTTGGAGAGGTAGACCGAAGCGGAGAGCGTACCAGCGAAGTTGCCGGAGAAGGAGGTATAGAGACCCTTCTTGGCATCGAACTTGCCGAGAGCGGCGAAGCTGACGCTGGTGATGGTCTGAGCGGTTTCGACGAAATCGCCGCCATCCCACACGAACGCAGCCTCAGCATCGGCTTTCTTCTTGCCGATGACATTGAGGAAGGTCCAGGTGACGGAAGGGGTGACTTCCTGCTTGACGGCCTTGGTCGTCCAGTAGAGGGCGATGGTCGGAGCGGTGAGCGCATCCTCGCAGAGGGGGTCGCAGGTAGCAATCACGCCAGCGCCGGCGATGGTGCCGGGAACGCGGATGACGAGAGTGTCCTCACCAGGCTGGCAGATGGTGCCAGTGCTGACCTTGGAGATGTAACCCGCGGTGGTCTTGCCGGAGAACTTGAAGTTGTAAACAGCGGCAGCCTCGACAGGATCCGCAGGATCGGGAGTGCACTGGGCGAAAGCGCCGCATGCGACGAGAGCCGCGAACGCAAACACGGTGAATTTCTTCATTAGGATAACTCCTAGTTGTTAGTGTTTAATCCCCGGAATCGACCCCACACCCGTGGGGAGAAGTCCGAGAACCGTTTCGAAACTCGACTGCCACGATAGGGAAACATCCCTCGGTTCCGATAAACCTAGGCCCGGACACGAGATCCGAAAACCTACCTTGGCCGTCGAAAACGGGGACAGCATAACAAAAAAAAAAGCGTCTTGTCAACACATTTCTTCGGTTTGGGCGAAAAATCTTCAATTGTTGGTGTTTTGCCTCAAAATCGACCGTTTTTCAAGGGATTTCGCCTGTTTTTGAGTTTGTTCCGGTGCTGGAATGTGAAGAAGTCAACTGAAACGCGTTGCAAAAGTGGCGTTTGACGGCCCTTTTGCGACGGTTGAAAGGTTGACGTTGATGGGGTGAGAGGGTATCGAATGGCGGGACTGGCGTATAGGGGGCGGGGGGATAGGCGGGCGGCAATAGCGACTGGGTGTCTCTTGGGGCGGAAGATGGCGGCGGCAAGTTTGGGGCAGGCGGCGTCGGGATCCCTTTAATAAGGATAAAGGGCTATGGCGGGGGAATAGGTGTGTTGGATGGGGGATGTGGGTTTGGTACCGTCCGGGGGCGGCTGTGGCAACCTCCGGTCCGGAACGGTTGGTATCTTGGGGGGCCGGAGGTGGGTATCTGCGCGGGGCGGGGGCGTCAGAAAAAGAGGTTGTCCCAGGGGCGGGCGTTGGCGGCGTCGAGCGTCAGGCGGAGGTGGTGGAGCGGGGGGACGGTCAGGACGCCGAGCCAGTAGCGTTTGGGGGCGTCGGGGGATTGGGCGAAGAGGAGCCATTGGCCCGGGGCGGGGCGGAGGTTGAGGGTCGCTCCGGTCGCGCGTGAGCAGTTGGCGGCGTGGCGGGCGAAAAAGTCGTCGAGGCGGCGGTGGGCGAAGTAGTCGGCGTTTTGGCGGGCGGATTCGGTCTGCTTGGGGGAGGGCTTGACGACGAGGGGGCGGGCGAAAACGCCGCTTGGGGTGCGCACGGTGATGGGCGGCAGGTCGGTGCGGTAGGTGGTGGCGAGATTGTCGTTTCGAATGGCGGCGGTGCGGGCAAGGGCTTGGCGGAGGGCGTCGAGTTCGGCGGGAATGGTTGGCTGGTTCGCGGGCAGCAGCAGGACGCGGGTGCGGGGCGGAAGGGTGAGCGTCAGGGTCGGGGTTTCGATTTCGAAACGGCGCGCGGGACGGTTCGATACGGCGGGTATGAGTATGCCGTTTTGGCGCGGCAGGCGCGCTTCCGCCGGGGCAAACGGCAGCCCCAGGGCGAAGCCCTCTTCGTCCGCCTCCACAAGCCGCCAGGAGCCGAGCGCGGTGCCGGGTCGATAGGGATAAGGGCCCGCGCGGCGTCCCGAGACGGGGTCGGTCAGGGTAAAACGAATGGGGCTGGTTGAGGTGTCGAGACCGGGTATGGCGAGGGCTTCGGGAAGGGCCACGCCTTCGACGACGCGTTCGGCGGAACGGTCCAACCCGTTCCAGACTTGCGCGTGAAGCGCCGCCGCCGCGAAAAGCGCGAGAAGTCCCGCCGCGCGCATTGCTAACGCTTGGTCTTGGGGGTCAAAGTCAGAGGGCCGATTTCGAGTTCGCACCCCGCCGGAAAGTCGAACCCGATGCGGAAGGAGGATGTGGTGACGGAGAGTTGGAATGTCCAGGAACGGAGGCCCTTGCCGCTTTTGAATTGGTGCTCTTTGCGCCGCTTTTCCGGGGCGATCTTGTCTTCCTCCAGCCAGATGGAATAGTATCTGTTTTTGTGCTGGGCGTCCGAGAG
>JBJFGP010000134.1:0-3087 GCA_051892815.1 Kiritimatiellia bacterium | reverse complement strand
CAGGCGACAAAGTGCGGCGGTGCCATAGCATTCTCCGTTGGATTCGACTGTCGATTCGAGGAAAACGGGTGCGACTTTGACGGTGGGGCGGTTGCTTTCTCGGAACTTTCCGGTTGCCATCTCTCCGGGAACTGGGCAGGCAGAGACGCTGGAGCAATGTATTTCGGCGATGCAAATCGGTCTATCTTTTTGGCCAATCGTGCCGGGCGCAACGGGGGCGCTGTCTTCACACAGGACGGCGAAGTGCGGAATTGCCTTGTGGTGTCCAATCGGGCAGATTGTGCCGCAGGAGGGGTCTACTGGAGCCCGATTCGGTTCTCGACTATTGTGGACAATTCTGCCCCTGTTGCGAGCGGCTTGGCGGGGCTGAGCGATGACAACACGGTCGAAGGATGCCTCATTTGGCGCAATTCCGCCGAGGGAATTTCACGCAGTGCAGGGACTCTGATTGACCAGAATCCGCGGTTTGTTCCCGGCAGTTTCATTCCGTCAAAGGATTCCCCAGCCGTAGGTTTCGCCAAGTTGTCACCGCGGGGTCCCCAGGAGCGTGACCTCGCCGGGAAGTTGCGCCTGCAGGGGGCGGCAACGGATGCGGGGGCATACGAGGCGTGCTCGGCACCCTCTCGCCCCGCGGCATATACCCCTCAGGTTCTGCTCGATTGCCGCCCGCTCGACGGGGAGTTGCGCGAGTCAATCGACCTTTCGGGGAAGTGGCCGACCGCTAGTGCTGTCGCCTCCCTCACCCTTTCGATTCGTTTCCGCTACGCTAAGAATCCGAAGCAATCGCCGTTCGGGGAACTGCTCTGCCTGGAGATGCCGAAGGGAGTAAAGGTGGAGATTGGAACCTGCTCGAAGCGCGCGAACTGCCAACCCGGACAGTTCTACGGCACGGTCTCCTACCGCCAGCGGCTGAACGGCGACGGTTCCAAATGGCGCCCCAAACAGCGCACGAAACTATCCCCCCGATGCCAGACCGCGAAGCGTGGAAACTGGCACGAAATCAAATTCACCGTCAGGGCCAACGGCTACGGCAAGCACATCAGCCAACTGCTTGTGGACGGCGTTGAGGCTCCCGTTGATTTCCCCTGGTGCGAGGACCACAACGAGCAACTCTTCTTTGCCGCTCCCAAGCTGCATCTCTCGGAATCGGTCGAGTTCGAGCGCATCACCCTTAGCGTGAACGCCGAAGCGCCCAGTCACTAGGGGAAAAGCCATCGGGCGGCTGCCCAAGGTGTTTCAGACCGCCCCGTATCCAGCCCCGTCGATAGGCGGGGTGACGATTGCCCCAAAGTCCGCGGCGCCAACGCCTCCGAAAACGGAAGATAGCAACCTCCAACCGGCGCAGATAGGCAGGATTGAGTCCGGCTCCTGCCAACCACCGGCTCCCGTTCCTAGGCAGGAGTCGCCACACATCCTGCCAACCTTTCGAGCACCCTCCCGGGGACGAGTCGCACCTTTTATCGGACGAGCAAGCCCTTTTTGCTTGTTTTTCGGAGGCGGTTTGTTAAACTAACCAAGACCGCACGCTGGAGCCGCACGGATGGCAAGGTGCCAACGGCGCCGCTTCGGGACTCGCTGCGGGAATTGGAGACAGCTCATGGCAAGTACCAAGTGCCCGACTAAAAACAAACAAGTGATCGCCTTCGTCAACGAGTGGAAGGCGCTCTGCCAGCCCAAGAAAGTCATCTGGCTCGATGGCTCCCAGAAGGAGTACGACGACATCTGCGAGGGCATGGTCAAGACCGGCATGTTCATCAAACTCAACCAAGAGAAACGCCCCGGTTGCTACCTCGCCCGCTCCAACCCCTCCGATGTCGCCCGCGTCGAAGGCCGTACCTTCATCTGTACCAAGAACAAGGAAGACGCCCCCTCCATCGGCAACTGGGTCGACCCCGAAGAGATGCGCGCCACCATGCGCAAGGCCTACAAAGGCTGCATGGCCGGACGCACCATGTATGTCATCCCCTTCTCCATGGGGCCGCTCGGCTCCCCCGTGAGCAAGATCGGCATCGAAATCACCGACTCCCCCTATGTCGTCGTCAACATGCGCATTATGACCCGCATGGGCGATGCCGTCTGGAAAGCCCTCGGCGAGAAAGGCAGCTTCGTTCCCTGCGTCCACTCGGTCGGCGCCCCCCTCAAGCCCGGAAAGAAGGACTCCACCTGGCCCTGTGCACCGATTGAGAAGAAGTTCATCACCCAATTCCCCGAAACCGGCGAAATCTGGTCCTTCGGTTCCGGCTACGGCGGCAACGCACTCCTCGGCAAGAAATGCTTCGCCCTGCGCATCGCCTCCGCCCTCGCCCGCAAGGAAGGCTGGATGGCCGAGCATATGCTCATCCTCAAACTCACCTCACCCAAGGGCAAGTCCTACTACATGACCGCCGCCTTCCCCAGCGCCTGCGGCAAGACCAACCTCGCCATGATGGAGCCCGCCCTCAAAGGCTGGAAACTTGAGACCCTCGGCGACGATATCGCCTGGCTCCGCATCGGCGAAGACGGCAGACTCTATGCCATCAACCCCGAAAACGGATTCTTCGGCGTCGCCCCCGGCACCTCCCTCAAGACCAATCCCAACGCCCTCAAGAGCTGCCGCAAGAACACTATCTTCACCAACGTCGTCCTCACCCCCGATGGAGACATCTGGTGGGAAGACATGGACATCGACGCCCCCGAAGAAGGGATTGACTGGCAGGGCAAGAAATGCTATCGCTGCGTCGACAACAAGCGCAAGATGGGTCCCAAGCCCGGCATGACTGCTAAGGAAGTCAAAGAGGCCAAGTACGTCGCGGCCCACAAAAACTCCCGCTTCACCGCCCCCGCTTGCCAATGCCCCGTCATTGCCAAGGAGTGGGAGGCGCCCGAAGGCGTGCCCGTTTCCGCCATTCTCTTCGGCGGCCGCCGTCCCAGCACCATTCCCTTGGTCAACCAGGCCAAGGACTGGACTCATGGCGTCTTTATGGGTTCTGCCGCGGGTTCCGAAATCACCGCAGCTGTCATCTCCGACAAGATTGGGCAAGTTCGCCGCGACCCGATGGCTATGCGCCCCTTCTTCGGCTACAATATTGGAGACTACTTCACTCATTG
>JBJFGP010000133.1:0-14678 GCA_051892815.1 Kiritimatiellia bacterium | reverse complement strand
ACCAACCATATCGGTCTAATCGGACGCCTCCCTAATGGATTTGCCTGGCAGCCCAACGGGTGATGCGCGGGTTCCGAAATAACAAAATAAGGCTGGGATGGTCAAGCCTAAATTGGGACTGACGGCAGTAAGACTACAATAGGAACGGGAACGTCACAATTCCTCGTTTCGGGGCGCAACGCGACCTTCGGGAAGGTCCCCGAGAACCTGACGATTTCGCTCTATCGTGTCATTGCGCGGGTTTAATCCGCAGCCCTCACCTCGTCCCAAGCCTGGGCATAGAGGCGGAGTGCGGAGCCTACATCTTTGAGCCAATGGCCGCGCTTGAGCGTAGCCTTGTCAGGGAAAACAGTAGGGTTGCGGCGAACCTGCTCAGGCAGGAGCGGATAGGCAGTCTTGACGGGGCAAAGGCACCCCATTCGAGTCATATTGCGCACTGCATTTTCGGGTCGGTACATATAGTCGATAAAGGCGTGGGCAAGGGCGACCTGCCGGGCATTTTCGGGTATGGCGAAGTCATCGGTGGTGAGAATCCATCCGTCTTCGGGGAAGATAAAGACGACCTCTGGATTGTCCTCCTGCATCTGCACGGCATCGGTTCCGTAGGCAGCGCAAAGCTTGAACTCACCCGAACAGAGACCGCCCTTGTACTCCTCGTTGTCATAGCGGAGGATGTGCTTTTGCCACTCAACTAGGCGGGCTTGGGCGCGGGCGATATCGGCGGCATTGGTGGTGTTGACATCTAGTCCGAGGGAGAGCAGGGCCGCCCCGAATGTATTGCGCACATCGTTGAAGAGCGTAGTACGCTTGGCGAACTGAGGATTGGTCAGAAGCCCGTGCCAGGTCCGGTTGGTCACCGTCTCCGCGTAGGGGCTCAAGGTGGCCAATCCAAAGGAACTGACGGCGTAGGGGACATGGTAGGCGGCAGCGGGATCCTGGGGGTCGAAGTAGGTCTCGTCGCGCCCGGCAAGCACATGGGGAAGGAGATTGGTATCAAGGGGGCGGATGAGTTTCCGGGCGGTCAAGACGGGGATGAAAAAGGAGCTCGGCAAAAGGATGTCGTACTGGCACCCGCCGGCCTGGAGTTTGGCGTACATCGACTCATTCGTGTCGAAGGTATCGGTCTGCACGCGGCAGCCGTACTCGCGCTCGAATCCGACGATTACTTCCGGGGAGATGTACTCCGACCAGACAAAGATGTTCAGCGTCGGGCGCTCGTCGCGCGAACACCCTGCTGCCATCATCGCCGCAACCGCCAACGCCATCTGCGCCCAACGCTTCATGCTAACTCTCCCCTGTTCAGACTGGCACACCGAAGTCGACAAACTCCACGGGGAGGCGGAACTTCTTCCCCAGCGCATCGCCGAGGGCCTGGATTCCGAAACTCTCCGTCGCATAGTGCCCGCCGAAGATTACATTGACTTTGTGATGCTCCGCCAGGTTCCAGCCAATCAAGGACTGTTCGCCCGTCAAGAAGGTATCGATTCCGGCCACGACCGCCTGCTCGACGCCGTCGCCCGCGCCGCCGCTGACAATGCCGATTCGGCGAACCCGTTCGGGACCGAACTGCGCCACGGCCAACTCGTTTCCGAGCAACTTCTCAACGCGGTCGCAGAAGGCGGAAAAGTCCTCGTCCAGCGTTCCCCGAACCCCGATTGTCTGCCCGTGGTATTCGAACCAGCGGCGGACGCCCTGTACGCCAAGCCGTCGCGCCAATTCCGCATTGTTGCCGTATTTCAAACTCGCATCAAGCGGCAGATGGTAGCCAAAAACCGCAATGCCGTGGGCCATCGCCGCGTGCACCAAATCGTAATTTCGCCCGACGAGGCGCGCGAGGGAGTCGCCCCAACTCAAACCGTGGTGCGCCAAGAGGCAGTCCGCCCCGCGGGCCGCGGCCATCTCCAGCAGAGGCAATGAAGCGTCCACGCCCACCATCACCCGGGAAACCCACCCGCCGTTGGCAATCTGAAGACCATTGTGGGAAACATCGCGGAAACCGTCCGTTCCCAACTCCTTCGCGAGCCACGCGTCCACGCGCTCAAGCGCAACCTTCGCCATAAAACCTCATAGCAGAGCCGTCAGCAAAACGGCGCGAATTCTCGCACACTCCGCAGGCGATGTCAAACCAAAACACCTCCGGCGCCAAACCTTTCTATCAGTTGCCCCTGTTCCTTAGTATGGGTCAATCCCAAGCGTGCCTAGGAATAGAGAAAAGAGGTGGACAGCAATCGCACTCCACCCCTGCAACCAATGGCAGCGCACTCTAGGCGTCAATGAACAGTTCAGCAGTGGAGAAAAGCGGATCCGTCGTATAGCGAATCCCCAGGCGCCGCAAGCCCGCCTCGTCCCCCGGCGTCAGCAAATGCGACACATGCATCTCGCACGAGCGCAACTCCGGGAGTGCCCCCAAAGCCCGCTTCGCTGCGTCACCGCCCTTCATCGCCGCGCTCATAGCCAACCCAATCAGCGTCTCGTCCAGATTGAGCGACGAATACTTGTTCTTCAGGATCTCGTGCTTCATCTTGACGATCGACGCGACAACCTCCGGCGCCAGCAGATAACACCCGTCGTCAATCCCCGCCGCAGCCTTCACCGCATTGAGAATCGTGGCCGACGCTGCATGCAGAGAAGGTGAATTCTTCCCCGTCACGATACGACCGTCCGCCAGTTCGATAGCCCCACCACACGCCGCCCCGGCAGTCACCCCCCTGCCCTGAGCCGAAGCCTCCTGCGCCGCCTGCCGGGCAGGCAGAACCACCCGCCGATCTTCCGGAGAAATCCCCAAATCCTTCATCAGCGTATCGATTCGGTCAATCGCACAAGTGTCCGCCAGACCATTGCGCGTCGCGTCGCACAAATGCCTAAAGTGTCGGCGGATAATCTCCTGACGAGACGCCTCCCGCACAACCGCATCGTCGACGATTCCGAAACCAATCCGGTTCACCCCCATGTCCGTGGGAGACTGGTACGGACAACGGTTCCGACTGTCGATTCGATTCCAAATCGCCCGCAGGACAGGAAAGGCCTCCACATCGCGATTGTAATTCACCGCCACCTCGCCATGAGCCTCAAGATGGAACGGATCGATTAGATTCACATCCCGCAAATCCGCCGTAGCCGCCTCGTAGGCTAGATTCAACGGATGCTTCAGTGGGATATTCCACACCGGAAAGGTTTCGAACTTGGCATAGCCCGCCGGACGACCATTCCGACAGTCGTGGTACAGCATAGTCAAAGCCGTCGCCAACTTGCCGCTTCCCGGCCCAGGACCTGTCACCACCACAATCGGCTTCGTAGTCGGCACATACTCGTTCGCCCCATAACCATGCTCACTGACAATCAGCTCGACATCGTTCGGATAGCCGGGCACCTTCTTGTGGCAATAAACCCTGATTCCCCGCCGCTCCAGTTTGTTCTTGAACTGCACGGCGGAAGGTTGCCCCTCGAATCGCGTAATGACAACGCCGCAGACCGACAGTTCCCAACTGCGCAGGTCGTCAATCAACTTCATCGCGTCCGATTCGTAGGAAATCCCGAAGTCCGCGCGCATCTTCTTGCGCTCAATATCTCCTGCATAGATGCAGAGGATGATTTCCGCGTTTTCCTTCAATCGGCGCAAGAGACGCAGTTTAACATTCGGGTCGTATCCCGGCAGACATCGAGCCGCGTGGTAGTCGTACATCAACTTACCGCCGAACTCCAGATAAAGCTTATTCCCGAACTGGTCGGCGCGACGGAGAATCTCCGCCGTCTGCTCTTCAAGATACTTCTCGTTGTCGAACCCGATTGCCCGCATCGTTGCCTCCTCAGAGCGTCCCGGATTGCAACCGCCGGGCGGTTTGGCGCATACGATTCAGGACGCGCTCGCGTCCCAGAAGGACTAGCAGTTCGAAGAGTCCAGGGCCCTCCATTACGCCGGAAATGGCGACGCGCACGGGATGCACATAGGCCCCGAGGTTCCTTCCGGTCTGTTCCGCCAGTGTGTGCAAAGCGGCGGTGGTGGAATCAATCGTCCACTCCTGGACTTGCTCGAATGCGACCTGGGCGGCAAGCAGATTTTCCAGTGCGCCGTCGCCTTTGAGTCGCTTGGAAACGGCTTTATCGTCGAAGGGATAGTCTTCTGTGAAGCAGTAGACGCAGTTGCGCGGGAAGTCGGAGAATTTCTTGGTTCGCGGCTGGATTTGGTCGAACAGTTCCTGGGCCATTCCGTTGAGCGGTTCGCGGGGGAGTCCTGCGGCGGCCAGGCGGGGGAGGATCTCATCCAGATAGGCGGCGCGCGGCATGCGGGCGATGTATTCGCCGTTCATCCAGGTGAGTTTTTTCAAGTCGAATCGGGCGGCGGAGGATTTGCAGCGGTCGAGGGTGAAGGCGGCTATCAATTCTTCGCGGCTCATGATTTCCCGGTCGTCGCCGGGTGCCCACCCGAGGAGGACGAGGAAGTTGAAGAGTGCGTCGGCGACATAGCCTTGGTCGCGGAATTCGCCAACGAAGGCGGCGCCGTCGCGCTTGGAGTAGGGTTTGCCCATGTGGTTGACGATCATGGGCAGGTGGGCATACTGCGGGGGTTCCGCGCCGAGGGCTTTGAAGAGTTCGATGTGCTTGAAGGTATTCTCGACATGGTCGTCGCCCCTTATGACGTGGGTCACGCCTTGCGTGATGTCGTCGACCACATTAGCCAGGTGGAAGACTGGCGAGCCGTCGGAGCGGACGATGACGAAGTCCTGCGTGTCGGCGGCATGCTTGCGCATCGGGCCTTTTACCAGGTCTTGGTAGGCGACATCGCCGTCTTTGGGCATGCGGAAGATGACGCAATCTCCCTTGCCGCCTTTGTTCTCTTTGTAGGCGCGACCGTCGGCCAGGAGTTTCTCGGCGGCGGCCAAATGTTTCTCGACCTGGGTGGTCTGGTAGACGACCGGCTCGTCGTAGTCGAGTTTGAGCCACTCCATACAGTCAAGGAGGGTGCGGATTGCCTCTGGGGTGGAGCGTTCCAGGTCGGTGTCTTCGACGCGCAGAAGGAAGGTTCCGCCCGTGTGGCGGGCGTAGAGCCAGTTGAAAATGGCGGCGCGGATATTGCCGATGTGGACATTGCCGGTCGGACTGGGGGCAAAACGGACTCTGGGCTTCATCTCATCAACCTTGGAGGGAAAATAGCAGAAGGAGGAAGTCTACCCCCTATGGAGGCAAAAGTCAATGAAAAAGCTTCGCGGCTCTCCGCCAGGCTCGTTTCCCTGCCGCCAGCCCCGGGAAACGAACCATTCGGGGCTTGGGGAACGCCCGTGGAACGCGGCTTGATTGGATGCCGTCCCGAAGGTAGCCACCTATCCCCCCAAATGGTGCCTACCTTCAAGGGATACACCTGCCTACCTTCGCCCCCAAGAGGTGCGTACCAACCGTCCCCATCCGATAGTTTAGCCCACGGCGGGAATCTGAAGCGTCTCGCCCCCCTTCTCGGCGCTCAGGTGGGCATAAATGCCGGCAATGGTGGCATTCAAAGACGAGACCACATCGCAACACGGCGTGTGCCCCTTGAGGAGAATCGCGCGGATAAAATCGTCCGTCAAATAACCGTGGCTCCCCCCGTGATCGCCGGCCGGCATTCCAGGCGGAAGTTGCGGCTTGCGCCACGCCACCCGCGCCAAGGCCCGAGGGTCGCCCAAGAACGCCATCGACGCATCGTCATAAGAACCCTTCGTACCCCAAATGCGCCCCCTCTCGCCGTTGCGCGAAAGCACATCATAGGCCACCAGCATCCGGGCCGCGCCCCCCTCCTCCGTCTTGAACAGCGCGAACTCGCTGCCAAAGCGGTTCCCATAGCGGTTCGGACGGGAATAGCACGGCAACACACTCGGACGGGCAATGCAGGAAACCTCCGTCAGACGGCGATGCGTCGTGAAAATGTAGTAGCCCGTCGCGTGCGTGGCATAGTAGAGCGGAGGCAGACAATCGCGCCATCCCTTGTAGCTGGCGACCCCCAGACCATCCTTCAGATTGGCGCAATGGAAATACTCCCCCTCGCAGTAGACAATAGCCCCCATCTCCCCCGCCTCGTACAACTTGCGCATCGTATGGCACGACTCCCTGAAGGCCGTCGTCTCATTCATCTGGTAGACCTTCCCGCTCGACTTGACCGCAGCCAGCAACCTAGGCACCAGATCCAACTGCTCCTTCCCCAAGAGCGCAGGCACTGCCGAACAGACATGCAAATCGTGCTCCATCGCCAGAATGGCAAGTTGGGCATGACTCGGCGCATCCGTAGCAATGTAAAGCGCCTCGACCTTATCCTCCGCCGCATGCCGAATCAACTCTTCGCAACTGCCATAGGTACGCTTCGCCCCCGTGCGTTGCTGAAGCAGACGGCACCGCACAGGATCCAAGTCCGTACAGGCAACGACTTCAACATTCGGGTGGTTCTGATAGCCAAACGCCGAACCAAAACGGCACACACCTTCGCCCGCGATTCCTACCCGAACCTTGCGCTCGGAGAAAGGTTCCCAAGCCTCCAAAGCAACCTTTCCCGGAGAGGAATCGTTGAAATCGCCCTGCCTGGCGGCTGCAAACCCGGTAGAGGCGAGAATAGCCATCCCCGAGCCCAGGAAATTGCGTCTTCCGGTCATCATTCCTACCCTTTCAGCACCGCCTCAGATTTGCGGGATCTTGATGGTTTCGCCCCCTTTTTCGGCGGAAATGTGAGCATAGACGCCGGCGATGGTGGTATCCAGCGCGGTCTTGAGATCAACGCAGACTTTGTGGTCGGGAAGCAGTATTCCCCGGAGGAAATCATCGGTCAGATAGCCGTGGCTTCCGCCGTGCGCACCGGGGTTGACGCCGGGCGGCAACGGGGGCTTGAGGTGGTCGACCGCGACGACGATTTTCTTGCCTGAATCGAGGCCGTGGAAGCCTGTGGTATAGCTGCCCAAGGTGCCATGAATGCGTCCGATTTCGCCATAGTAGCCGGGGGCGTCCCAGACAACGGCCATGCGGGCGGTGCTGTTGTCTGAGGTCTTGAAGAGGGCAATCTCGGAGCCGAATGGGTTGCCGTAGGGGTTGGCAGCGCCTTTGAAGTCGGGGAGGTCGCTCCTGACGCCGTGGCAGGCGACTTCGGTGAAAGAACCGTGGGTGGTGCAGGTGTAGTAGCCGTTGGAGTGGGTGGGATAGTATTGCGGGGGAAGGCCCTTGCGCCAGTTCTTGAAGGAGGGTATGCCGGTCGTATTCCAGTAGTGGAAGTATTCGCCTTCGGTGTAGACGGGGGTGCCGAATCCACCGGCTTCAAAGATGCGGCGCATGGCGTAGCAGGAGGCTCGGAAGGCGGTCGTCTCGTTCATCATATAGAGTTTGCCGCTGGCCTTGGCGGCATCGAGCAAGCGGGGGACGAGGTCGAGTTGCTCTTTCCCGAAAAAGGCGGGCACAGCGGAGCAGACATGCAGTCCGTGCTGGAGTGCCAGGATGGCGAGACGGGCGTGGCTGGGTGCGTCGGTGGCGATGTAGAGGGCCTCCAACTTGTCCTCCGCCGCGTGGGCGATCAACTCCTCGCAGCTGGGATAGGTCTTCTTCGCTCCGGTACGTTTCTGGAGGAGGCGGCACTTGTCGGGATTGAGGTCGGTGCAAGAGACGACTTCGGCGTTGGGGTGGTGCTGATATTCGAAGGCGGATCCGAAGTCGCAAACCCCTTCGCCGGCAATGCCCACGCGCACCTTCCGCTCGGAAAACGGCGTCCACCTCGCGCCCGAAAGTTTCCCGGCGTCGCGCTCGTCGAACCCCTGAATCGGCTTGTCTTTTGCCCTTGCAGTATAACCCGCCGAGGCGGCCAAGACAGCCGCGCCAGCCCCTATGAATGCCCTTCTTCCAATCACTTTCAATCTCCAGTTTTGACTTCCCTCAAGGGGTTGCTACGCCCCGTCGGACGCCGCACAAATCCCACCCTGCCACGCACGACCACGCTCCAGAATGGTTATCAGCAACGCCCACCGAGGACACGAACATATACCCTTGAGTATAACCTGGGAAGAGGAAAATTGCAACCCCATTCTGCGCCGGCGCGGCTCCTTTCCACCGCCCCGGAAAGGTACCAGCCATCCCGTCCGATTCGTACCAACCCATCGCCCCAAGACTTGCCTACCTCCACCCCCCACAGGTAGCTACCGACGACGCCCAAAGGTGCCTACCACTCCCCAGGCTCACAACCTAAAGCCGCACCATCCGCTCGACAATCACCCGCGCCGCATCCAACTTCGACATCAGTGGCAACTGCTCCACCCCCGACGCCGTGACCAGCGACAGCCGGTTCGTCTCGACCGCAAATCCGCACCCCGGTTCCGTGACATCATTGGCGCAAATCATATCCAGCCCCTTGTCGCGGAGTTTGCGCGAGGCCTCCGCCAAAGGCCCCCCCGTCTCCGCCGCGAACCCGACAAAGATCCGCCCCCCCTTCAATGGCCGCAAACGCGAAAGAATATCCGGATTCGGCACCAACTCCAGCGTCCCCGACATCGCCGACTTCTTCAACTTTACCAGCGACGGATTCTTAGGCCGCCAGTCCGCCACAGCCGCGCACATCACCAGCGCATCGACAGACGGCAAGAGCTCCTGAAGGGTCGAAAGCATCTCAAGCGCCGACACCACATCCCGCCGCTCCACCCCATCCGGCGTCGGCAACGCAACCGGCCCAGCCACCAAAGTCACACGATGCCGAAGTTCCGCCGCTGCCTGCGCAACCGCAAAGCCCATGCGTCCCGTCGAACGGTTGGAAATGAAACGAACCGGGTCAATCGCCTCGCGCGTCGGCCCCGCAGTCACCACAATCCTCACGGCAGACTCTCCACAACCACACGCCCCGAAGCAGCCCCCCGCCCTAGGGCAAAACGCAACAGATACTGCTCCGCCTGACGCACCGCATTCGTCCCCCCCGATAGCCCCAGAACCTGCCGAACCCTGCCATCTCCCCCCAGCAGCACATCCAATTCCAAACGCCCCGCCGGAAGCCGCCACTCAGGCCGCTTCCCGGCAAGACAAAACCCCACCTGAACCAACTCCCCGTCCGGAATCAGGCGCACCGCAGCCCCCCTTTCCGCCCCCTTTTCAGGAGCCGATTCAACCTCCAAAGGCAGTAAATCGTTCGTACGAAACTCCTCCTCGGGAACCTTCGTCCCCCCCCGAAAAGGCAACTCCAAAGCCCGCCCACGCAACTCGTCCAAAGGCAACGGAGACAAGACCAAAGCACGCCCGAAAAAACGCTCCAGCGCATCCGTTCCAAGCCGCCTGTGCGCCGTATAATCAGGCCTCGCCGCAAGAAGTCGGGACGCATCCCCAAGCCAATAGGATACCGGAGGCAAAGCCGATTCCTGCGTACCTGCCGACGCTGACGGACGCCGCGAGTCGGCCACAATCCCCCACAGCATCGCCAGCAAGCACCCCGCAAGAATCCCCCCAAGCCAACCAATGCGACGGACCATGACCTTACTGCGGCTTCTGCACCAGATTGATTCGCGTCACCCCCGCGCGGCGCAACGCATCCACCAGTTTCACGACCAGCCCGTGGGCCAATCGGCGGTCAACCAAAAGATTCAACTCCTTGCGCCCCTCCGCCAACACACCTACCTTCCTTGCCAGTTCAGTCCAACCTCCCCCGGCATCCGCCATATACCGCGCATCGTCGAAAAAAACAGCCATAGCCGTATCCCCCTCCGCACGCTCCACCGGCACCGCCACCATCATCAGCCCACGCAGCATTCCCTCGCGCAATTCCCCCCCCGCCTCGGGCACCGCCACGCTACCTGGAATCACAGAAACCGACCCCGACAACACAAACGCCCCGCCCAACAAGAAAAATACCGACAACCACGGCACCAACAGCCAAAAGCCGCCCGAAGCCTGATACCTGTCGCGAGGGGTAAAGTCAAAGGGTCTCATGCCCCTCTTCCTTGCTTCCGGCGAAATAGCGGAATAGCGTTGCTGTCCCGGCCGTCAAATCCTGAGCCAAGCGCGCAAGCTGCTCCGAGAGGATATGGTGCAGCACATAACAGACCGTTGCAACTATCAACCCGGCCGCGGCCGCACCTATCGCCCCGCCCAGCACATTGGCGAAAACGGAGGGCGTCATAACCGGCGCGGTGGAGGCAATCGCATACAGTCCCGAGCGCATTCCGAAGATTGTCCCGACCAGTCCTAGAAGGGGAGAAATGCGGGCAATGAGCAACAGCACCGAGATGCGTCGGTTGAGCCTTTCGACCTCCTCTTGTCCCACTACGGCGAGGGCATCGTGAAGCACCATCGGGGAGTCGTCGCGCCTTGCCAAGGCCTCCCTTGCTACCGCCGCCAAGGGACCTGGAACCTCTTCACAGATGGAGATTGCTTCCTCCAAACTACCCTTGTCCATAAGGTTGAGCACGCCCTGGAGGAAGGAAGATGGGTCGACCATTGCGCGACGGAACCGGAGAATCCTGTCGAGAAAGACGAGCAGGGCCGCCAAGGCTCCAACGCCCAAAAGGATGCCAATGCCGCGGGCGGCGAGGAAGTAATCCATCACTGTGGTTGCTCCATTAGTCTCCGGCGCAGTTGTCCGCAGGCGGCCGAGGCGGACTTGCCTCTGGATCGGCGCAGGGTGGTATTGATGCCGGATGTGGTGAGTATCTCCTGAAAGGCGCGGCAGGCGGGTTCGTCCGGGGCGGTTCCGTTGAACTCTTTGACGGGGCTCAGTGGGATTAGGTTGACGCGGCCGCCGGATTCGCGCAGGAGGCGGACGAGTTCACGGGCGTGGGAGGGAGATGCGTTGAGTCCGTCGACGAGGGTGTATTCGAATGTGACGATGCGGCCTGTTTTCTGGGTATAGCGGTGGCAAGCATCCATGAGGTCGCGGAGTGGCCAGGTGCGGTTGACGGGCATTATTTGGGAGCGGAGGGTGTCGTTTGGGGCGTGGAGGGAGACGGATAGTTCGAACTGGACGCCTTCGTCGGCCAGGCGGTCGATGCCGGGAACGACACCGCAGGTGCTGATGGTTATGTGGCGGGCGCCGATGTAGAGGCCTTGAGGGGCGTTGAGGATTTTGAGGGCTTTGAGGGTCTCGTCGTAGTTGTCGAAGGGCTCGCCCATGCCCATGACAACGATGTTGTTGGGCCTTGTGATGTCTTTGGTCTGAAGGCCGGTCTGGCGCATGTGGCGGCACGCGGCGAGGACTTGTCCAACGATTTCATCGGCCCTAAGTCTGCGTTTGCAACCGAGTTGTCCGCTGGCGCAGAAGGCGCATTTGAAGTTGCAGCCGATTTCGGTTGAGATGCAGAGGGTAAGGCGGCCGTTCTGGGGAATGTAGACGCTCTCAAGGATTTCGCCGTCGAGGCAGCGATGGGCGAACTTTTTGACTCCGTCGCCGGCTTCGTCGCAGGCGATTTGGTGGAGTGTCTGGATGGGGTAATCTTGTTCGAGGCGGGTGCGGAGGGCGGTCGGGAGGGTGGTGGCCTGGGTCCAATCTTGAATCTGGTCCCGGTAGAGTGCGCAGGCGATTTGGCTGCCGCGGTATCGGGGGGCGCCCAAGGCTTGGCAGATGGCGCCCCACTCTTCGGGATGGATGGCGTAGGCTCCTGCAATCATGGGCGGAGGGCGAGTTGATCGAGGATGTGCTGGGCGAGTGCTTCGTCGGGGATGAAGGCGCCGGTCTGGAGGGTGCCGAGGGAAAGGGGTTCGGCGGTGGCCGGGGTATAGGGGGCGACGCCGCGCTGACCGTCTTTGAGGCGGCAGAAGAATCCGAACCGGGCAGTCTGGTGGGCGGCGCAGCTGTTGGGGCAACCGGAGATGCGCAGGTCGGTGAGAATAGTTTTGGCGTAGCGGGCCTTCTCGGGCGAGCCTTCGGGGAGCAGGCGGTCGAGGCCGGCGGCGAGGGTTTGGGCGGTGGGGGTTGGGTCTCCGGCCCCGGCCATGCAAACGGTATTGCCGACGCAGGTGACGATATGTCCGGCGAAGGAGCGCACGGTCAAATCAATGTCGGCGAAGTCATTGAGCAAAGAGGCCTGTATCGCGGGCAGGTCTTCGACCGAAAGATTGCAAAGAAGGAGGTCTTGAGATGGCAATATCTGGATCTCTTGGGTGCCTATCTCTTGGAGCCATTGGTGGATACGAGTGAGTTGGGGCTCTGTGAGGTTGCCGTTGGGGACGAAAAGACGGACGGAGCAGCGGTCGGGAGTGGGGCCGGGGATGACGGCGAGTTGCTGCCACTGGTTGGCGGGGGTGTAGGTTCGAGCAACTGGAGCGGGAAGTTGGGGGGCGGGCGCGAGCGGGGCCTGAACGCTGGCGTAGAGCGCCTTGAGTTCGGCCGCAAAGGCGTCATCGCCCCCGAGTTGGTCGCGCAAGAAGCGGATTCGGGCGTTGGCGCGGTTCTCGCGGTTGCCCTTGGCATGGAAGAGTTCGGTCAACGCAACGGCGAGGCGGATGCAGTGCTCGGCAGGCAGGTCGTCGAAGAGTTTAAGCCCCAGCCGCGGGCGTCCGCCCAGACCGCCGCCGCCCCAGACTTGGAAGACCGGGCGGCCGTCTTTGACGGTGGCGAGAAAGCCAAGATCGTTCGATGCCGCAAGCAGCAGTCCCCCATCTTGAGGGCGGTCGGCAAAGGCAATCTTGAGTTTGCGCGGGAGGGCATAGGCCTTGGGAACATCCCGGAAGGCTTGGGCCAAAGCGACCGCCAAGGGGCGTACCGGAAAGACCGAATCGGGTGTGAGATCGGCCCCCGGCTGAAGGTAGACATTGCGGAACGTGTCGCCACCGCCGCCGAGGAAGGGAAAGGCGTGCTCGCGGCAATAGGCAAGGATTTCCCCAGTCTGCTCCGGACGAATATCGTGAAGCTGAAAGTCCTGCCGAGTGGTGAGATGAAGTGTCGGCACATTCCACCGCCGCATCAGTTCCGAAAGGACGCCAAGATCCTCAAGAGAGGCATACCCGCCCGTGCGGCGAAGACGCATCATGAAAAGCCCGTTCTTCTGGCGATAGATGCCAAAGCCAGCAGAGGTTTTCTTGAGCGCAGGCCAGTCGATTTCGCCAGAGGCATAGGCCGAAAGAGCGGCAGTCAAAGGATCATTCATCGGGATTCTCCTGCGTGGTGACGATAGAGTTGAATGGCATTCCAGGCATTATGGAAAAAGACATAGATGGTCGGTCCCAAAGCGACAATGGGATTGGCATAAGCAAGCGCCAGATAGACCGTGTAAGAGTTGTTCTTCTGCCCCAGGCACTGGCTGCACTCCAGCCGATAGCGACCGCCAATGAAATAACCCACCAGGAAGTTGATTGCGCAAATCACCCCAACCGCAACAGTAATCGCCCCCAAGCGCGGCCAAGGCACCTCCGGAAGCGCATCAATAAAGGCTCGGGCATTGGCGGTAATCAGCACCACGACGAAAATCCAGGCGAAAAACGACCACGGACCAAGCCGCCGCGCCAAAGCCTCAGCTCGTACCGGCCAGAGCCGCCGCAAGGTCAGCGCCGCCGCCAAAGGAAGGAACATCACCCCACCAATCCGGTAGAACACATCGCCCACCAGTTGGACAGGAACCCCGCCCGTATGCAGCACCAAAGGTATCAGTAGCGGTAGCAGTAGAGAAATCCCAACACCCGAGAGCAGAAAAGTCGCCACCGCATAGGACACATCCCCGCCAATCATACCCACAATGACAGGCGCTGCCGTCGCCGTAGGGGTAATCGCGGCAAAGAAAGCAGCCTGCGCAAGCGGTTCGTCCAGGGGCAGAAGTAGCCACCAGACCAGCAAAGCAAGCCCTGCTCCAAATAGAATCGATACGCCCTGCGAGAGGCGAAACATATGCCAGGACGGCTCGACTTTCAAGCACGAGGAGAAGAGCATGAAAACAAGCAGCGGGCGAATAAGATTGCTCCATCCAGACAGGACCGGAAGGAGTCCGCCGATGGCAAAGGCGAGCAGTAGACCGCCCGAACGCAGGAGCGCGTATTTCATCCCTTCTTAGGCAAGGCTGGCACCCGTGGAAGCGTTGCCGACGAGCCTTGAATAGCGGTTGAGCCAGCCGTGCAACTGCCTTGGCGCCCAAGGCTTTGCTGCGGCGCGGCGGCGGGCGATTTCGTCATCGGTGAGATCGACACTCAGGGTATGACCGGGGATATCGAGTGTGATGCGGTCACCATCTTGAAGCAGTCCGATTAGACCGCCTTCTGCGGCCTCGGGGGAGACATGGCCTACGCAGGCGCCGTGGGTACCTCCGGAGAAGCGTCCATCGGTAATCAGGGCGACGGACTCACCAAGGCCTGCCCCCATAATATAGGAAGTGGGCGCGAGCATCTCCTGCATGCCGGGGCCGCCCTTGGGGCCTTCGTAGCGGATGACGACAACATTGCCCGGCTTGACTTTGCCGCCCAGGATTCCCTTGCCGGCCTCTTCTTCTGAGTCGAAGCAAACTGCGGTCCCGGTGAAGCGGAGCATGGATTGGGCGACGCCGGCTTTCTTGACTACTGCGCCTTCGGCGGCAAGGTTTCCGCGGAGGATGGTCAAGCCGCCGTCTTGGGAGTAGGGATTGTCGAGGGTGCGGATGACGGCGTCGTTGGATGGGGTGGCTTTGGCGACGACATCGGCGAGGGTTTCGCCGGAGACAAGGGGTCTTGAGAGGTCAAGCAGTCCCGGGATTTGGGCGATGCGGGCGAGGATGGCGGGTATGCCTCCGGCGGCGTCGACGTCT
>JBJFGP010000132.1:0-3115 GCA_051892815.1 Kiritimatiellia bacterium | reverse complement strand
GAAATCATCCCCGTCCCCGGCCGCATCAACATCAACGCCATGGCCAACGCCAACGCCGACAGCGTCTGGGAGCAAATCTTCGCCGTCCATGGCATCCCACAAGACCTTTGGCCAGAACTCATCAACAGTTTCAACGACTGGGTAGACGCCGACAGTTCCCCCATGAAGTCCGGCGCCGAGGACGATTATTATCTCAGCCTCGACCCGCCCTACAAAGCCAAAAATGGTCTTTTAGACACCGTTGGCGAGTTAGGACTTGTGAAAGGCTTCACTTCTGCTATACTATACGGAGGTGCGCTCAATCCCGAGGCTCCCCCGTCCAAGCAGATTATGGTCAAAGGCATTGCCGACCTCTTCACCGTCTACGGCGAATCGGCCGTTTCCGTCAATGTCAACGCCGCATCCAAGGATGTGCTCTTGGCCGTTCCCGGCATGGACGAATCCTTGGCTGACGCCATTATAGCCGAACGCGAAGGCAACGGTTCTTCCGCATCCTCAAGGTCGACCCGGTTGCACGAACGGGATACATCGACGGCTGCCGCCGTGGAAGACTTTTCGTTCAAGTCATCCGCCGATGTCAGTTCAAGAGTGCCCGGCATCCAGTCGGAGTCGCTGGCCTACTTTGGGTATTCGTCGACGATCTACAGGCTGATTATCGAGGGCCGCGTAGGGGCGATAGTCCGGCGCGTAGAGGCGATTGTTGCCACCAAAAACGAGGAACTTCGGTACCTCCGCTACCGGGAGGATCCGTGAACCTATGTCTAGCGAAGAGTCCATAGCAATAGTCCAATCAACCGGGAAACTGATTGCCGTCCGTAAGGAAGAGGCAAGGGGTGGCACTGTCAAGTTTGAAGCGGCCGTTCGGGACATCTCCTTGCCTGGTGAAGAAGCCAATCAGACCAATCCACTATCGGCACCCTTGCGCGAAATTGCGGCGGAATTGGATGATACCGTTCTCTCCATTGCTATCCCAGTGGCGCAGACCACCTGCCAAATCCTTACCCTGCCAACGGTGGATTCGACTGAACTCGATTCAATGACCCGATTGCGCATGGAGCAGCTAGCCCCGTTCGACGCTGAAAAGTTGGCGATATCCTGGGAGACGCTAGCGCAAGATGCCGAAAGTACCCGAGTGCTGGCCGCTGCCCTGCCAGTCGAAAGTGTCGAATCCTGGTGGACTGCCATGGGGGAATGTGGCCTTAGGGCCAAGCGGCTGGAACTCTCCATTTTGGCCTGGTGGCACGCAATCCGCGCATCCAGGGCTATCCCCAATTCGGGGCGTCAACTGGTTCTGCTTCGCGATGGCGATGCGTGGGATTTTCTTTCAGTCGATGATGGCATTCCATCCTTTATCCGCGTGCTTTCCGCCTCAGTCGAAACGCCAGAGGACTGGTTGCGGGAACTTACCCTCTCGCTGGTCGATTTGGAACTGAATGCCGGGCAGCGTTCCTGCGAGAACCTCTTTCTCTTTTACACCTCTGAGACCAAACCAGACCTTGCTGCCGTAGCGGAAGATTTGGAGTGCCCGCTTCATCTAGAGCCTTTGCCGGAGATGCAGGCGTGTGCTCAAGCCGTTGCCATTCGAGGCCTCGAAAAGGATGCAATCGACCTAACCCCGCCTGAATGGCGTAGGCAGGAAACCCTCAAAAAACAGCGCAGGCAGTTGATCGCCGGAGGCATAGTCGCTGGTCTTATTTGGTTGTTTTGCGCCGCCTATCTCTTGCTGACTCCGATGGTCAGTTCAATACTTCTAGGGAAGGTTCGAAAAGAGCGCCAGGCCATTGCGGGAAGTTATCGCGAGGTCAATGATCTGAGTGCCCGAGTCCAGTTGATTCGCAACTATATGGACCGGGACCTATCGGCCATTGAACTCTTGCGCCAGATTACGCTTGTCCAACCTGCTGGGGTGACGCTTTCCTCTTTCACTTACCGCCGGGACGATGGTGTGCGCCTATCGGGCGAGACGGAGGAGGCGTCAAAAGTCTATGCGTTCAAAGATGCTGTCACGGCTCTCAATAAGGGGCAAAGCGACACGCGCCTCTTTACCGAGGTCTCTTTGACTGGTCCATCGGCCGCCAAAGGTGGTATGCAGCGGTTTGACCTCAATATGGTTTTCCCTGGGACGCAGGAGGCCAATCGATGAAGGAGACTTCGCCTCGGGAAAGGGTGTTGCGCCTAGTTGCCGCAATTGTGATTGCTTTCGGCGTATTGGGTCTTTTCAGCCGCCGTCAACTGGACAACTTCCGCCTCAACCGCCAGCAACTTGAACGCGAGCGAGCCACCTTGAAGTTTGAGCGTCAGATGATTGCCGCTAAGCCCGACTTGCTGAGGCAGTATGATGAATTGCGCACCTTGATGCCGGTCTTCAAGCCGGACAAGGCCGTTGATACCCATTGGCTGAGCATAATGGACGACATTGCCTCGAAGCAGCATTTGAACATTTCGCGTCGCCAGGCAGGTCGGGAGGAGCAGTCCGGAGAGGTCTACGAGTTTGCCATTGAATGCCGCGAATGGGATGGACGGTTGGATGCGCTCGTGCACTTCCTCTACGATTTGGAAAAGGAGGGCGTCATGCTTGATGTTCGGCACCTCTATGTCCGGCCGCACCAGTCTGCCCCGGGATTCCTCCGTGGTTCTTTTACTCTCTATTGCGCCTATATGCGCGACGAGAACGCGCCGGAACCATCGCCTGATGCCGTTGCAAGCAACGAATTGGAAGCAAACCAAAATACGGATGAGTCCTTATCCAACACATCTGCCGCCACCAATGCTACCTTCGAAACAACCTCGGTGACTGCAACCTCTTTGTCTAATCGCTTGAACCGCATTCGGCAACGGACTGCCCGCGGCAATACCAACCGAGTTTCAGCCGCCATTCAGGAAGGCTCTCATGAATAAGTTATTCCCACTCCTTTTCTCCTTGCTTGCCGGAGTTTGCGTCCTGGCGCAATCCTCGACAACCCCCGGGGTTCGTCGTCAGACAGGCACGACACGCCTGCCGCAACGTCTCTTGGGTAATCGCACACAGCCCAATCGCAATGCCCAGCCTCAACCGACCGTGGATGCGGCAGCCATTGCGCAGCAGCTCGAGAGTGCTGAGAAGGGGACAAATGGT
>JBJFGP010000131.1:0-3146 GCA_051892815.1 Kiritimatiellia bacterium | reverse complement strand
CCGTACCCCTTCAGCAGGCCAACGAACAGTGGTGCGCCATCACCGTGCCCCCCGGAACCCATACCTTCAGCCTTGCCCGCCGCCGCGCCCCCTGGCCCAACCTCCTCTCCCTGATAGCCACCCTCGGCGTCCTCGCCTGGACAGCCTTCGACCGCCGCGCTAGCCGCCCATGACCCCCCAGCCGCCTACACCCTCGCCCGAAGCCAAAGCCTTCCTCGCCACCCTTTCCCCCAAGCGCCAGCAGACCCAAGTCAAGGCTATCCAGCGCGCCCTCGAAGGCGACCTCCACCTCCTTCGCCTGATGCGCAACCTCCGCATCCGAGACGCCAAACTTCCCGATTCCACACCGGAAATCGAAGTCGCGCAAACCACCCTCGCCGGCCAACCTGCCGCAGTCTACACTCCTCGACCTACCCCACCCAAAGGCACCATCCTCTACCTCCACGGCGGCGGCTGGGTCATTGGATCCATCCACACCTGCGCCCAAGCCTGCCACCAACTCGCCACCGCCACAGGCCTGCGCGTCATCGCACTCGACTACCCCCTCGCACCCGAAAATCCCTTCCCCAAACCCCTGCAAACCATCCTCGAAGCAGCCCGCCAAATCCGCCAGCAGTATGGCGGCAAACTCATCGCAGCAGGCGACTCCGCCGGCGGCAACCTCGCCCTCGCACTCGAACGCCACCAACCCCTCGACGCCCTCCTCCTCTACTACCCCGTCACCCACGCCATCGCCGACCAACGCCCCTCCTGGAAACACTTCGCCACCATCCCATCCCTAGATGCCACCCTCATGGAAACCTTCAACCAAGCCTACGCACCCCTGCACCTCCGCCAGACCCATCCCGACCTCTCCCCGCTCGTCGAGCAACCCATCCGCGCCCCCCATTGCCCCGTACTCCTCATCGCCGCCCCTTGCGACATTCTGGCCGACCAGGGGCACACCTACGCAGACAAAATCAAGCAAGCCGGCGCCGACATCCACTACCACCCAATTCCCGGCTCCGTCCACCTCTTTATGACCATGCCAGGCCAACCAAACGCCCGCCGGCAAGCCCTCCAGACCACCGTCGACTTTCTCGCCACCCGCACCCTTCTCTAGGCTTCAATCCGCACGATTGCACCCCCATTTTCGGCCAAAATCAGCCGTATCCGCGCGTCCCAACTAACCCCGGAAAACACCTCCTCCACAACCTCCCCAGACTCCCCAGGCTTAGCATCCCTCCGGATGGAAACTACATACCCCTCGCTCCGGAGATGCCTAGGAAGTCGCCCGCACAATTCCTCCATCCGAACCGTCATCACAACATGCGCCGACCCCAATAGAAACACATCCCAGCCCCTCGGAGAAGGCCTCCCGACCGCCAAATAGCGCCCCGGCACCGCCCGCAACACATAGTCGCCCACACAAGGCCTTCCCAGCAACCCGAACGCCTCTTGATGGCAACGAGTGCCCTGCGGCGCAGGGTTCCAATTCCCCCGCGAAAAAGGCACCTCCGCAATCAATCCATACAGTTCGTCCCGAGTGTCCGCAAAGCACCTCGGCTCCACCTCGCAAGGCAGTCCCCGCGCCGTCCAGACCGCTTCAAACGAGGCAAATGGTAGCCCGCGAACGACCGGACGGGCGCCTAGGAACTGGATTGGTTCCGGCACAGCCTAGAGGTCGAGACCCTTGAACGCATCCCCTAGAGAGCCGAGCGAGCCCGAGGGTTGAAGGTTGGCTCTCCAGTCGTCCTGGGCTTCTTCCAGCTGCTGCGCCCACTTGGAAGGAAGGGTCAGGGAGATGCGGTTCCCTTCGAGGGATTTGACCACAACTTTAATCTCGCTGCCTGCCGGGAATTGGCGCTCCAGGTGGGCGACAGCGGAGCCTTGCCTGGGAATGTCGGTCTCGCTGACATGGAGCAGACCGGTCTTCTCTTCGCTCAATCTGACGAAGACGCCGAAGGGCTTGTAGCCTTCGACGATGCCGTTGGTTTCGGTCCCGATGGCGAGTTCCCCGGGCTTGAGAGCTGCTATTCTGCGGTCCAGGGGCTTGAGCGCGATGCGGCGTTTGGAGTAGTCGATTTCCTCAATCTGGGCTTCCAAGCGCTGGCCTTCGGTGGCTACTTCGTGTGCGGAGCGGACGCGCCTACCGGCGGCGAGGCGTCCTGTGGAGAGGAAGCCGTCGATGCCGGGCACGATTTGGGCGAATGCGCCGAAGGGTTCGACGCGGGTGATGGTGACTTCGAGGACGGATCCTACGGGATATTTTTCGACGACTTGGTCCCAGGGATCGCCTTGGACGGCGCGCAGGCTGAGGCTGATGCGCTTGGTTTCCCGGTCGACGGAGAGGATGCAGACATCGACGCGGTCGCCTTCTTTGACGACATCGGAGGGTTTGGTCCCGCGCTGCCAGGAGAGTTCGCGCAGGGGGACGAGTCCTTCGGTTCCGCCGAGGTCGACGAAGCAGCCGAAGTCGACGATTCGGGTGACGGTTCCGGAGCGAATTTGGCCTTCCTGGAGCTGGTCGAGGAGGGCGGCGGTCTGTTCTTCTCGTTCGCGTTCAAGGAGTGCGCGGCGGGACAGGACGAGGTTGGTTCCGCGCTCGTCGTGGCCGTATTCGGTAATGAGGAAGTTGAACTTTTTGCCGGCGTACTCGGCGCCTTCTTGCTTGTAGAGGGCGATTTGGGAGAAGGGGCAGAAGGCGCGCTGGCCGTTGACTGTGACTTCGTAGCCGCCGTTGATTTCTTTCTGGACGGTTCCTTCGACGGGGAGGGCCTGGGCGAAGGCGTCGTGGAGGCCGGCATCTGTGACGGGGGCGCGGGAATCGGTGCGTGTGGTGAAGAGGAAGGTGCCGTCTTTCATGCCGGCGAAGCGTGCCTGGAAGGTGTCGCCGACCTGGTATTTGATCTGGCCGTCTTCGGTGAGTTCTTCGGCGGCGATGAGGGCTTCCTGTTTGGCTCCGACGCTGCAGGGGAGGAACTCGCCTTGTGTGCCGAGGAGGGTGGCGGTGACGGTTTCGCCGGGGTTGAATCCGCTCCTGAGGTTGTCGGAATGGGCGTCGAGGAGTGCGGCGAAGTCGTTGGCATTGCCTTTGGCGGAGGTGAAACTTTTGCGGCCCATGTGGTGCTGTCTCCTGTAGTTGGATAGGTAGTGTCGGCACGGGG
>JBJFGP010000130.1:0-15127 GCA_051892815.1 Kiritimatiellia bacterium | reverse complement strand
AAACCTGGCCGCAAAGCCCCCGCCGTCCTGAGGCTCTTTTGGCCCGTGCCGAATGGCTCCAAGGGAAGCGGAGGTACCAACAGGCGGCGGCGGACTATCTTGCGATTGGGGGTGAACTCAACCTTCGCCGCGCTGTCGATGCTTACCAGCGCGGGCACCTTTGGAAGGAAGCCGCCGGACTCATTGCCGCGCATGTTCCGCCGGATTCCCAACGCGCGGCGGGGGCGTGGTTCGAGGCAGGAAATCTCTATCTCAAGGCCAATGAAACGAACCGTGCGAACCAGGCTTTCGCCCGTGCGGTCGAGCTTGCGCCGGAGGCGCTCTTTGCTTCGGAGGCGAACTATCGTTTGGCGTTGGCGGCGGAGGCGCGCGGGCAGGTCGAGCAGGCTATCGACCTTTACGGCCGGGTGGCTGGTCAGGCATCTTCGCTCCGTGCGCCTGAAGCCTTGTGGCGTTCGGGGGGGCTTTTGCTGGGGCTGGCGGAGACCAATGCGGCGTTGGCTTGCTATGGCAGGCTGGGACGCCTTTTCCCCCGTTCTGAGTATGGGGCGCGGGCGCAGCTGATGGAGGCGTCGCTGGGGTGCGACGAGTCCAAACTGGCTCAATTCGCCCGTCAGTCTCGCGACCGTCATTTGGCGGCGGAGGCGTGGATGAGGCTGGCGCGTTTGCAGGAAGGTCGGGGGGATTGGGATGGCGCGGAGCGGACGCTGCTGCGAGTTGAACTGCTGACGGAGGAGCCTGCGCTCCGGCGCGAAGCGTTGCAATCTCTTGCCCGGATTGCTACGCACCGTGGGAATGTGGAGGTTGCCGAGAAGTACCTCAAGAGGTTGCAACCTGTGGAGGCGAAAGAATGATACCTTTGCCTGTGGGGGTGACGATGGGGGATCCAGCGGGGGTTGGCCCCGAATTGGTGGCGGAACTGTTGCGGCGCGTGCCGGCGGAGGGGTGCGTGCTCTACGGTTCGCGCGAGGTCTTCCGCCGCGCTGGTGTGCCGGAAAGTGTTCGCGTGGTGGACATCCCGTACCCTGAAGCGTGCGAACTTGTCCCGGGCGTCGCTACGGCGGCGGGCGGGCGCGTCTCGGAGCGGGCGGTGCGCCGGGCGGCGGCAGATGCGCTGGCCGGTCGCATCCGCGCGATGGTCACGGCGCCGATTTGCAAGGAGGCGCTTCATTTGGCTGGATGCCCCCTGACGGCGCACACGGAAATCCTTGAGTCGTGCTGCGCCAACCGCGCCAAGCCGTCTATGATTTTCTGGAGCCCCAACCTGACTGTGGGGCTCGCGACGATCCACATTCCGCTCTCGGAGGTGCCCAAGAGCCTGACGGTCGATTGGCTTCTCCAGACCATTCGGAGGACGGCAAAGGTCTGCGGGAAGGCGTACCCTCGGGTGGCGGTCTTGGGTTTGAATCCCCACGCGGGCGAGCACGGTTTGATGGGGGACGAGGAGGAGAAGGTCATCCTTCCGGCGATTGCCCGGGCCCGTGAAGAGGGGTTGGGAGAGGTGTGGTTGGCGGTGCCCGATGCGGCCTTTGCGCACCAGCCGCTGGGGTTCGATTGTGCGGTGGCGATGTACCACGACCAGGGGCTGATTCCGTTCAAGATGCTGGCGTTCGACTACGGGGTGAATGTCACCGCCGGACTGCCGCTGGTGCGCACGTCGCCCGACCACGGAACGGCTTACGACATCGCCTGGAAGGGCAAGGCGCGGGTGGAGAGTCTGCTGGCGGCGTACCAGTTGGCGGTGCGCCTTTCGGAGCCCGGGGCGCCGCGGTAGCGGGGCGATTCTCGGGTATCTTCGGGGGACGTTTGCTACCAACCTTTTGGGGGAGAAGGTGGCAACCCTTTGGGAGCGGTCTCGGGTACCTATTGGGCGGGCTTGCGCGAAGGATTGGGGGGCGTGGCAGGGTTGGAACGGTGGGGCTGGTCGTCGCCGCGGCACTTGCGGCAGTTGACGGTGCGCCGCTCGGTGACAATGTAGTCCAGGACGATGTCGTGCGGCTCCAGCGGAAGAGGTTCGTCGAGCAGTTGGAAGTCGAAACCAATGCCGATTTTCAGGGTGCGGGGAGAGACCTTCGAAAGAATGCGGTCGTAATGTCCGCCCCCGTAGCCCAGGCGCCCGCCGTGGTGGTCGAAGGCCAGTCCGGGGATGATGAAGCAGTCGATGTCGCAGGGGTGCACGGGCAGGAGTCCGAGCGGTTCGGGGATGTTTTGCGGCCCCGCGACAAGGGGCATGCCCGGCGGAAAGGCGTTCAGCCCGTAGCAGCGCAGGACGGCATCCCAGCGGGGCACGCTGACCAGTTTCCCCTCCGCATAGAGCCTGCGGACGAGGTAGCGGGTAGGCACCTCTTTCGGCGAGGAGAGGTAGACATTCCAACTGTGGGCGGCTATCAACAGGCGCGGAATGTCGGCGAATAAGTGGTCGGCAATCGCCCGCCCCGCGCGGCGGCGGGTTGACTCGTCCACCTCCCGCCGCTTCTGGCGAATCAGGTCGCGGATTTCCCCTTTGTCCATCGGCAAAAAAAGAAGGGCGGGCGGCACCAGCCGTCCGCCCCTTGCATCGGTGGATGGTTAGCCGTTGCGCTTCTCGAAGGCCTTCATAAAGTCGACCAGCTTGTCGACGCCTTCGACGGGGAATGCGTTGTAGATGGAGGCGCGGATACCTCCGACGCTGCGGTGACCCTTGAGCCCCTTGAGCCCTTCGGCTGCCGCTTGCTTGACGAATTCGGCTTCCAACTCTTCGGTCGGGAGGCGGAAAGTGACATTCATGTCGGAGCGGTATTCCTTGACGGCGGTGCCGCGGTAGAAGCCGGTCGCGTCGATTGCCTCGTAAATCTTGCGGGCCTTCTCGCGATTCTGGGCGAAGAGTTTCTCAAGACCGACCTTTTTCATCCAGCGGGTGGTGAGGCAGAGCATGTAGATGCCGAAGGTCGGGCAGGTGTTGTAGAGGGAGTTGTGCTCGATAAAGGTGAAGTACTTGAGCATCGTAGGAAGGGTCTTGGAACCTTTCTCGGCGAAGTCCTTGCGGATGGCCACCATCGCGAAGCCCGAAGGCCCGAGGTTTTTCTGCGCGCCGGCGTAGAACATGGCAAACTTGCTGTAGTCGCGCGGGCAGGAGAGGATGTCGGAGGACATGTCGGCGACAAGGGGCGAGCCGCTGGCGGGGATTTCCTTGAGTTGGGCGCCCGAAATGGTTTCGTTCGTGGTGATGTGGCTGTAGACGGCGCCCGAGGTCCACTTCATCTCGGCGGCGGAGGGTTGGCGCGTGGGGATGTCCTTGGCGCAATCCGCCACGACATTGACATTGCCCAGAAGCTTGGCCTCTTTAATGGCTTTTCCGCCCCAGGCGCCGGAGTTGACATAGTCGGCGGTCTGCCCTGCGCCGAGGAAGTTCAGCGGCAGCATGGCGAACTGGAGGCTGGCGCCGCCTTGGATGATGAGCACCGAGTAGTCGTCCGAAAGCCCGCAGAGCTCTTTGATGTTGGCCAACGCCTCTTGGTGGACCGCGTCGTAGTCCTTGCCGCGGTGGGACATCTCCATGATGGACATTCCCGTACCCTTGTAGTCGACGAGATCGGCTTGGGCTTCCTGGAGCACTTCGAGGGGCATGACGGCGGGGCCGGCACTGAAATTATAGACGCGAGACATGGTAGAATCCTTTCGACATCGATAGAAACCGCCGAATGTAAACGGTTGGTTTAGTTTGCCCCAATTCGCGGCAAAAGTCAAGACCAATCGCCACCAACTGCCCCGACAACGCCTTGCCGCCTCTTCGACACTTTACCTTATATGGGGACGAAGTGCGCTCTGGACGCCGCTGGATGGGATTGCTGCCCATTCACCATTCCCAGAGATGCCTACCCGTCGCCCCCGCTCCACCCCATCTCCGCCTCCCCATCCTTGACACAACCTGCCGTCACTCCTTGCCACCCGCCTCCTACCGATTTCGTCGCCCGCCCCGGAGATTCCGCTTGCAAAACCCATCCGCCTATGCTACCATAAAGCACTTTCACGGTACACGCTGGTTCCCGCGCGCCAAAGACTCCCTGTCGCGGAAGCCCCGGCAGAGCGTAGCCCGTCATCGAACCACCGGCCTGGCCAGACCCTCGGCCAAGCCTTGCATCACAGGGTAAAAATGAAGACTACAGTTCCCAAGAACCCCGGCACCAACCGGAAGTGGCACGTCGTCGATGCCACCGACAAGCCCCTCGGCCGCCTGGCCGTCGCAATCGCCAACATCCTTCGCGGCAAAAACCGCCCCGACTTCGACCCCTCCGTCGATATGGGCGACTTCGTCATCGTCCTCAACGCCCGTAAGGTCGGACTCAGCGGCAAGAAAGAAATCCAAAAGAAGTACGAAACCTACTCCGGCTACCGCGGCGGCCACAAGTACTACAGCGTCGAGCGCATGCGCGAACGCCACCCCGAAACCATCATCAGCGAAGCCGTCTGGGGCATGCTCCCCAAGAACAACATCGCACGCAAGATGATGACCCGCCTGCGCGTCTTCCCCGGCGACCAGCATACCCACGCCGCCCAGAAGCCCGAACCCTTGAGCCTCTAACCCCTTCCGGAAAGTAAGCACCATGTCGAAAGAAATCGCAGCCGGCACCGGTCGCCGGAAAACCGCCGTCGCACGCGTCCGCCTCTTCAACGGCACCGGCGTGTGCGAAGTCAACGGCCGCAAACTCGAAGAGTACGTCCCCAGCGAGGCCCTTCGCAACTACCTGCTCCAGCCCCTCGAACTCGTTGCCCTCGGCGGCAAGCTCGATATCAAGGTCAACGCCAACGGCGGCGGTATCTCCGGCCAGGCCGGAGCCATTCGCCACGGCATCTCCCGCGCGCTCGTCGCGATGGATTCCGCCTTGCGCGAAGTCCTCAAGAAGGCCGGTTGCCTGACCCGCGACTCCCGCATGAAAGAGCGCAAAAAAGCCGGTCAGCCCGGTGCCCGCAAGCGCTTCCAGTTCTCCAAGCGCTAATTTGTGCGCCCCCGTTCCGGTGCGCACTCCCGTGTGCGCCGGAATGGAACAAGGGCGTCTCGCGATATCTCTGTCACGGCAGGACGAGTGGCCCGGAAGGACATTCGTTTTTGCCGTATTTACGGATTCTCCATCTTATGCCCATTTCCCTCTTCAAGAAGGTGGCGGCATTCTTCACCGGTGGCAAGAGCCAGCCGAAACAGGCGCCTTCCCAGCGGTCCGACAAGTCTGCGCGCCCCGGCTCCAACCGCAAGAACCGCCGCTCCGGCGAGCGTCCAGGAAAGGACTCGCGGCGCAGCAACGATTCCACCGCCCGCCCGGGCAGGTCGGGACAGGGGGCCGACCGCCGAAACCGTCCGGCACCTGCCCGCGACGGACGGCAGGGGGCTGGTTCCCGCGCAGTCCAGTCGCCCATTAAACACGGGACGGCGGCTGTCGCGCGACCGGCCCGGAAGAAGGCTCCGCACGGGGCAAACAGCAAGGGTTCGGCGCGTCCGGGTGGTGCGCTTTCGCCTGAGGAGGTGGCGCGCAACCAGGAGGCTCACCGCAATTGGGATCCGGCTTCGTATCAGGTGCCGGAGGTGGAGGGAAAGGTGCGTTTCGGGGATTTGGGTCTGCCGGGGGAGATTCTCCATGCGGTGGCCGATTTGGGGTTTGAGTATTGTACGCCGATTCAGGCGTTGAGTTTGCGGCATGCGCTGGAGGGGAAGAATGTGACGGGGCGGGCTCAAACGGGTACTGGGAAGACGGCGGCTTTCTTGATTGCGGTGTTGACGCGGTATTTGCGCAATCCGGAGGGGCGCAATGCGGTGGGGGCGCCGCGTGCGTTGATTTTGGCTCCGACGCGGGAACTGGTGATTCAGATTTGCAAGGATGCGGAGGCGTTGGGGAAGTATTGCGGGGGGATTCGTTCGCTGGCGGTCTATGGGGGGATGGATTACGAGCGTCAGCGGGAGGAGGTGTCGACGGCGCCGCTGGATTTGCTGGTTGCGACGCCGGGGCGGCTGCTTGATTTCTGCCGCCGGAGCGTGTTGGATTTGTCTCGTGTGGATACGCTGGTGATTGACGAGGCGGATCGTATGCTGGACATGGGGTTCATCCCTGATGTGAAGGCGGTGGTGCGGCGTCTGCCGGCGAAGGAGAAGCGTTCGACGATGCTGTTTTCGGCGACGCTGACGGATGATGTGCTGAACTTGGCGGGACAGTGGATGGTTGACCCGGTGAAGATTGAGGTGGAGCCTGAAAGTGTCACGACGGATACGGTGCGCCAGGTGGTCTACATTGTGCGGGCGGAGGAGAAGTTCTGCATTCTGTTCAACCTGATCAAGCGCAATCCGGGGGTTCGAATCATTGTTTTCTGCAACCGGAAGAGTACGACGGAGTATCTGACGGAGAAGTTGCGGCGGTACGGGCTTTCGTGCGCGATGCTCTCGGGGGATGTGAGTCAGGATCGGCGTCTGCGGGTGCTGGAGGATTTCCGTGCAGGGAAGGTTCTGACGGTGGTGGCGACGGATGTGGCGGGACGCGGCATCCATGTTGACGACATTGGTTTTGTGGTCAACTTTGATTTCCCGTACGAGGCCGAGGATTATGTCCACCGCATCGGCCGGACGGGGCGCGCGGGGCAGAAGGGTACGGCGATTTCGTTTGCCGACGAGAACGAGTCGTTCATCATACCCGACATTGAGAAGTATATCAACGAGCCGCTGAAGTGTTCGATGCCGGAGGACGAGTTGGTCGTGCCTCTGCCGCCCGAACCGCGCCGCGAGGGCCGTTCGCGCCGCCAGGCGTCCGGGGAACCGCGTCCTAACCAGGAGCCGCCCGCCGAGGCTTCCGCGCCGGCGCCGTCTGAACCGGTTCCGTCGGTGTCGGCCGATTCTGCCCAGTCCGTTTCCTCCGAGCCCGAGGTGAAGGCTGAGTCCAAGGCTGAGGCTCCGGTGAAGGCGCCCGCCCCCAAGGAGGTTCGCCCCGAAGACGACGAGCCGATTCCGGCGCCGTACCGCCCTCAGCCGCCGCCCAAGCCGCTTCAGAAGTACACCAAACCCGTCCACGCGGCGGAAGTTTGGCGTCCGGGGGAATAGGTATCCATCTTTCAGGTCTGGAGGTTCGCACCTCCGCCATCCGCAGGTAGGCACAACCGACAACCAGAGGTAGCAACAACCGTGAATGTAGAGTTGATAGAGAAGGCGCACGCCAAGGTGCAGTGCATTCCCATGCTGGTGAATATGGTTTCCAAGCGCGTCGCCCAGCTTATCGCCGGGGAGAGGCCTCTGCTCAAGCCGCTTTCCGCCGACGAGGACAAGGCGGACATTGCCTTGAGGGAGATTGCCGAGGGCAAACTCACGGCGCAGGTCGACCTTGAGGCGATTGCCCGTGCCGAGCAGGCGCAGACCCGCTGGAGCCACCACCAGGCGAACTAGCGCGCGGCCATGTCGCCCCGTACCGATAAGCGCGCGGTCAACCCGTCGGCGCTTGCGTCCAACCGCAAAGCGTTGCACGACTATTTCGTGCTGGAGAAGTACGAGGCCGGCATCGAACTGGTCGGCACCGAGATCAAAGTCGTCTGCTCCGCGCAGGCCTCTCTTCAGGGCGCCTATGTGCGGGTGGAGCCCGACGGTCAACTCTGGCTGCTGCAGGCGAACATCCCCCCTTACGAGTTCGGCAACCGGTTCAACCACGACCCCCGCCGCCCGCGTCGCCTGTTGATGCACCGGCGGGAGATACTCAAGCTCAAGGGGCAGAGCGAGCAGAAGGGGCTCACGCTCATTCCCTTGCGCCTCTACCGTTCGCCGAAGGGAAAGGTCAAAGTCGAAGTCGCCGTCTGCCGGGGAAAGGCGGACGCGGACAAGCGTGAAACAATCAAGCGGCGCGAGGCCGACAAGGAAGCCCGTCGCGCCATGGCCAGGTATGGCCGATAACCAAGGAAAGGAACGAGTATGACGATGCCCATGGGATTCCTCCAGAACTTCAGCGGCCCTGAGATGCTGCTGGTGCTGGCCGTGATTGTGCTGCTTTTCGGGGCGAAGAAGCTCCCGGAACTGGCCCGAAGCGTCGGCAAGTCGATGTCCGAGTTCAAGCGCGGGAAAGAGGAGGGCGAGCGCCTGGGGGCCGAGAAGGCCAAGGAGTTGCTCTCTGCCGACCAGCCCAAGGACGGGGACGCGTCCAAGCAGGCGTAAGGTGCTTAGGAAGGTGACCCGTTCTCGGGCATCTTCCATCCCGAATCCTAGTAAGGAGACTGAGCATGTCGTTCGTAGTCGAGCCGCACATTCATATGTACTCGCGCACGACGGACGATTACCAGGCGATGTATGGCGCGGGTATTCGGGCGTGCGTCGAGCCGTCGTTCTGGATGGGGTGCAACCGTCGCTACGCGGGGACTTTTTTCGACTACTTCCAGCTCATCCTGGAGTTCGAGACGGTGCGCGCGCGGCGGTTTGGAATCGACCACTGGTGTGCGGTCTCGCTCAACCCCAAGGAGTGCGAGGACGAGGGGCTTGCCAAGGAGGTCATCGACGGGCTGGGCGCCTATCTGGACCACCCGAGGTGCGTGGCACTCGGGGAGATTGGTTTCAACAACATCACCCCGGCGGAAGAGCGCGCCTTCGTCCGGCAGTTGGCCATCGCCAAGGAGCGTCGTATGCCGGTCATCGTCCATACGCCGCATATCAACAAGCTTGAGGGAGTCAAGCGAATCTGCGCGATTGTGCGCGAGATGGGGATGGATCCAGACCTTGTCGAGATCGACCACAATACCGAGGAGACGCTCGCGCTCTCGAAAGAGACCGGGTGCTATGTCGGCATGACCGTCTACCCCATTTCCAAGTTGACGCCGCAGCGGGTCTCAGACCTGATTCGCCGCTTCGGAGCCGAACGAACCATCGTCAACGGCAGTGCGGACTGGGGCATTTCCGACCCATTGAGCCTGCCCAAGACGTTGCGCCACCTGGAGGCGGAGGGGCATTCCCCCGAGACCATTCGCTTGCTGGCGCGGGAGAACGCGCTGGCCTTTTACTCCCGCTCGCCCAAGTGGAAACCCGAACTGGATTTGACACCGGTCGACCCGAGGGAGTTTCAGCGATAGAGACCGATTGATTGGCTGGTCCGCCCCCGGTTCGTACGCAGGAATCGACCCGGTTCGAAGGCACGAATGGGGGCCACCGGTACTAATGAAAGAGAGAGACAGATGCGTACCTTTTTGACCGAGACATTCTTCGCCGCCGCCCTCTTCGCGACCGTCTGCACGGGCGGCTCCACCCTGAAAGTCCAACTTCTTCCCGGCGAAGGCTGGCATGGCGGGGCGACCACTTTCGGCCGCCAGGCGCCGTACGGATTGAAGAGCGGCACGGTCTTCTTCGACATCCGCCGCGACAACTACTCCAACGGCGCCGTGCCCTTCCTCGTCTCCACCAAAGGCCGCACCATTTGGAGCGAGAAAGCCTTCTCGGTGAGCCTCAAGAATGGCACGATGACCCTCGAAGGCGACGCCCCAATCGAACTCAAGCAGAGTGGCAAGACCCTCCGGGAAGCCTTCCTTGCCGCCGCCAAGGCGCACTTCCCCTCAAGCGGCAGATTGCCCGATTTGGCCCTCTTCGAAAAGCCCCAGTGGAACACCTGGGTCGAACTAACCTACAACCAGAACCAGAAGGATATCCTCGCCTACGCACACGCCGTCGCCGCCAACGGCTTCCCCAAAGGCGGCGTCCTGATGATAGACGACACCTGGCAGTACGGCTATGGAATCTGGGAGTTCGACCCCCGCCGCTTCCCCAATCCCAAGGCCATGATCGACGAACTCCATAGCCTCGGATTCAAGGTCATGCTGTGGGTCTGCCCCTTCGTCTCCATGGACTCCCCAGGCTACCGGGAAATGGCTTTCGGCATGCTCGACGCAGGCAAGCGCGTTCCCGCGGGCGGCTTGATTTGCCAGTCAAAGGATGACCCCAAAGCCGTGCGCTGGTGGAATGGAAAGAGCGCCGACATCGACTTTACCCACCCCCTCGGCGCGGCTTGGTTCGCCCGCCAACTCAAGCGGCTCCAGACCGACTTTGGTGTCGACGGATTCAAGCTCGACGCGGGCGACATCCACCAGTACTCCAAGCCCTATCTCACCCACAAACCTGCCGACCCCTACGACCTGTGCGAGGCTTACGCCGCCATCGGGTTGCAGTTTCCTCTGAACGAATATCGCGCCTGCTACCGCCACGCGGGCGAACCCATCGTCCTGCGCCTTTGCGACAAAGACCACACCTGGGCGGCGGTGCAGCAACTGGTGCCGGACATTCTCCAGTCCGGGCTGATGGGCTACCCGTTCGTCTGCCCCGACATGATAGGGAGCGGGTCGTGGTTGGCGTTTGCTCCCGACGCGCCGACGCCGTACGACCCGGAACTGTTCGTGCGTTCCGCCCAGGTCCACGCCTTGACGGCAATGATGCAATTCTCGGCCGCCCCGTGGCGGATGCTCAAGGGGGAATACCTGGATGCGGTGCGTTTCGCGGCGAGCCTGCGTATGAAGTTCACGCCCTATATCCTGTCCGTGGCGAAGGCCTCGGCGAAAAGTGGAGAGCCGATGGTTCGTTCGATGGAGTACCAGTTCCCGGGGCACGGCTGGGAGCAGGTGACCGACCAGTTTTTGATGGGGGATGATTTGCTGGTTGCGCCGCAGACGGTGAAGGGCGCGGTGGATCGTGCTGTGACGATTCCGCCCGGAAAGTGGCGCGCCGACGATGGCACGGTCTATTCGGGGCCGGCGACGGTTTCGGTCAAGACGCCGCTCTCGCGCCTGCCCTATTTCGAACGCGTCCGCTAGCCGCCTGCCGTTCTCTGCGGTGCACTGCCCGCCCTGCTGTCGGCCGATTGGTCGGTGGCGGGGCGGTTGGCATTTTAGGGGGGCGTGTGGTACGTTGGTTTGGGGGCGAGGGGTTGGTACGGTTCGGAGGCGGTTGTGGGCAGCTTTAGGGGCGAGTGGTGCCTATCTGCCGCCGCGCAAGAGGGGGCGGTCGATTTTCCGTGGATGGCGGATGGGCGGAATTGAATTCGGCGGCGGAATCTGCTATCATCTTGGCACGGTTTAGATTTGCCGAAATAAGGAAAAGGAGTCGATATGAAGTTCCCGTTTGTCGCGGCCGTTGCCGCCTGTTTGGCCGGGGTGTTGCTGGCCGCGGACCCGTGTGGTGCCAAGTGCGCCTCCGCCGATGCGGCCGCCCTTGCGGAGGCTAGAGCCTTTCTTTCGAAGATGACGCTGGAAGAGAAGGTGCTGCTTCTTTCGGGTAGCGGGACGATGACGGTGTCCGCCATTCCGCGTCTGGGCATCACGAAAGAGTGGACCTTTTCCGACAACTCCCACACCGTGCGCGCCGACATGAGCCGCTGGTCATGGGCCTATTGCGGGACGAACGACCATTCCACCGTCCTGCCCACCTGCTCGGCTTTGGGCGCGACCTGGAATACCGACCTGGCCGCCCTGCACGGGGAAGTGCTCGGCTCCGAACTGCGCGAGCGCGGCAAGGATCAGATTCTCGGCCCCGGCGTCAACATTATGCGTTCGCCCCTCTGCGGCCGCAACTGGGAGTATATGACCGAGGATCCCGCCCTCGCCGCCAAAATGGTCGTTCCGATGATTCGCGCCATTCAAAAGTTCGATGTCGCCGCCACCGTGAAACATTTCGCCGTCAACAACCAGGAATGGAACCGCAATGCGGTCGACACCGAGGTCGACGAACGCACCTTGCGCGAAATCTACCTGCCCGCCTTCCGCGCCGCCGTCCAGGAAGCCGGCTGCCTGAGCGTGATGAACGCCTACAACCGTTTCCGCGGCACCTTCTGCTCCGAAAACACCTACCTCCAGCGCGACATCCTCCGCGGCGAATGGGGCTTCAAGGGCCTAATCGTCACCGACTGGGGCGCCCAGCACTCGACCATTCCCGCAGCCCTCGCCGGGACCGACATCGAGATGGATCAGGGGCCCGAGATTCGCCACTACAACAACCCCAGGCTCATTGCCAACCAGGTCGCCAAAACCGGCCGCTTCGTCAGCGATGCCAAGACCCAGCCCCTCGCGCAAGCCGTCCGCGACGGTAAAATAGAGGAAAGGGTCGTCGACGATCTCGCCCTCCATGTCCTCTATGTCATGGCCCGTACCGGATTCCTCTCCAACCGTCCCCGCGCCAAGGGCGAACGCAACACCCTCCGCCATCAGCAGATTGCCCGCGCCATCGGCGAAGAAGCCATTGTCCTGCTCAAGAACGAGGCCGGCGTCCTGCCGCTTGACGCCCAAAAGACCAAGACCCTGCTGCTGGTCGGCACCCTCTGCGACAAGGATATGGTCTCCGGCGGCTGGTCTGCCGAGGGCAAGCCGCTCTACGAAATTACTCCGCTCAAGGGGTTGCGCGAATACCTGGGCGAGAAGGTCAAAATCGTGCGGGCGCCCTTGGTTGCTACTGACCAGCGCTCAGGCGTCAACCCCGTTCCCGAGCGCTTCATCGATACCTTCGACACCCAGGCGAAGAACCAGGGCATGGCCGTGCGCGCCTGGAATGCCGCCTACTGGTCCAACCCTTCGTTTAACGGCAATCCCGCCGCACAAGGCTTTGCCCGCAGCCTTGAACTCAAGTGGAACAACAACCAGCCCGTTGCCGGCATCGCCCCGGAAACCTTCTCTGCCCGCTTCTCGACCAAACTCATCGCCGCCGAGTCCGGCAAGGCGCTCTTGGGCGTCTCGGTCGACAAGGGGGCGCGCTGCCGGTTGCTGCTCGACGGTCGGGTTGTAGCCGAATCTTTGGATGGCAAGGCGGCTTCGATTTCCGCCGACTGTGCCTTCGAAAAGGATCGTCGCTACGAGGTCGTCGTCGAATACGCCAGCAATCCGAAGTCGCCGAGCCGCCATTGCCGCTTCGGCTGGTTGCTGCCATCCGAGCGGGGCATGACGGTCGACCAAGTACGCCAGGCGGCAGAGTCGGCCGACGCCATTTTGATCTTTACGGGCACCACCATCGGGCACGGCCGGGCGCAGGAGTGCGAAGGCGCCGACCGCCCCAATCTCCTCCTGCCCGAGGGGCACGATGAGGCTATCGAGAAGATTCTCTCCTGGAAACTGCCTAACACGGTGGTCATCAACCATTCCGGTTCGCCGATGGAGTTCCCCTGGGTCGACCGCTGCGCGACCCTCCTGCAGCAGCCTTTCCTCGGGCAGGAGGCCGGGCGCCCGCTCGCGCGCGTCCTTTTCGGCGAGGTCAACCCCTCGGGCAAACTCCCCTGCACTTGGCCTAGGAAACTTTCGGACACGCCGGTTGCAACCGTCGGAACTTATGAAGCCAACCATGTGGTCTATAACGAAGGTATCTTTGTCGGCTACCGTTGGTACGATAAGAAGGGCATCGAACCCATGTTCCCCTTCGGCTACGGGCTGAGCTACACCACCTACGCCTATGGTGAGCCGACCGTCAAGCCCGATGTTCGGAAAGACGGCGCAATCGAAATGCCTTGCTGCGGCCTTGAAATCACCGTCCCCGTCACCAATACCGGCGCCCGCGACGGCAAAGAGACCGTTCAACTCTATGTCCGCGAAGACAAGCCCGTCGTCGAACGCCCCGTGCGCGAACTCAAGGCCTTCGCCAAGCCCTTCGTCCCGGCCGGACAGACCGCCCAAGCCGTTCTGCGCCTCTCGCCGAGAGATTTGGCCTACTACGATGTCAAGACCAGGAAGTTCCGCGCCGAGGCCGGAACCTACCGTTTGGACATCGCCGCTTCCAGCCGCGACATCCGCCATACCCTGAAGATCCGCCTCCCCGAGGCCTGGTCCGAGTAGCCAGGGCGAAAAGCCTTTGAAAAGGCGCGGTTGCCCCAAGGCTGCCGCGCCCTTTTCATAGCGTAGGAAGCGAGATTGGTTTGTATGAAATCGGCTACCCCCTGAAAATAGTCCGCCCTCGCGCGATTTTGTGGTTGCATCGGGCGGCGAAGTATGAGATGATAGTCCCGTAGTTTGCCCGCCGGATTGACTGGTGCAACAATCGTTCTGGGCGGGCAGGCAAGCCGACGGCGGATTTTGTGCGCATCTCGCCGTCGACGGCAAGGAGACCGGAGCCCTCCGCGGAAACGCGGCGGCGGATTCGGACAATTCCTTGCTGGAGGAGTAGACCAATCGGGGATTGCGGAGCATTCCCTAGGAATGAGTTGTATGCTTTCGATGCGCACAGAGCGGTGGAAACTGGCGGTGGCGGGACTCTGCTTCCTGTTCGCCCCGGTCTGCCGTGCGGTCTTGACCCTTCAGAGCGGCGCCACGAACCTCTATACCGATGTTTCGCTTTGGGACGGAGGTGTGGTCGATGGCGTCGTGACGGGGAGCCTTGCCGAGGCGACGGTGCTTGTCGTGCCGGAGAACCTGGATGCCCCGAATGGCTTGTCCATCACGGCTCTAGGGAGTGTCAAACCTGCCTTGACGGTGTGCTCCGACCTCTCTTCCTCCCGCGAAATCCGTATGGGAGGTCCGCTTCGCCTTCGGGCGAATGTCAGCAACACCACCACGATTCGCTTCGGCACGGGCGGAGGAGCGGCAAAGGAGCCGGAGAGTGTCAACCTGAATTGGGGCGAGGAGCCAGCCAAGGTCTGTCTGGAGTCGGATTCTCGCGTGGAGGTGGGCAATTTGGTTGGAAGGGGATTGCGGCTTGAGGGGGATTCGTCTTTGCTGGTTGGAAACTGCGCGACGCTGTATGTGCGCGGCGGGGCGAATCTGCAAGGTGGGGAGCTCTTTTGCGAGCGGGCGGGGCTGATTTTGGGAAATTGGGGGGAGCCGACTTATTGCGCTTATGCGGGGGGGAAGAAGGTTCAGGGGGGAAGGCCGTCGAGGGTTGTTTTGCGTCGGCTGGGGTTGTTGGCGCTGGGGGTCGATTCTACGGATTCGCTGGAGGGGTTGGAGGTCGAGGTGGTCAATGGGGCATTGGAGAACAGTTGTGCGGCTCGTGCCATAAAGAGTCTGCGGTTCTCGGGCTGGTGCGAGTTGATGATGTGGGGGGGAGACACGACGGTCGATCGGTTGGTCTGGGCTCAGCCGTATTCGCTTTTTTGCCTGGCGGGTGCGCAGCGTACGACTTCGCTGAAGGTTATCGTGCCGGCGGATCAGGTGGATGTTGTGGGCGGGGGGGGTGAAGTGTCGCAGG
>JBJFGP010000129.1:0-15141 GCA_051892815.1 Kiritimatiellia bacterium | reverse complement strand
CGCGAGGGAAAAGGGTTGGTATCTTGTGGGGGCTTTGTTTACAACCTTTGCATTTGAGAGGTTGGTACGGACGGGGGCCGGTCGTGAACAGGGGTGCTCGGAAATCTGCCTATCTTTCTTGACCTTGGTTCGCGCGGGCAAACAAAAAGGCCGCCCCTTTCGGAGCGGCCTTCTTGTCAGGCTAAAGCCGTGCGGGGAGGCTTACATCCCCATGTCGCCCATGCCACCGGCGCCGGGCATCGGAGCTTCCTTCTTCTCGGGAATCTCGGTGACCATGCACTCGGTCGTCAGGAGCAGACCCGCGATGGAGGCGGCATTCTGCAGGGCGGTGCGGGTGACCTTCGCCGGGTCGAGCACGCCAGCCTTCACGAGGTCGGTGTAGGCACCGGTCGCGACATTGTAGCCGTTGGCGCCCTTGGCGTTCTTGACATTCTCGACGACCAGCGCGGCTTCAAGACCGGCGTTGGAGACGAGTTGGCGCAGAGGCATTTCGAGCGAGCGGCGGACGATGTCCGCGCCCACGCGCTCTTCGCCCGCGAGTTCGAGCTTGTCGATGGCGGCCTGGCAGCGGATGAAGGCGACACCGCCGCCGGGAACGATGCCTTCCTCGACCGCCGCGCGGGTGGCGTGGAGGGCGTCGTCGACGCGATCCTTCTTCTCCTTCATCGCCGCTTCGGTGGCGGCACCGACCTTGATGACGGCCACGCCGCCGGCGAGCTTGGCGAGGCGCTCCTGGAGCTTCTCGCGGTCGTAGTCGGAGGTGGTGTCCTCAATCTGCTTCTTGATCTGGCCCACGCGAGCCTGGATGTCCGAACTCTTGCCGGCGCCCTCGACAATGGTGGTGCTCTCCTTGTCGATGGTGATGCGCTTGGCCTTGCCGAGGTCTTCGACCTTGACATTCTCGAGCTTGACGCCGATGTCCTCGGAAATCATCTTGCCGCCCGTCAGGATGGCAATGTCCTCAAGCATCGCTTTGCGGCGGTCACCGAAACCGGGCGCCTTCACCGCAGCGATGTTCAGGGTGCCGCGCAACTTGTTGACGACCAAAGTCGCCAGCGCCTCGCCCTCGACATCCTCGGCGATAATCAGCAACGGCTTGCCGGTCTTCGCGACACCCTGCAACAGCGGAAGCAGGTCGTTCAGGCTGGAGACCTTCTTCTCGTAGATGAGCACATAGGGATTCTCCAGCACGCACTCCATCGACTCAGGATTCGTCACGAAATAGGGCGAGAGATAACCCTTGTCGAACTGCATCCCCTCGACCACATCAAGCGACGTCTCAATGGTCTTGGCCTCTTCGACCGTGATCGTGCCATTGTTGCCGACCTTGTCCATCGCCTCCGCGATGATGTTGCCGATTTCGGCCTCACCATTGGCGGAGATAGTCGCGACCTGGGCAATCTCGGCAGGGTCCTTGACCTTCTTCGCCTGCTTGGCAATGGCCTCGACCACAGCGACAGTCGCCTTGTCAATGCCCCGCTTCAGGGCCTGGGGATTGGCACCGGCAGTGATGTTCTTGAGTCCCTCACGGTAGATCGATTCGGCCATAATGGTCGCCGTCGTGGTGCCGTCGCCCGCGACATCGTTCGTCTTGCTGGCGACCTCGCGCACCATCTGCGCGCCCATGTTCTCGAAAGGATCGGGGAGTTCAATCTCCTTCGCGACACTCACGCCGTCCTTGGTAATCTGCGGGGAGCCGAACTTCTTGTCCAGGATGACATTGCGCCCGGACGGCCCGAGCGTAGTCGCGACCGCGCGGGCAAGCTTGGTCACGCCGTTGAGAATAGCCTGGCGGGCTTCCGCCTCGTACTTGAGCTGTTTTGCTGCCATAATCAGTAAACCTTTCGTTGTGGAATCGGGGAACTAGCAGAGGACGCCCAGCAGATCCTCTTCGCGGACGAGCTGGTACTCCTTGTCGTTGATCTTGACCTCGGTGCCGCCGTACTTCGGAAGCAGCACGGTGTCGCCGACCTTGACATCAAAGGCGAGTTCCTTGCCATCGTCGTCGCGCTTGACGCCCACGGCAATGACCTTGCCCTGCATCGGTTTCTCCTTGGCGGTGTCGGGAATGATGATGCCGCCCTTGGTGACTTCTTTCTCTTCAATCGGTTCGACGAGCACGCGCGCGCCGAGAGGTTTGATTTTGGTTGCCATAGGTTGTTGTATCCTTTAAGAAGGTTGGCTGGTTTGAGAAGGAGCGGTGCCCGCGGTGGAGCGCCGCTGGAGAGAATGAATCAGTTGATGACTTCGGCATCCACGACACCGTCGTCGCCCTTGCCCTTGGCGGAATCGTCCTTTGGAGGCGTCTGCTGCTGGGCGTTGGGATTGGCGGCACCGGCCTGTTGGTACATCCCCTGCGAGGCGGTCTGGATGACGGTGGTCAGAGCCTGCAGTTTGGCCTTGATCTCGTCCGTCTTGTCGGCCTTGAGCGCGTCGCGAAGCTCCTTGATGGCGTTCTCGACGGGAGCCTTCTGGTCGGCAGGAATCTTGTCGCCATTTTCCTTGAGGAGCTTCTCGGCCTGGTACGCCATCTGCTCACCTTGGTTGCGGACTTCGACGGCTTCGCGCTTGGCGGCATCCTCGGAGGCGTGGGCTTCGGCGTCCTTGCGCATACGCTCGACCTCCTCCTTGGAGAGACCGCTGGAGGCGGTGATGGTGATTTTCTGCTCCTTGCCGGTGCCGAGGTCTTTGGCGGTGACATTGAGGATGCCGTTGGCGTCGAGGTCGAAGGTGACCTCAATCTGCGGAACGCCGCGCGGAGCGGGCGGAATGCCGTCCAGCTTGAAGATGCCGATACGCTTGTTGTCGGCGGCCATCTTGCGTTCGCCCTGGAGGACGACGATTTCGACGCCGGGCTGGTTGTCTGCGGCGGTGGAGAAGACTTCGGACTTTTTGCAGGGGATGGTGGTGTTGCGCTCAATCAGGGGCGTGGAGATGCCGCCGAGGGTCTCGATGCCGAGCGTCAGGGGGGTGACATCCAGCAGCAGCACGTCTTTGACTTCGCCCTTGAGGATGCCGCCCTGGATGGCCGCGCCGATGGCGACGACTTCATCGGGATTGACGCCCTTGTGGGGCTCTTTGCCGAAGAGTTTCTTGGCCTGTTCCTGCAGCATGGGCATACGGGTCTGGCCACCGACGAGGACGACCTCGTCGACGGTGGAGAGGCCTGCGTCCTTCATGCAGTTGCGGCAGGGGCCGGCCGTCCGTTCGACGAGCGGGTCGACGAGTTGTTCGAGTTTGGCTCGGGTGAGGGTGACGGTGAGGTGCTTGGGCCCGGTGGCGTCTGCGGTGATGAAGGGGAGGTTGATTTCGGAGGTCTGGGAGGAGGAGAGTTCGCACTTAGCCTTCTCGGCAGCCTCTTTGAGACGCTGGAGGGCCATGGTGTCCTGGGAGAGGTCGATGCTGTTCTCACGCTTGAACTCTTCGATGAGCCAGTTCATAATGGCCTGGTCGAGGTCGTCGCCGCCGAGGTGGGTGTCGCCATTGGTGGCCTTGACCTCGAAGACGCCGTCGCCGATGTCGAGCACGGAGATATCGAAGGTGCCGCCACCAAAGTCATAGACGGCAATCTTCTCGTCTTTCTTCTTGTCGAGCCCATAGGCGAGGGAGGCTGCGGTGGGTTCGTTGATGATGCGCAGGACTTCGAGCCCGGCGATGCGACCGGCGTCCTTGGTGGCCTGACGCTGGGAGTCGTTGAAGTAGGCCGGGACGGTGATGACGGCCTGGGTGATGGGTTCGCCGACGAAGGCTTCGGCGTCGGCCTTCATCTTCTGAAGGACCATGGCGGAAATCTCGGGTGGCGAGTAGGTCTTGTCGCCGACCTTGATGTGCGCGTCGCCGTTGGGGGCCTTGACGACTTCGTAGGGAACCATCGCGATTTCGCTAAGCATCTCGTCGTACTTGCGCCCCATGAAGCGCTTGACGGAATAAATGGTCTGTTTAGGGTTGGTCACGGCCTGGCGCTTGGCGGCCTGCCCGACAAGCCGCTCGCCGCTTTTGGCGAAAGCGACAATCGACGGCGTGGTGCGAAGGCCCTCTGCGTTGGGGATGACGACGGGCTCTCCGCCTTCCATAACGGCCATGCAGGAGTTGGTCGTGCCCAAGTCGATACCTAGAATCTTGCCCATAAAATGAATCCTCGTTTCCGTGCTGCTCATGCAACACGCCACATTATCCGCAACTCCCGTGCCAATGCCTTTTCGGCACCCAAAAGGGGTGGAAAGTGTCGCAGATGAAACAGAGCAGTGTCTCTGACACACTTTCGGATTGCTTCATGGGGCACAGTTGGACACCTTTAGAGGGAAATCGGAAACAAGAAAGCGGCAGGGACTTGGGTAGCCCCTGCCGCTGATGATTGGTTGGAATCGCTTGGATTTAGAAGTCGACCTCGGAGTCGTCCCAGCAGCAGCGCAACACCTGCTCCATCAACTTCGCGTCGGTCTGGCGCGGGTTGCAGCCCGTGCAGGCGTCGCCCACGGCGTTGACAGCAATTTGCGCGGCTTTCGCGTCAAACTCCTCCTGCGAGACCATGCCGCCGCCGGGCAGACCATTGGCCGCGTAGTCCTTGATGCAGTGAGGAATGTTCAGTTCGTCATTGAGCTTCCGGCACCAGGCGATGAGCGCGGCGATTTGGGCATCCTGCGAGCATTCCGCACCCGCCAGCCCCAGCCGCCGGGCGCAAAAGGCGTACCGCTCCGCCGCCCAATCGACCTGCGCATTGAAGCGAATCACCTTCGGCAGATACATCGCATTGGCGGCACCGTGGATAATGTGCCCGCCCTGGAACGCCGCGCCCGTCTTGTGCGCCAGCGAGTGGACAATGCCCAGCAGGGCGTTCGAGAAACTCATGCCCGCCAGGCATTGCGCGTCGTGCATCTGCGCCCGGGCATCTGCGTCGCCGTGATAACTCTTGACCAGCGAGTCGCGAATCATCGCCATCGAGTGCAACGCCAACGCATCGGAGTAGGGCGAGCGAGCCACCGCCACATAGGCCTCCAAGTCGTGCGTCAAGGCGTCCATGCCCGTATGCGCGCAGAGTTTCTGCGGCATGGTGAGGGTCAAATCCGGGTCGACAATGGCGACATCGGGGGTAATCTCGAAGTCGGCAATCGGGAACTTGATGCCCTTGGCGTAGTCCGTGATAATGGAGAATGCGGTCACTTCGGTCGCCGTCCCGGAAGTCGAGGAGATGGCGCAGAACTTGGCCTTCGTGCGCAACTTCGGCAAGCCGAAGACCTTGCACATATCCTCGAAACTGCACTCCGGATGTTCGTACTTGATCCACATCGCCTTGGCGGCATCAATCGGCGAACCGCCTCCCATCGCGATGATCCAGTCGGGCTGGAAGTCGCTCATGACGGCGGCGCCCTTCATGACCGTTTCGACGGAAGGATCGCTCTCGATTCCTTCAATCAGGCGGACTTCGAAGCCGGCCTCCTTCAGATAGGCTTCCGCCCTCTGGAGAAAACCTCCGCGCTTCATGGAGCCGCCGCCGACGCAAATGACCGCGCGCTTGCCGGTCAAGGTTTTGAGGGTCTCCAGAGAGCCCTTTCCGTGGTAGATGTCGCGAGGCAGAGTAAAACGGGCCATAACAGTAGTCTCCTGTGTAGTCGAACTCAACGGTTCCTTATTCTACCACGCTGTCCGCCGGGGTCAAGCCTATTTGCCGGGCGCGGGGGCGGCTTCGTTCCCGGATGGCGGATAGAGGCGCGAAATCTGCTCCAAAACGGCCTTTTTCGCCGCCTCCAGCGGTAGATTGATGTCGCATCCGGCGGCACGCAGATGGCCCCCGCCGCCATACGCGACGGCCAGGCGCGTAGCATCGAGCGGGGCGCGCGTCCGAATGGACAAGCGGGTCACTTCGGGGCGTTCCGGTGTCTGGTAGAGGTAGAGCGCGATGACGCTTCCCGCAACCGACCGGGGAATCTCGATGACATCTTCGGCGTCGGATTTGCCTGCGCCGGACTCAAGGAAATCGGTTGCCGAAAGGCAGACGCTTGCCACTCTGCCGTCGGGGGAGACTTCAAGGGTGTTGAACGCCCGGCGCTTGAGTTCCAGCGCCTGCCGGGTGAAGCTGCAGTAGAGGCGGTCGTTGATCTCCTGCGACCGCACGCCCAAGGCTTTGAGGTGGGCGGCGATGCGCAAGGTCTCCGGCGAAGTCAACTCATAGGCGAAACGTCCCGAGTCTGTCACAATCGAGACCCAAAGTGCCTCCGCCTCGGACCGGTTCAAAGTCCATCCCGCCGCCTCCACCAAGCGGCAAACCAGTTCGCCGGTCGAGGAGGCCTCGGGGTCGATGCAGTTGACCGTGCCGAAAGCCGTGTTGGTATGGTGGTGGTCGAGACACGCAACCGGCTTGCCGGCGACCAACCCTTGGAGGCGCGGATCCAAACGGTCCGCCGAGGCGCAGTCGACGCAAACCACGGCGTCGAAGTCGGGAATCTGGTCGAATGGAACTGCGGCGGCACCTTCGAGCAGAAATGCGGGCGCACCGGCCTTGCTCGCGTCAATCGGGTAGAACGCTTCGTGTCCGTGGCGGTTGAGCAGGCTGCACAGCGCCACCGCCGAGCCGATGGAATCGCCGTCGGGGCGGATATGCCCGGAGATGAGGTACTTCTTGTGGCTCGCGAAGAAGGAGAGCAGGTCAGCAAATGGAAGTTGTGCCATAATGGCGGCGGAGGATGCGTTGGTTGGCGAATCGTCCGCCGGAGTGCCTTTTTCAGGGGTTGTGGATTAGCGGTGCCTCAACGGAAGGGTGCGGCACGATGGAAGATGGAGATTGATTGGTTCGGATGGCGGTTGCTTCGCGTGTCGAGTCACCCTCGCGTGTGGGAGCGAAATTGGATGGAGGATGGACCGGGGAAAAATCATAGATTAGTTAAAAAGACAAACCCCGCACGGCAATCGCCGCCGCGGCGTGTGCGGATCGGCGCGTCACCTGCTCGATTGGGCGAGGCGCTTGCGTTTCGGCGGCGTGGCGAACGCTTCGCGGCAAGCGCCGGACTGCCAAGTTCGTGCGGCGCGTCTGCTTTTCGATGGCATGGGGCGCAAACGGTTCTCGCTGCGCCGGTCTTGCCGTGCTCGCCTCGACGCGCCAGACGGGACGGCGGAAAACGAAAGGTGGATACCTTAGTGACACATTCCCATCCAGGTGTCGCCGGGAAACCTGACTTCCTTCGGGGAGGGCAGATAGATACCTGTTTGGACCTGTCGTAGCCACCCCAGCGTGCGGACACCGCCAACCCGTGGCGCGAGAGATTGAGTTGGGCGAAGGGCTCGTCCTACTTCTCGTCCTTGATGGGCTCGGGCGCACCGGCAATCCACTCCTTGACGGCGTCGGAGATAGGCGCAATCGAGGTGACGGTGACCTCCTCTTCGCCGGTCGCGGAGGGAACCTTGCCCTTCTCGCCGACCTTCTTGCCAAGGAGGCCGATTGCGAGGCGGGATTTGTTGGAGATGATGCCCAACTGCTCGTTGCTGTCCCACTCGCCGAGAATCGTGTAGGTGCAAACCGTCCCGTTGGAAAGCGTGTAGGAGACCGTCGTGCCCGGGGCAACCTGGTCGGCCTTGACATCGGCAAAGTCCGTTCCCTGAATAAGCTTGAGGTCGGCATCCATCTTGGATTGGCGGGTGAGCAGTTCGCGCTGCTTGTCTTTCGCGTACTGGTATTCGGCGTTTTCGCGCAAGTCGCCGAGTTCGCGCGCCGCGGCAATGTCGGCAGCGTTCCGGGGCATCTCAACGGTGACCAGATGCTCGTAGGCGAGTTTGCGCTCGGCCAGCGAACGCCAGGAGGTGAGGCGCTTGGCGGCCGCCTTGACGGAGAGATGGTCCTTGCCTTTTCCAAGGGCGGGCGAGAGCGAAATGAGCCGCTTGACGAGTACGCGGTGGGATGCCGGTTCCCAGAACTCGGAGGCCTGGATGCGCTCGAACAGGAGTCGGCGCTGGAAAGAGTCGAGCCGCTCCCAAGTCTTGGTCAGCCAGGCGGAACTGTCGAAGAACTCCTGGAGGATGTTGCGCATGCGGAGCGATTCGCCCGCGTACCGGTGCTCGATGACGAAGAGCGCCTGCTGGAGCAAATCCATATAGGTCGGGAGCGTCCAGCCATCCTTGGCGAGGTTCTCGTGGTTGCGCAGGGTCCAGACCAGCAGGGTGGGCACCGGTTCGGGCTGGGATAGGAGTTTGGCGACGGCGGCGCGGGCTTCCGGATCGTCGTTGAGGAGTCCGAGCACTTCGCCCAAAGTCGTGAGGTTGAGGCGGGGAAGGCTGGCAATAATCGCGGTCTTGGCGTTGGCGTCGGCCAGAAGGAAGGCAAAGAGCGCGCGCAACTGGGTCGCGGGAAGCTTTTCGGCCGCTTGCAAGAAGCGGTCTTCATCGATCATTTGCTTGCGGAGGTCCTCATCGGGCAAAGGTTGGACATGGGCGCGCTTGGAGAGAACGATGTAGGCGGCGTAAAGGGGCGCGTCGGTGTTGTCGGCACCTTTGAGGGAGAAGGCTATGCGGTCGTTGATGACTTCGGCGAAGTCGGGGGGGATGGCGGCTTGGTCGCCGTTGGTCTTGAGGTCGTCCAGGTAGTCGGTAATGGCCTTGTGGATTTTGCGCATGTCGCGCGCCTTTTTGAGTTCGGCGAGCCAGTCTTGGTCGAAGGCGAGCTGGGTGGTCAGAAGGCGGATGGGTTCGGTGCGGCGTGCGGGGATGTCGACGAGCAGGTCTTTTCGGAGGGCTTTGCGCGCTTCGGTCCAGAAGTGTTTCCACTGGTCGCGGCCGAGGATGGCGTTGTTGCAGAGGAGGTCTTCGAGGCGTCCGACGGGGACGTTGCCCCAGCTGCGGAGGGCGAGTTTGAGGAGTTCGCCGGGGGTTTCTTTGGTCATGCGCTCGATGGCGGCGCGGTCGCGGTAGTTGCGGGCGAGGATATGTTCTTCGGGGCAGACTTTGAGGCTGGCGGCCACGGCGGCGAAGGTCATGGTGTGGCCGGGGTTGATGTCGTAGTCGATGGTGACTTTGGCGAAGAAGGTGTCAATCTTGCGAATGACGCCGAAGCCCCACGAGCGGTCAAGGACGGGGTCGCCTTCTTTGATGTCGAGCAGGACTTGGAGGCGGCGGAGGACTTCGGCGGGTTTGATGTTGGCGCGTTCGAGACCAATCTGGTCGAGGAGGATTTTCTGCTCTTTGGGGGCGGCGGATTTGAGGGTGTCGTGGAGGCCGGGGAGTGTGATGTCGTCGAGCATGCGGACGCGGCGGGTCAGGCAGGAGACCATGCCGGGGAGGTCGCGGGCGGCAATGAGTTCTTTCTGGATGGTGTCGAACTCGGCGGCGGCTTCGGCTGGCTTGCCCTCTTGGACGAGGGTCTGAATCGCATCGTACTGGCTGTTGAAATCGTTGCTCATAGGGAATATCCTCGGGGCGGAAATCCGGTTGCTAAAGATTCAAAGTATACCATTTCGGCCTTTCGTTGGCAAGCAAAACCGCCTCTTTGGCGAGGTTTCTCCTGGTGACGCCGGTGCGGCGGGCGCTGGGAGGGTGAGGTTGACACCTTCGGGGGCGGCTGGTGGGCAGGAGTCTGGGGCGGAGGTGGCAACCGTCCGGACTAGTTCGCGGGAAGGTCGCGAAGGCAGGCCTGGGAACCTTTCATCGGAGCGGGAAGGGGGGAGACCCGAGGCTGGGTGTCCGGAGTTATACCTTATATAGAGACATCCGCCGCTCGAGATTCCGTCCGAAGGGGCGGGCGCCGCTTTCTTGACGCGCGCCTCTCTTTTTGTTTGATATTCTCCGCCTTTTCGGTTATCATTATGCCGTCAATAGCCCCACGACAGGTCTCAACTATGAACGTAGCTTTGCGCATCCTCGTCTTTCTCGTCCTGGTCATCAACGCCGTATCGCTCTACTTCTCCGCCGAACTCTACAAGAAGCGCGAACTGCTCAAGGGCCGCGGCGAACTCTACAAAGACTATTTCGTCAAAGTCTCCAAGACCCTCGAGAACGAGGACCCCGTCGACCCCGCCTCCCCAGCCGTTTACCCCGCACGCGATATTGCCCAGGTCACCGACCAGCTTCAGGACAACCCCGAGACCGATACCTTCTGGGATGGCTATGTCCAAAAGTACGAGCAGGCCAACCTCCCCGCGATGGACATCGACTCCTCCGACGCCAAACGCGCCCAACTCAATGCCTACTACCGTACCCAGACCGACGAGAACGGCAAAATCGTCCCCGCAACCGACTCCATGGGCAACTACATTACCGAGGGCCAGGGCACCGCTCGCCTTGTCCTGGAACAGGTTTTCGACCGCGCCAAGGCCCAGAACGCTCTCCTCAACAAGACCCGCGAACAGTTGGTCAAACTCCGCGAAGAACTCGTCACCGTCATCACCGACTACAATAGCCTCAAGCAGGATGGTCGCCGCGACAAGCACACCATCAAAGAAAAGGAGGCCGAGATAGAAAAGCTCAAAGCCGACATTGCCGAGAAAGAGGCCAAGATCGAACAAATGGAGGCGCGGCGCAAAGAGCTTGAAGTCGAACTCTCCGACGCCAAGGCTGAAGTCGCCGAGAAGCAAGAGAAGATTGAGACCCTTGAGAATGATATCGCAAACCTCAATAAAGCCCTTGAGCAGGCCACGCAGGAAATCAAGCGTCTGAAGCAGGACCCGGCAAGCGGCGGCACGGGTGGTGGCTTCGCGGTGGCCAATTTGACGGCAGGTGTCAAGGGTGAAGTGGTCAAGGTGGACAATGAGAACCTGTTCGCCATCATCCGCCTTGGAGAGGATGCCATGAAGGAGTTGCTGGGCGAGAATCTGGATGCGCCGTTGCCGTCTGTGGAGTTGCATGTCAAGCGCCCGGGCTTCAAGGGACCGGCAGGGGAGTATGTCACGCGTATCCGTCTGCGCAAGGCGTTCCCGAGCAAGAAGGACGGCAAGTCCAATTTGATTGTCGCGGATATTCTGCCTGATTGGCAGCAGGCTCCCATGGAAGTCAAAGATGTCATTTTCTACTAAGCATTTGATGTGGTTGCTGGCCGTTCTGATCGGTTTGGGGTTGGGAGGCTGCATGGCTGACAATCCCGACCAGCATACGGATATGCCTTGGTCGACTCCATCCAGTTGGGAGGGGTCGATGCCGATGCCTGGTTTGTCAGGCGGGGGCATCAATTCGGGGACTTATTGATTCCAATCCTGTGTGTCGCGCGGGGCGGATGGGTGATTCCCGCCGCTCTGCGCGGTATGGGGCGGTTGGGTCTTTTTTTTGGTTTGGCCGTGTCCAACGGATGCCTAGGATAGGGGGACGGTGGTAGGCTGGATAGGGTGTCTAGGGTGGCAATCAATGGGGGCGTTTGGTAGGTAGGATGATGGCGCAGTCTGACGAGGGTTGTTTGCGGGAAGTGGTGCGGGTGGTGTCGTGCCCGGTGGGGAACGAGGAGGCGAATTGGCTGCTGGAGTTGGCCGGCGGGGCTGAGTGGTCGCCGACCTGTTTTTTTGATGCGGCATCGAAGCGGAGCCGGGTGGATGTGTTTCTGCCGCCTGGGCTTGACGAGGGGGTGGTGATTGAGGGATTGAAGGGGGCGGGGCGGCTGCTGGGGCTGGAGTTGGAGCCTGTTGTGCGCTCATTGCCGCGCGAAGATTGGCAGGAGTGTTGGAAGGCTTATTTCCACGCGGAGGCGGTTTCGGAACGGTTTGTGGTCTGCCCGACTTGGGAGCGTTTCGACGCCAAGCCGGGGCAGTTGGTGGTGCGGATGGATCCGGGCATGTGTTTCGGCACGGGGCAGCATGGGTCGACGCGGGGTTGCCTGGCGTTGCTGGACTGGCTGGAGCGGGAGCATCCGGAACTGCACGGGCCGGTCGATGAGAATCAGTGGCAGGTGCTGGATATGGGCTGCGGGTCGGGCATCTTGTCAATCGGCGCGCGGCTGCTGGGGTTTGATTCGGTCGCGGGGTTTGACCTGGATCCGGATGCGGTGGGGGTATCCCGGGAGAACGCGGCCGCCAATGGGGTCGAGATTCCCTTTTCAGCCGCGAGCGTCGGGCATTTCAAGGGGCGCGGCCGGGTGGTGCTGGCCAATATCCTGGCGCCTGTGTTGATCAACTTCGCGCGGCCGATAACCGATGCCTGCACGGGGTGGCTGATTGTCTCGGGGATTCTTGAGGAGCAGTACCCTCGGGTGCTGAATGCCTATCGGGCTTTGGGATTTGAGGAGGTTCGGAGCATTCGCATCGCCGAGTGGCGGAGTGCGGTTCTCACGCGCCGGGGCTCCTGATTGGAGGAAACTGAGATGAAAAAGTCGTTGCTGCTGGTGTTGCTGCTGGGCACGGGCCTGGCGTGGGGAAGGGTTTCGGACAAGGCGGCGCCTTGGTACCAGTGGGGCTGGTGGAAGCCTCGGGTGGAGGGAAAGATTGCCTTGGCCAAGAAGCAGGAGTGGCCGATTGTCTTTCTGGGAGATTCGATTACGCACTTCTGGGAGAGTAAGGGGAAGGGGGTCTTCGATCGGGAGTTCAAGGGTCTTTCGATTCTCAATGCGGCGAACAGCGGGGATCGCACGGAGCAGACGATTTGGGTGGCGGAACATCTGCCTTGGGATACGATGGGGACGAAGGCGATCATGCTGATGATCGGGACGAATAATACGGGTTGGCGGCCGGAATCGGCGGAGTCGACCGAGGACACGGTCGCGGGTGTGCGGGCGATTTTGAAGGTGCTCAAGGATCGCTGCCCTCAGGCGAAGGTGCTGTTGCTGGCCATCTTTCCCCGGGAGGCTTCGGCGTCCGCCGCGCTGCGGGTCCGCAATGAGAAGATCAATGCGATTCTGCCGACGCTGTGCGACGGAAAGCAGGTCGTCTGGATGAACATCAATGCGAAACTGCTGGAGGCGGATGGTGCGACTCTGTCGAAGGAAATGGCGACTGATTTGCTCCATCCGGAGGCGAAGGGGTATGAGATTTGGGCGGCCGCGGTCAAGCCCTGGCTGTTGGAGCAGGTGAAGTAGCCTGCCGCCTTTCCCGGAACTTTAATCTTTGGCACCGCTTGGACGGAATGGTTCGTCCGGGCGGCGCCGTTTTGTTGCCGAGGAGGGGGGCGGTTCGTGCGTAGGATTGGGGGCGGAGGGTAGGCAGGAATTGGGGGCGGTCGCGGCTACCTTCGGGGGCAGGTGGCAGCAACCTTTCGGGGGCGTCGGCGGGCGGGTCAGCGACGGTGGCGTTTGCGAGTACGCTTGGCGGGGGCTGGCGCGGAAAGGTCGGGGGCGGGGAGAGGATTGGACTCCTTCTGGAGGAAGCGGATTTCGTCGCGCAAAGCCGCGGCGCGCTCGAACTCCAGGGCATCGGCGGCCTCCAGCATCTCCTGCCGAAGCTGGTCGATGGCGGTCGCGATGTCGTAGGACTCATGCTTCTCGGCGACGAGGGCCGCGGCTTGGTGTTTGACCTCGTCGGTCTTGAGCGACTCCTCCCGGATTGCCCGCTTGACGCTCGTCGGGGTGATACCGTGCTCGCGGTTGTATTGCTCCTGGCGCCGCCGCCGGTCGGCCGTGATGCGAATCATCTCCTGCATCGCCCCCGTCAGATGGTCCGCGTAGAGAATCACCCGGCCGTTGAGATGCCGCGCCGTCCGCCCAGCCGTCTGAATCAGCGAAGTCGTCGAGCGCAGAAACCCCTCCTTGTCCGCATCCAGAATCGCCACCAAAGCCACCTCCGGAAGGTCCAGACCCTCGCGAAGCAGATTCACCCCCACCAGACAATCGAACTCCCCCTTGCGCAACTTCGCCAGCGTTTGAACCCGCGTCAGCGCGTCCACCCCGGAATGCAAATACTCCGTCCGTACCCCCAACTCCGCCAGATAGCGCGACAGGTCTTCCGCCGACCGCTTCGTCAGAGTCGTTGCCAAAGCACGGTCCCCAGCCTCCGCCGTCCGCCGCACCTCCTCAATCAAATCATCGATTTGCCCCGCCAAAGGTCGTACCTCAACAGGCGGGTCCAAAAGACCAGTCGGGCGAATCACCTGCTCCGCGGAAACCTCCGCCTGCTGTACCTCGAAAGGCCCCGGAGTCGCCGATACGAACAGCGTCGGCCCAAGCCGCCCCATGAACTCCCCGAATGCCAAGGGACGATTGTCCTTCGCAGACGGCAGCCGGAACCCATAGTCGATAAGCGACTGCTTCCGTCCCTGGTCCCCATTGTACATCGCCCTGAGTTGCGGAATGGTCACGTGCGACTCGTCAATGATGGTCAGGAAATCCTTGGGAAAATAGTCTAAGAGACAATCCGGCGGCTCCCCCGCCTGCCTGCCCGAGAGGTGTCTCGAATAGTTCTCGATACCATTGCAGTAGCCCATCTCCTGAAGCATTTCGAGGTCATATTCCGTCCGCTGCTGAAGGCGCTGAGCTTCGACCAGCTTGTTTAGGCTTTCGAGTTCCCGGAGCCTTCCCTGGAGTTCCTGCCGTATGCGTCCGACGGCGAGTTTCATGGCTTCCTGCGGCATGACGAAGTGCTTGGCAGGGGAGATCATGGCATACTTGAGGGGCGCGCCAGTCTTGCCTGCGATGGGGTCGAGGGGGCGGACGGTGTCGATTTGGTCTCCAAAGTAGTCGACGCGGATGCCGTCGGTCGAGCAGGAGGGGAATATGTCGATGGTATCGCCGCGGACTCTGAAGTTGCCTGGTGTGGTCTCGAAGTCGTTGCGCCGGTACTGGACGGTGATGAGTTCGTCGATGAGTTGTTGGCGTGGGAGATTGAGGCCGGGCTGGAGTTCGATGACCATCTGGCGGTAGTTTTCGGGGGAGCCGAGGCCGTATATGCAGGAGACGGAGGATACGACGATGACGTCTCTGCGGGCGATGAGGGAGTTGGTGGCGCCGAGGCGAAAGCGGTCGATGGCTTCGTTGACTGCGGCGTCTTTTTCGATATAGGTGTCGGTCTGCGGGATGTAGGCTTCTGGCTGGTAGTAGTCGTAGTAGCTGATGAAGAATTCGACGGCGTTCTCGGGGAAGAAGCTTTTGAGTTCTGTATAGAGTTGGGCGGCCAAGGTTTTGTTGTGGGAGAGTACGAGGGTGGGCTTGCCGACCTTGGCGATGAGGTTGGCCATGGTAAAGGTCTTGCCGGAGCCGGTGACGCCCTGGAGGACGAGGCGTTCTTTGCCTTGAGCGATGGCGTTGGCGAGGGT
>JBJFGP010000128.1:0-3184 GCA_051892815.1 Kiritimatiellia bacterium | reverse complement strand
CGCTGTGTGATCATACTTTTGCTGACGGTGGGCGGCAAACTCAGTTCCGCCAAGGCAGTGCCAGCCAGGCACCACTCCAATAAAACGACTAACGCAATAAGTAGGTGTCTCATTCAATCCTTCCCTCTCTGACATCCTCAGCCCGCCAACGGCCGTGCACATCCAGTGACTGGCATTGACCGAGATAGGTTCTACCAATCTCTGTAATTAAAGATGAGACTTGCGAAGGATTGGTTCAATGGCAAAGCGCCATAGCCTGAGAATGATCGCGGCTAGGAGGTCCCACGAATGCAGACTTTGGGGACGTTGACCGGACCTCGGCACAAAGCACCCCGCCAGCCGTCTCCCCCCGTGAGAAGGCGCAGCGCCCATGCCGCGCGAAGGAGGCAACAACCGTCAAGCGACGCTCGATAGATTGATTAGACGGCAGATATTTGACCGTCCGACTGCTCGCACCTGAACAGCGGCTGAAATGGTGCCCAAGGCGGGAGTCGAACCCGCACGCCGGCATAACCCGGCAACGGATTTTAAGTCCGGTGTGTCTGCCATTCCACCACTTGGGCAAGCGATGCACGCCAGTATGCCAAACTGCCCGCCACATTGCAACCCTAAACCGTGCCGTCCCCTCACCTCCTATTCACACGCAGCGGCGGCAGCCCACGTGATTCCTACCTAACTGTTGCTCCCAGCCCTGCCAATCTCCAGCATCACATCCTATCAACCACCATCACCCAATGGTATCAACCTTTCAGTCCCAAACCTGTACACCTGCCGCCCGCTTCAAAAAGTCGGCGCCAAACGCAGAATTTGCTTTGCAGCGCCCCCGCGTTTTGCTATCCTAGGCGCCGTTATGACAAGCGCCTTCTACTTTACCTACTTTTACTTTAGCCACTGGGCACACGGTTCCAGACGGCTTGGCGCAGTGTTGTAGACCAAGTTCCAGAAACAGGCGAACCGCGTGCCCCAGATGGGCAGGCGGTTTTTTTGTTCCTTCAACCAACCGAAAGCAAACCATGATCATCATCCTCAAGCCCAACGCCGAACAAAGCGACATCGACGCAGTCTGCGACCTCATCTGCACCTTGCGCTACCAGCCAAGAGTCTCCAAGGGCGAACACGACATCGTCATATCCTGCATCGGCAACGGCGTATCCCCGCACGCAATGGAAGTCCTTCGTTCCCTCCCCATGGTCGACCGCGTAGTCCCAATCCAAAAGAAATACAAACTCGTCTCCCGCGAGTTCCACCCCGAAGACACCATCATCACCGTAGGCGGCGAGAAAATCGGCGGCGGCAACATCCCCATCATCGCAGGTCCCTGCGCCATCGAAAGCTACGGGCAATTCCGCCAGGCCGTTAAAGACCTCGTCGACTGCGGCATTAAAATCATCCGCGCCATGCCCTTCAAACCCCGCACCAGCCCCTACGACTTCCAGGGACTCAAACTCGACGGTATCCGCATCATGCGCGACGTCAAAGAAGAATTCGGCATCTCCTACATCTCCGAAGTCCCCGGACTCATGCAAATCAAGATGCTCAATGACGTCTGCGACATCTTCCAGATAGGCGCCCGAAACGCCCAAAACTTCGACCTCCTCGAAAACATCGCCCAGTACGGAAAACCCGTTCTCCTGAAGCGGGGAATGGCCGAAACCATCGAAGAATGGCTCACCGCCGCCGAATACCTCGTCTCCTGCGGAAGCCCCAACGTCATCCTCTGCGAACGCGGCATCCGCACCTTCGAGACAGCCACCCGAAACACCCTCGACCTAAGCGCCGTCGTCGTCGCCAAGTCCATGACACACCTCCCCGTCATCGTCGACCCCAGCCATGCCGCCGGTAAAGTCAAAATGGTCCCCGCACTCGCACGAGCCGCACTAGCCGTCGGCGCCGATGGACTCCTCGTCGAAACCCATCCCGACCCCGTCCACGCCTTCTCCGACGCCGCACAGCAAATCCCTTCCGCAAGCTTCCAAAACTTCATCGACGCCGTCAAACCTTGGCTCGACCTCGCCAAATCCCTTCCCCGCTGAACAGGACGGATCAACCATGCCCACCTCACTCTGCCTGGGGCCCGAAGGAACCCACTCCCACGAAGCCGCACGCGTCCTTCTCGGCAAAGAGACACCCCTGACCCTACTACGCACCTTCCAGGAAATCTTTCAACGCCTCGAAGACGATCCTGACGCCGTCGCCCTCGTGCCCTTTGAAAACTCCATTGAGGGTTCAGTCACACCAATACTCGATCTCCTAGTCAGGCATCCGACCGTCCGCATCGCACGAAGCCTCGCATTCCAAGTAAGGCAAAACCTCATTGTCAGCAACGAGGCGACGCCCCTCTCGGCAATCCAGAAGGTCTACTCGCACCCACAAGCCCTCGCGCAATGTGCCAACTTTCTCCGCACGAACCTGCCCGCGGCCGAGTGGGTGGAAACCCCATCAACCGCTGCAGCCGTTGCCCAGATTGCAACGGAAACCAATGTAGCCGCCATCGGAAGTCTTGCCGCCGCCGAACTCGCCGGGTTGACAGTATCCCGGCGGAATATTCAGGACAACCACGAGAACATCACTCGTTTTCTCTTGATTGGTCAGCAGGTGACCGCTGCACCGACGGCTACCAAGGCACTCTTCCACATCCAACTTCCAAACGAGCCCGGAGCCTTGCTTCGCGTGCTCCAGCCGTTTGACACCGTTGGGGTGAATCTAACCTCGATTCAAAGCCGTCCGGCGCCTGGGCAAGCCTTCGAATATGGCTTTTTCGTGGAGGCGGACATTACGGTCGAACTGCAGGAGTTGATGCTCAACTTGCTGAACCGTTTCGCCAATGCCCGTGTGCTCGGTCGCTACTAGCCGTCTCTGCCATGGAACTTACCCATTTACGCCAGGCGATTGGCGTCATTGACCGGGATTTTGCCCAAGGCATTGCCCGTCGGCTGGAGCATCCTTTGAACGCGCAGCTTTATACTTCTGCGCCCGCTCCAAGGAATCCGTCGGCTTTGGCGGAGGCTCTTGTCAATGTCCCTGATGCGCGAACGAAGAGCCTGGCGATAGCCGGCTTTTACCGGGATGTGGTGCTTCAAAATCTCTGCGCCGAGGGGTATGACTCCGCTGCGCGGGAGTGCCTTGAACTCGACAATCTCTGCCTTGAAGCCCTGGCCAGGCGTTTCAACTATTCGGCTCTTGT
>JBJFGP010000127.1:0-3187 GCA_051892815.1 Kiritimatiellia bacterium | reverse complement strand
AGGATGAAGAGGATTTCCCCGTTTTCGACCTGTAGGTTGATACCTTGCAGAAAAGGAGAACCATCGTATCCGACGGCAAGGTTCTTCAGTTCGATGGCGGGAGTAACCTTCATTTCCGCAGCCCGTATTTGCTCATCAGGCGCTGAAGATAGGCTCTCTCAATGCCGGCATCTTTGGCGCTACGGGAGATGTTCTGCCGGTTGCGATCGAGGAGTTCGTTGAGATAGGATCGCTCGAATTCCTCTATCAGTTCGTTCTTGGCCTCTTTGAATGGACGGGCGGAATCGAAGGAAACGGTCGCGGCGGTAGGTGGCTGCGCCAAGGGGGAATTGCGGCGAAAGGCCCCGATGCTCAGGAATGCTGTCAGGTCGACGGGGCGTCGCTCTCCGTAGAAGGCCAATTCGACAAGGTTTCTGAGTTCGCGAACATTGCCAGGCCACTCGTGGCGCTTGAGAACTTCCATCGTTTGGTCGAAGTTTGCCAGTTCGGAGATTGCCGATTCGCCGTGGATATCGGTGATAAATTGTTTGACGAGCAGGGGTATGTCATCCCGACGTCGCCTAAGCGGGGGCAACTCCATTTGAACGCCGGAAATCCGGTAGTAAAGGTCTTCTCTGAAGGTGCCGTCGTTGACTTCTTTCGGGAGGTTGTGGTTGGTTGCGCAGATGATGCGGACATCTATCTTCCGCACATCGTTTGAACCCAGGCGGCGGATCTCGCGCTTTTCGAGCACGCGGAGGAGTTTCGGTTGGAGGTCGGGGGAGAGTTCGCCTATTTCGTCGAGGAAAACGGTGCCGCCGTCGGCAATCTCGAATGCGCCCTGCCGGTCAGCGTCGGCACCAGCGTAGGCGCCTTTGACGTGTCCGAAGAGTTCGCTTTCGATTTGGTCTTTTGAGATGGCGGCGCAGTCTATGACGACGAAGGGATGTTCGGCGCGCAGGGAGTGGAGATGTATCTCTTCTGCTAGGACTTCTTTGCCGGTTCCGGTCTCACCGGTAATCATAATGGTGGCGTCGGTCGGCGCATAGGTTTCGGCGAGATGGAAGAGGCGGCGCATGCTGACGCTGCGCCCGACGCACTTGCCAAAGTGTTCGTGGGGACTGAGCGGGACGTCGTCCGACTCTTGCATCGGGCAGAAGACCAGTCGGGTCTTGCCCAGTTGAATCTCCGTACCCGGGGTCAGTTCAGCGGATGCCACGCGAATGTTCTGGACTTTGGTCCCGTTGGTCGACCCCAAATCGCGAATGGTGTAGCCTGTGGCGTCGAGCAAGATTTCGCAATGGCGGCGGGAGACGGTACTGTCGGAGACGACCAGATCGTTGAACTCTCCGGAGCCGATGGTAAAGTAGTCTTTATTGATTAGAAACTCTTTCCCTTGGAGCGGCCCGCTGACCACCAAGAGTTTGGTCCGGTAGACTCGCATAGCCGGCGCGCCGTGATCGCCCGACTCCAAAACGAGCGTACGCGCGGGAACCTGATCTGTGGGAGGCGTAGGCGTCATAACTCCTTTCATTATACACCCGTTCCACGCGGTTTGCAATGAGTTTTTCCCACCGCCGCAGTTGAGCCCAATTTGTTTCTCCGTTCAGAACCCCTGGTCAATCTTTCCCTCAGTCGAACGCACCTTCCTCGCCAATTCATAACAAGGATGCCCCCCAAAAGATAGCAACCGATTCGAGGATAAGGCTGGCACGAATCGTACCGATGAATGCCTACCTTTCTTTGCCATCTCAATTCGAAAAAAGAGTTCCTTCTTCTGATTCTAACCCCATTCCATTGGCAAAAACTCACATCTTGGTAGAGCGAACTTTTGATGGTAGGGCAATTCCCTGTCGTGTGCCGAGGTGGGACAAGAAGGAACTTTTGTCATTTGCAATTTCGCTTCCGCACCAAACTTGAGACCGTCGAGGCGATCCCGCTAGAATCAATAATCCAATCGACTACCCGCGGTGCTTGCATCCAACAGATAATCACGCGCCGGCAAGTGCAATCTGCCCCCTAGCCCCTAGACAACTAGCCCCTTGGGCAACCAGTTCAGATTGACAGGGGAGTACAAACAGTTTCTAGCAACTGCGTGAATCCGCCCAGCCCATAGCAAGCAACAGTCCCCTTCAAGAGGTAGCCCATCCCAAACGAAAAGGGCGAGTGGCATCCGCCACTCGCCCTAGGGAGTCAATCACACGAAGACTTACTTGTCATTCAGTGCGACCACGCCAGGCAAGGCCTTCCCCTCAAGGAACTCAAGGCTGGCGCCGCCACCGGTGGAAATGTGGCTCATCTTGTCGGCAAGCCCGGACTTCTTCACCGCACTCACGCTGTCGCCACCGCCAATGACCGAGATTCCGCCATTGGCCTTGACCTCAGCCACAGCCGCGCAAACACCAAAGGTTCCCTTGGAGAACGCCGGCATCTCAAAACACCCCATCGGACCGTTCCAGACAACCGTCTTCGCGCCCTTGATAGCATTGGAATAGAGCTCGATGGTCTTCGGCCCGATGTCCAGCGCCATCCAATCGGCGGGAATCTCGTTGGCAACCACCTGAGTAGCCGCATTGGCATCGAACTTGTCCGCCGCAACATTGTCAACAGGCAACAAGAACTTCACGCCCTTCTCAGTAGCCTTGGCAATCATCTCCTTGGCATAGGCGAGCTGATCGTCCTCGCAGAGCGACTTGCCGATGTCGTGCCCTTGCGCCTTGAGGAAGGTGTAGGCCATGCCACCGCCGATAATCAGCGTATCAACCTTGTTGAGCAGATTCTGCACGACAGCCAGCTTGTCCGAAACCTTCGCGCCACCCAGAATCGCGACAAACGGGCGGACTGGATTCTCGACGGCAGAACCGAGATACTCAATCTCCTTCTCCATCAAGAACCCGGCAACATTCGTCTCCATATATTTGCAGACAACCGCCGTCGAAGCGTGAGCACGGTGGGCCGACCCAAACGCATCATTGCAGAAGACATTTCCATACGAAGCGAACTTCTTGGCCAGATCCTTCTGCTTCTCCTTCAAGGCCGCCTTCTTCTCGGCATAAACCTCATCCGTCATGTCGTCGGTCTTTTTGACCTTCCCCTGCTCCTCGGCATAAAAGCGAGTGTTCTCAAGCATCGCGACATCGCCAGGCTTGAGCGCGGAGACAATCTCATCTGCGTTGGCGCAATCAGGCGCGAAGGCAACCGGCTTGTC
>JBJFGP010000126.1:0-15227 GCA_051892815.1 Kiritimatiellia bacterium | reverse complement strand
GGGCACCCTTTCGCCATACGAGCGCAATATCCGCAGAGTGGGAACTCGCGCCCTTTGTCTGGGGCGGTTTGATGAGGCGTTTCCGTTTATTTACCGGGAATTGGGGCGGGCACTCTCCGGCTATCCTCCTTCAGATGTCGCGCGCCTGAATCTGCATCAGATTTATGAGCGAGAATTGGCCCGATTCCTGTCGGATGTGCTGTGGCCGCCGAGTCGGATTCACCCCCTTTTATTTCCCCTTTCCCTGCGTAATTATACAACGCCACACGAGAAGAGATTCCCATGAGTCTAAAGGTCGCATTCAGAAAACTCCATCCCGCCGCCGTCCTCCCTTCCTATGCTCACGAAGGTGACGCGGGAATGGATCTTTCCTCTGTGGAGGAAGTTACGATTCCCCCTCGCGGGCGGGCACTTGTTGCTACTGGACTTGCCATCGAGTTGCCCCTCGGAACGGAAGCCCAGGTGCGCCCCAGAAGCGGTTTGGCGGCAAGGCATGGTATAACCGTGCTCAATGCCCCCGGAACAATCGATGCGGGCTATCGAGGTGAAATCAAGGTCATCCTCCTGAACACCGATGACACCGAGTTTCAGGTTGAACCGGGGATGCGCATTGCCCAGTTGGTCGTCGCCCCTGTGGCACAGGTTCAGGTCGCTTGGACGGAGCAGTTGGGCGAATCGGATAGGGGAACAGGCGGCTTTGGTTCGAGCGGAGTCTAGAGCGCGTCAGCAGCCAGCGTCAGCGCCGCGCGGAGTTCTTCGTCCGACAATTGCGCCAGCATCGACTCCCCGCTCTTGACAAGCGTGTCGGCCAGGAGGCGCTTGGAAGAGATCAATTCGTCTATTCGGTCTTCCAGCGTGCCTGAGCAGATGTAGGTGTGGACCATAACCTGCTTGCTCTGCCCAATGCGATAGGCGCGGTCGGTGGCTTGATTCTCAACGGCGGGATTCCACCAGCGGTCGTAGTGGAAGACGTGATTGGCCCGCGTGAGGTTGAGGCCTAGACCGCCGGCCTTGAGGGAGAGAATAAAGATGCCGCACCCTTCGCCGCGCTGATAGCGGTCCACCATCTCCTGCCGATCCTTGTCGGTGAGACCACCATGAAGGAACGGAATATCGTCGCCGAAGCATTCTGAGAGTCGGCATTGAAGCAGACGGCCCATTTGGGCGTATTGGGTGAATACAAGCGCACTGTCGCCCTCGGAGAGTGTTTCAGAGAGCATCTCCTCTAGACGCATCAACTTGCCCGAACGCCCGGCAAGGCGGGGGTTCGATTCGCAGAGATAATGGGCAGGATGGTTGCAAATCTGCTTGAGTCGCGTCAGCACTGCCAGGATGCGCCCGCGCCGGTCTGCGGGGGTAGCATTGGCAAGGGAGAGGCGGAAGTCGTCTAGCGCGGCACGGTAGAGGGATGTTTGTTCAGGCGTGAGAATGCAGTAGACCTTGTTCACAATCTTGGGGGGCAAATCGTCGATGACGCTCTTGTCGCTTTTGAGGCGGCGGAGAAGGAATGGACCGGTGACCTGTCCAAGGCGTTGAACAAGAGGATCGTTCGCCGAGGTGGACTGGGCGATTGGCCTTGCATAGGCTTCCCGGAATTGGTCTTGCGTGCCGAGGAGGTTAGGATTGAGGAAGTCCATAATCGACCAAAGGTCAGTGACGCTGTTCTCTATGGGGGTGCCTGTCAGCGCCACTCGGAAGGACGCAGTCAGAGCTCGTGCGGCGTTCGACTGACCGGAACGGGGATTTTTGATATTCTGCGCTTCGTCGAGGACAACGCCTTCCCAGGCAACGCGGCGCAGGGTGTCCTGAAAGTCCTGCCGGAGTAGGTTGTAGCTGGTCAAGACGATGTCATTTGCCGCCGCTTGATGGGCGAAGTTTGCCCCTGAGGTTCGTTCAGGGCCATGATGGAGAATGGTTGTGAGGGATGGGGCAAAGCGTTTGATTTCGCGCTGCCAGTTGGCCAAAACGGACAAGGGGGCTACGAGCAGAATGGGGGCGTTCTGGCGGTGCTCCGATCGGACTTTGAGCACAAGCGCCAAGGCCTGGATGGTTTTGCCCAACCCCATATCATCGGCAAGGCAGCCGCCGAATCCCCATTGGCGAAGGAAGTCTAGCCAGCCATATCCGCGCGCCTGATAGGGCCTTAAAGTCCCTTGGAGCCCAGTCGGCGGGGGGAGAGGCTGAAGAGAAGCGCCAGCGCGCAGGCGGTCAAGGAATCGTTCGAGCCAACCGCCTGTTTCAACCGTTGCGACTGGCAGATTTCCCCATCCGCGCCTAACTCCGATGGCATAGCGGAGAATGTCTCCGGCCGTGGCGTGTTCTGTCCAGGTTTTACCGATTTCCTTGAGCGCGACGGAGATTTGGTCGGGGTTGATTTCCACCCATGTCCCGTTTATCTGGGCGAAGGGTTCTCCGGCTTTTACCAGTGTGCGGAGTTGTTTTGGGGTGACCTCCTGGTCGCCTAGGCGGAGGCTCCAGTCGAGGGTTGCCGGCGTGGCGAGTTCTTGCTGACCGTTATCTTGGACGGTTGCTTTGAGGGCGAGCGCGAGGCCCATTTGGCGCAGGGCTTGAGGAAGGATAACGGCATACCCTGCGCTTTGAAGGTTTTCGGCGGCTCCGTGGATGAATTGATGGGCTGCGGCAGGGGGGAGTTTGAGGGTGTCGGTACCAGTGGCTTGCGCTAAAGGCGGGAAGATGCGGGTGGCGTGTCCGAGTGCGAGAAGGGCGTCGCGTCGGGCAACTGTGTCGAGTTTGGATAGGGGAAATGCGTCTCCATTGGTGGCGATGAGGCGGAAGTCGAGTTGCCAAGCTGTCTCCCCGTCCTTTGGCAACTTGAGTTCGAGGCTGTAGCGCGAATCGGTCTGGAGTGCGGCATCGATTGGGGCGCGCCACTGGGCAATTTGGCGTTGCAACTGAAGCAATTCATCAGGGTTATCCCACTGAATGGCGGGGGATGGCGCGCGCAAGGCGGTCATCCAGGCGTCGCTGGCAGAAGCGTTGGCGGTCTTGCGCAGAGCGGAACGGGCAAGTGGGGTTCCTACGGAGTGGCGCACGAGCATATCGAGGAGGGAGGAGAGGATTGCCTTGACATTGACTCCTGGCTGGGCGGCCACGGGGGGAATGGTTTGAATGAGGTGTTGGATACGTTTCCGGTCGTCTGCATCCGGCAGTGGCTGCCACTTGGCAAGGAAGGTTTGTCCGGAGTGGTCGGGAAGGAGTGTCGGGAGGTAGGAGCCGCGTGCGACGAGGCCGGCGGCGCACCTGAGAAGGTCGCTCCAATAGAGCAAATCTCCCCCCACGAGAATATCGGGGTATAGGTGCGGGCCGTTCAGGCAAAGCCCTAGCAATCGCAGGGCGGAAGGGGGCTCAAGGGTGAAGGCGTCGCGGTCAAAGGTGCAGATGCCATCGGGGGCCGGAAGTTCACCATTTTCGGTGAGAAAGGCACGCGAGGGAAGGGGCGTTTCGCGGCTTGCCGGGAGGTGGAGTTGGAGCCTGATGGGGGAGCCAAGGGGTGTGTCAGGTGGAAGGCGGACAATGTGCGCAAGGAGGTCGGGCAAGGAACTGTGCAACTGGCCTTCGTGCCAGACGCAAAGTGCCTGGCCTTGGAATGTGCCGTGGAGGATTGCGCTCATGTTTGATGACCATTGTAGCGCAACTCAAGAGGTTTTTCCACTCAAAAGCGCCTTGAGGCGGTGCTTTTGGGGGCGTCAAGTGGTTCGCTTGCGGGAATGGGCGAGGGCGCAGGTTTCGTCGTGGCCATCGAGTATGCCGATGGCTTGGAGGTAGGAATAGATGATGGTTGGCCCGACAAACTTCATGCCGCGGCGTTTGAGGTCTGCGGAGATGGTTTCCGAGAGGGGAGAGGTTGTGCGGTTGCGTTCGACGAGGGTTTTGCCTGAGGTGAAATGCCAGATGTAGCGGTCGAATGAACCGAACTCGTTGGCGATGGAGAGAAAGGCACGGGCATTGGTGATGGCGGCCTCTATTTTTGCTCGATTCCGGACGATGCCGGGTGTTTGGAGAAGCCGTTTGATAGCCTCTTCTCCGAAGCGGGAAACGGCTTGGGGGGCGAAGCCGCAGAAGGCTGTCCGAAATGCCTCACGCTTTTCGAGAATGCAGTACCAGGAAAGGCCGGCTTGAAATCCCTCAAGCACGAGCAGTTCGAAGAGTTCTCGCTCGTCGTGGTGCGGCTTGCCCCACTCTTCATCGTGGTAGCGGATGTAGAGCGGTGTGGCGGGGCGGCACCAGGCGCAACGGTTGACTGATTCACTTTTTCTCTCTTTCATCGACCGCAATTTTAGCGCAGGGCAGGGGAAAGGGTCAATAAAAAAAGGTTGCAACCGTTTGGGGAATAAGATAGACTCCTTTTATCTCCACAGCAATGCAAGAATGAGGGCCGAAGATGAGAACCTTTCTTTGGATGACATTGGTAGCAATCGCCGCCATCGCAATCGCCGACCAGCGTGAGGTTTATCGCGATGTGAACGGGCGGCGCATAGGCACCGCCGAGACTGATTCGCGCGGGCGTACCGTCTACCGCGATGTCAATGGGCGCCGGCAGGGGACGGCTGAGACCGACAGCAACGGGCGGACGATTTACCGCGATGTGAACGGGCGGCGCACCGGTACCGCCGAGACCGATTCGCGCGGGCGCACCGTCTACCGCGATGTCAATGGGCGTCGGGTGGGAACGCGCGATTGAACCGCGTGGTCCCGGCTTAGAGCCGCTCCCCCACAAAGCGCATAAACTCCTCCACCTCCGCCAACGATTGGCGGTGCGCAATGTAGAACTGTTGCCCCATTTGCGGCCACATCATCGGCGGGTTCCGCTGGCACATCGCCAAGTCCTTGCCGTAGCGCGAGAGAATCTCCTCGTGCGAATGGCGGTAGGTGCGACCATCGCGGCGGGAGGCGTAGGCGCAGTAATGATCCTCATGTCGTTTCGGCAGGCGACGTTCCCCGAAGCAGACCATCTCCGCCCAAATTCGATAGCAATCTGTCGAATGCGCAAAGTTCATCATATCGGGCGTGTAGCCGCCAGCCGGACGCATGTTGACCTCTAGCCCAACAAAGTCCCCTACACCGCCCAAACCCGCGCGCGCCTTCGTGAGACGGAAGAACTCCAAATGCACGAAACGCCGCTCCGCGCCAAAAGCTTTGATGGCCGACCTTCCCAATTTCCGCAACGATTCAGGCACCTCCGCGGCTGTGTAGTACTGCAAGTCCAACCCCTTCTCTACGATATCGGCAATGCTCGGAGGCCATACCGTCATCGACTCGAAAAGAGGCTCGCCGGAAGCGTCGGCAATCGCATCGTAAGAGCAGATGTCGCCCGTCACAAACTCCTCGGTCACATAAGCCCCTTCAGGCTTTCGCTCGAAGAAGCGCCGTGCATCCTCGTCCGAGTCCAATCGCCAAGTGCCCGTTGCTCCGACGCCGATTTCAGGCTTGACGATGAGTGGATAGCCGACCTCCTTCGCGAAAGCGAGGAGTTGACAAAGGGTGCCGACTTTTGATAACCTAGGCGTTGGGATTCCGGCCTTGAGGTACCCTTCTTTCATGGCTCGTTTGCTCTTGAACAAAGCCATCTGATCCGGTCCGGCCCCCGTAGCGATGTTGAAGTCTCGGCGCAACCTCGCGTCCTGTTCGAGCCAATACTCGTTGTTCGATTCTAGCCAGTCTATTTTCCCGTACTTGAACGCGAAATAGGCGACTGCGCGGTAAACTTCGTCATACGATTCTGGGTTGCCGACGCGGTAGTATTCGGCCAGCGATGCCTTTAGTTCCGGCGCAAGCGTGTCGTATGGTGCATCGCCAATTCCGAGTACGGTCGCGCCATTCTGTTTGAGACGGTCGCAGAATTGCCAGTAGCTCGAAGGAAAGTTGGGGGAGAAGAAGATGAAGTTCATGGAACCTCCTCGGATGTTTACAGGTCGTCCAGCAGGTGGGGTATAAAATAGCGGTATTGGCGTTCCCACCAGGGCCAGTCGTGGTTGACATCGGGGCCCCAGAAGTCAAACCAGCCGTGGATGCCGGTTGCTGCGAACTCGTCGCGCAGAATCCCGAGCGAGCGGATGCCTTCGTCCTCCCAAGCACCTGTGCCGGTGCAGAAGAAGAGTTTGCGTTCGTTGTAGAGTTTCACCCAGGGGTGGTCGTTGCTCATTCCGCCGATAAAATGAATGGGGGAATTGGCGTAGAGCGTGCTGTCCATATAGTTGCCGAAGAGGTATTGCGCGTCGTAGACGCCTGAGAGGGAGAGGCACCCTTGGAAGAGGTCCGGTCGCCTGAGCGCGAGGATAGCGGCGTGTGTCGCGCCAAGGGAGCAGCCGCTTGTGAAGGGGCGCCACTGACTGGCCGTGGCAGAGTGGATATAGGGGACGACTTCTTCGGTGATGTAGCGCACATAGGCTTCTTGGCGAGCGGCGCGTTGGGCGGGATCTGCGCCTGTCGCGCTCCAGCTTTCCGTATCGACGGTGTCGACCGTGAAGAGGCGAATCCGCCCTCCATCTATGAAGTCGCCCAGCAGGTTGGGGATGCCGCGTTCCTCGTATTGTCCCGCCATTCCGTCCTGGGTGGGAATCATCAGGATTGGTGCGCCGTCGTGGCCGTGGGAAAGGACTCTCATCCATTTGCCGAGCGCGGGACTCCACCATGAAGTTTCAAACCGATTCATCGTCGACCTCGTTGCCAGTTGCCATCGAACACGGGGCGATACCTTACCACTTCTCTATGGATTATGCAACACTGAATGCGTTGCCTGCGCGAAAAACTCTTCGTGCGTTGGTCCGCGGGAATTTCGTGCCAATCTGCGGGGCTGGGAGGTTGACACGAATTGAGTGATTGGCTAGCAAGGAGTAGGGGCATGTCCTACGCAGGAATCGGTCCGCTCCGAATCCGGTCAACGGGGCGGCTCTTTCCCCCTCTCTGGTGTTCGAAATAGGTTTTCTGCGTGCGGGGCGTTCCCAGTCAGGCGGAAGGCGGTTGGCACTCTAGGCTTGAATCCGAGGGCGCAAAAGGCTATACTTGTTGACCTATGGCATCCTCAACACTTTCAAATCCAAGGGGCGCGGTCGTGGTCTTCTCCGGCGGACAGGACAGCACGACCTGTCTGTTGCAGGCAATCGCCGACCGCGGCCCCGAGCAAGTCGCGTGCATCACATTTGCCTACGGCCAGCGGCACAGCCTCGAAGTCTCCGTTGCCAGCCGGATTGCCAATCTTCTGGGCATCCGCAACCATCGGATTGTCAAGACGGACTGGTTCAACGCCGTCACCACCAATGCCTTGCTCGACCCTCAGACGCCCATTAGCCGCGAAGGCGATTCCCTGCCCAACACCTTTGTTGCGGGGCGCAACGCCTTCTTCCTGCTGGCGGCCGCGGTCTACGCCCGGACGCTAGGCTGGCGCGACATCATCACGGGCGTCTGCGAGACCGACTACAGCGGCTACCCCGACTGCCGAGCCGCCTTCGTCGAGTCGATGAACCAATCCATCAACCTGGCCATGGATGGGAACTTCCGCATCCTCACGCCGCTGATGCACCTGAACAAGGCGCAGACTTGGGCGCTGGCCGACCGTCTTGGCAAATTGGACTTCATCCGACGCGAGACACTCACCTGCTACGAAGGCATCCCCGGCGACGGTTGCGGCAAATGCCCCGCCTGCCTGCTGCGTGCCAAAGGACTCCAAGAGTATGAACAGACCTGTCATCGATAGTGACGAGTGCAAGGGCTGCGGACGCTGCGTCACCGCCTGCCCAAAGAAGTTGCTGACCCTGACCGAAGAACTCAACGCCCGGGGCGTGCGCCACGTAGCCTACTCCGGCGACGGTTGCCTCGGCTGCGGCCTCTGCTTCTATACCTGCCCCGAACCCTATGCCCTGCGAATCGAGAAGGAATAGATATGGTCAAATTCATTAAAGGAAACGAGGCCGTCATCGTCGGGGCGCTCTACGCCGGCTGCCGGGCCTACTTCGGCTACCCCATCACGCCGGCCAGCGAAGTCGCCCACGCCGCGGCAGCATGGTTCCCCCTTGCCGGGCGGAGTTTCGTCCAGGCCGAATGCGAGACCGCCTCCGCCTATATGGTCTTCGGGGCCGGCTCTACAGGCATCCCAGCCATGACGGCGACATCCGGGCCAGGCATGAGTTTGATGCAAGAAGCCCTCTCCTATCTGGCCTGCGCAGAAGTCCCCGGCGTATTCGTCAATGTCATGCGGACAGGGCCGGGACTGGGCAACGTCTATCCCGAGCAGGCAGACTACAACCAGTCCGTCAAATCAGGTGGTCACGGGAACTATCACGCCCTCGTTCTCGCGCCGGGAAGCGTCCAGGAGATGTGCGACTTGACCATCGAAGCGTTCCGCCTGGCGTTCAAATATCGTACCCCCGCCATTGTGCTGGCCGATGGCTTGCTCGGTCAGATGATGGAGGCATTGACCCTCCCCGAAATAGAGTTGGAATTGCCCGACACCAAAGCATGGGCGGTACAGGGAGATGCCGCGACGCGTCCCAATGTGGTGACCTCCATCTTCACCGCCGGGCAGGAACCTCAGAACATCAAACTTCAGGCAAAATACGAGGCAATGCAAGCCGACGCCGCCGTCGAACTGGACGAATGCGCCGATGCGGAGATTATCTTGCTGGCCTATGGTTCGGTTGGCCGCCTTGCCCGCACGGCGAAGGATGCTTTGCGTGCGGCAGGTAAGAAGGTCGGTCTTTTCCGCCCGAAAACCCTTTTCCCCTTTCCGCGTGAAGCCTTGGCGGCGATTGCGGGGAAGAAGTTGATTGTGGCGGAACTCTCCAACGGACAGTTTCGTGACGATGTCCAGCTCCAGTTGGCTAAGCTTGGCCACGCGCCGCTGATAGGCTTCGTCAACCACATGGGCGGGACAGTCTTGACCGTAGATGAAATCATCCGGGCGGCGACGCTCTAACGCAGTTGTGTGCCCAACTCTTACTCTTCTAGGCTTGTGATGAAAACGATTGAAACTCGCGGGATGTACCCAATCTTCACGCGCGGCGGGAAGCAGACTCGCGCCACCCATTATTGCGCCGGATGTGGCCATGGCATTGCCAACAAGCTGATTGCCGAGGCGTATGCGGAACTAGGATTGCAAGACCGGATTATCCTTGTCAATCCAGTTGGTTGCGGGGTTTTTTCTTACTTTTACTGGGACGCGGGGAATGTCTGCGCGGCGCACGGTCGTGCCTCTGCGGTGGCTACTGGGGTGGCTAGGGCTCGTCCGGATGCGGTGACTTTGGCCTATCAGGGAGATGGCGATCTCGGGGCGATTGGCTTTAACAATGCGTTCCAGGCTGCATCCCGAGGAGAGCATCTTGCGGTTATATTCGTCAATAATAGCATCTATGGTATGACGGGCGGGCAGATGGCTCCGACGACGCTGCTCGGTCAGGTCACGACGACGACCCCGTACGGGCGCAGCGCCGCGAACGAGGGCTACCCGCTGAAGGTTTGCGAGGTTATCAACCAGTTGGACGCACCGGTTTATATCGCGCGAGTCTCAGTAGCGGATCCCAAGCGCATTATGCAGGCGAAGCAGGCCATCCGCCGGGCACTTCAAATCCAGGTTGAGGGAAGGGGTTATGCGCTGATTGAGATTCTCTCGCCCTGCCCGACCAATTTCACGGGAAATCCGCAGAAGGCTGCGGAGTATTGTATGACGGAGATGGAGACTATTTTCCCGTTGGGTGTATTCCGCGACCGGGCAAACGAGGTCGAGCCGCGCCTGGCTCCTCCCGAACCGAAGGCCCTGGCTGCCATCTTTGCGGAGGATCGACAGATTGAGCCGCCGGCGACCGATTCTGCGTTTGGGGAGTTGCGGATGAAGTTTTCCGGCTATGGAGGGCAGGGGATTCTCTCGCTTGGACATGTGCTTGCGGATGCGGCGCGTCTCGAACGCCGCCATGTCACCTGGTATCCCAGCTACGGTCCGGAGCAGCGTGGTGGTTCGGCCTCCTGTTCGGTGGTGGTTTCGGGGCGTGCGATTGGTTCGCCCATTGTCGATTCGCCCGATATTCTGGTCTGCATGAATCGCCCTGCCTATGAGCGGTATATCGGCACGGTCAAGCCAGGGGGGCTGTCTCTGGTGGATGATTCCGTCGAACTGGAGCCGGCCCGCCATCCGTCTGGGGTGACGGTCCGTCGTGTGGCTGCATTGGGGCTGGCTCAGGAGCAGGGGGTGCCAAAGGCGGCCAATACGGTGATGCTGGGGGCGTTGCTGGCTTCCGGGCGGACTCGTCTGTCTCCCGAGAGCCTGGTAGAGGCATTCAAGTATTCCTTTGCCCGCAAGCCTAAACTTGTGCCGAAGAACCTTGAAATCCTCAATCTTGCGGCGGAACGCTACCGCGCGGGTAGCCACTAGCCGCCCCGATTCCTACCAATCTGTTGTTCTCGGAGGTGCCTATCTCACTGGTTCGGAGGTAGGTACCTCTTGGTGTGTCAGGTAGGCATCTTTTGGTTGCACGGCTGCGCAAGGGGTGGTATACTCGAAATATGGACAGATTGGACGAACTTTTGGCTCAGCCCCGCCGCGTGGCGGCCTTTACGGGGGCGGGCATTTCGACGCTTTGCGGCATTCCCGATTTCCGTGGGTCGAAGGGGCTCTATGCCCAGCCTGATGCGGAGCGAATCTTCGACATTGACTGGTTCCGGCGCGATCCAACCATCTACTACAAGGGCTGTGCGGAACTGGTCTACGGGCTCGACCGCTACCGTCCCGGGCCTGTCCACGAGGCATTGGTGCGGCTGGAGCGGGCCGGGCGGCTGGAAGGAATCATTACCCAAAATATCGATATGCTTCATCAGAGGGCCGGCTCCTCCCGCGTCTATGAAGTGCACGGTTCGCCGATTTTGCACCACTGCTTCAAGTGCGGCGACGAGAAGGGTTTTGACGAGATTCTCGCGATGCTCCGGACCGACCCCGTTCCCCGCTGTACCCGCTGCGGAGGCGTCTACAAGCCCGACATTACCTTCTTTGGCGAGGCTTTGCCCGAAGCCGCCTGGGAAAGTGCCGAAAGGTTGGCTCGCGAGGTCGACACGATGCTGGTGCTGGGCTCCTCGCTGACCGTCCATCCTGCGGCAATGTTGCCCCAACTGGCGCTCCGATCCGGTGCGAAACTGGTTATCGTCAATGCCCAGCCAACCCCACTTGATCGGTACGCCGCAGTCCATCTTGAAGACCTCGCCGTTTTTGCAGAATGGGTTCTTGCCCGCTTCTAAACTTTCCTCGGATTTGAGGAAAGTATTACCCTTTGCCTGCGAAAAGTATAATATCGCTTGTTTTATTTGCGCTTTTTGGCACTTTTGGCTTGACACCTAGGACAGTCAGTGATATAAGCGGTCTTGATTAAAGGAATTAGATTCTCAGTTCCCCTTTGGTCGGTGCTGTGTGTATCGAAAGTAGCAGAATAAGGAGACTCCCGATGAGGCGCTATATGAACAAGGTGCTGGCGGTGGCTTTTGGCCTTCTGGCGTTGGTCGATATGACCAAGGCTGGCGTGCGCCATGCGGGCTTGATTCAAGGGCGTTTTGCCTGCGAGGCAAATAAGGAACCGGCCTATGTGTTCGACCTGTTGGAGACGATTTCGTCAGACCTTTTGGACTACACTGCGTCAACCGATATGGCTAACTTCAGGGCCGCTAGCAACGGTGGCGCTTTGACTAATCCATTGTCTGGGCTCTCCTGGAGTTGGAACGACAAGACCACATATGGCTATCAAGGGCGTTTGTGGATGGAAGGCGGTGTCACCTATACCGTCTATTCCAGGTGCGACGATGGAGCCTGCGTCTTTTTCGACGGCACTAAGGTCGCCTCTCCGGGCACCACTTCGGGCTATAATAGCGCTAAATGCGCCACCTATACGCCGAGTGCGTCAGGTTGGGTCGACTTCTACGCTTACACTTGGGATTGGGCTGGCGGAAAAGGGCCTCTTGCCGACAACCTGTGGGGGTTGGCGTTCAATACCAACGGCGTCACCAATACCGACAAACTGACCAAAGAAACTGAGCCGTGGATGGTCTTCCAGGATACCGGGAACTGTGAAACCCTTTATTACGAACTGCCTCAGTCCTGGTTGACGGTTGCGTCCTATGGCGAGAACGAATCGGGCTATTCCGTGACGCTCTCCGTCACCCTTCCGGACGATGCCACCGACTGCGAAGCCCTGCTCCTCTATGACGAGAAGGATTGCGGCGACCACCGCGTTTCCGACTGGGCAAATAGCGTCGCGAAGGCTATTTCCGGAGGCTCTCAGGTGGTGACCATCGAGATTCCGGCGTTGGATTTCTCCAATCCCCCGGCCGTCCGAGCAGTAGTCAAGGGAAAGGAGGCCAATGGGGTCGACTTTATCGAGTACTCAGTGCCATTTACGCTGGAGAACAACCCCGCCGCAGAACTAGCCGTATCCGCGGTTTCCTATGCCGATGTCACCTTCTCGGCTAGTTTGACCGCATTGGGCGGAGGCGCAACTTCCGCCTCTCTAGAGTTGACCCTGTGGGGCGATGCCGAACTCACCCAGGCCCTGCGGACGGTCGTTGCCGCAGAGGGACTTGATTCGGCGCAGACGGTTTCCTGCAAACTAGAAGGGCTTGAGACCAATACCACTTATTGGGCGACGGTCAAGGCTAGCAACAATCTTGGTCACGAGGCGACTTCATCAGCGATCTCTTTCACCACGCTGACACCAGAGCCGGGCAGTTTCCTCTATTGCAACTTGCTGCGGCGCGGCTTCAAGGATATGGATTGCCAGATGCAATTTGTCGACTACGGCGCCGGCTCTTCGTCGGCAGAAATCTCCTTCGAAGTCTCCAAGACTTCCGACTTCTCGGAAGTCACCACAGTCCCCGTCGCATCGGTTTCCGGCGATCTCCCGCAGGTCCTTCTAGGAGCCGTTGAGGAGTTGGAGCCGGGGACCGATTACTGGGCTCGGGCAAAAGCGGTCAATACTTGGGGTCTGGTCTCCTACTCCGATACCTTTACCTTCACCACAAGGCCGCAACCCTATGTCGCTTCAGGCATCTCGTCGGTGGTCGCCGAAGGCGGCGCAAACATCTCCATTACCCTATCCGATATCCTCGATGGTGTGACTGGAGCCGTCACGCTCAAGGTAGACGGCACGACGGTGCAAAGTTGGCCTATCGTGGCGGAGAATGGCACCTTTACCTGCCCGGCATTCGTCGCAATCGAGACCGGGAAGCAGAAGCAAGTCGCCTATTCGGTTGATTGCGAGTATGACGGGAAGTCCTATCCCGCGACCGTCGAAGTCGAGATTACCGGGGGCATGAGCGTTTATATAGCCGCCTCCCTTTCCGACTGCACAAACTTCTTCCCGCGTGTCGGTGAATCCATCACGCTGCCTGAAGTCCCGAATGCGTTTGGTTCCTATTTCGTAGTCAACGAGACCGTTGCCGAGTTGTTGGCTGATGGGCGTACCATGCGCGTACTCAAGCCAGGCGGAAGCGCCATTGTCTACCATGAACTCGATCCGGTAGGTGCGACGAACAAGGTGGTCTCTTCTACGCCGCTGGTCATCCCGCCGATACCAGCCGGCGAGGGAAAGGTCTTCCTGTGGACCGAGAAGAACTATATGTGGAGAGATCCCTCGAACTGGGTTTGCCTCAATGATGCTTCGTTGACAGGTGTCGACTACCCGCATAATATAGACGATGTTGCGCTGCTTTTCCAGCGCAACGGGAAAATGAACAGCAACTCCTTCTCATTTGGTTCCGATGCTTCCGCGCCGGACATCACCCTTGGGGAAATCTACAAGGGCTCGCTCAACAGTTATCTTGTCGATGAAGGCACCATCGAACTGGCCCGCAACGACAAGGGACCGTTGACGAATGTCTTGCATTTTGCCAAAAGCGATGGAACCGTTCCTCGGATTACCTTCTGCTCCAGTCAAATTAAAGATAGGACCGTGTGGTTCACGATTGGGCGCGGCACCTCGTCTTCTTGGCTGGAGGAGCGGCTGTTGTGCGACTTGTCCCAAGGGCTCCTCATTGATGGAGGTTATGGGAATCCTGCGAGCAACACGGTGCGCCGGGTATTGCTCAAGTTCGGCAATGCAGACATTATTCTGCCCGAGGGGAAGGAAATCCGCATCACGAACATGAATGATGTTTCCACATCCATCAATGGTTCGACCGTGACCTTCACGGCTGGATGCACTTTCTCAGGCGGGGGCCGTATTGTCCACGACACTCCTACCTACGCGTCGCTCTCTGTCGATATGAGCAATTTCTCCGGCACCTATGTAGAATCGACCTGTCATCCAAAGAACGGTTTTGACCGTGTCTATGGCACCTTCCTCTGGTCGACCAACATAGCCAACGCCACCTTGGAGGTTGCTGGCTGGCTGGATACGGTGAACTTTGGCAGCTACAGTGAGAGTGCCAACAAGTTCCGCGGATTTGCCGGTCGCGGGAATACCCACGGCTATGGTTCCACCAAGACGAACCCGGGAAATGTGCTCGGTTATGCCAATGTGGTGCTCAAGGGTGGGCTTTTGTCTTTGAAGGCGGAGAACAACCAGGCGTGGACCGATCGTTTGATTGTCAACCGCCCGGCGGAACTGACTGTCGCGCGTGGGGTCAGCGCCATCTATTTCTACGAACAGTCGAATGTCAACAATCCGACAAACGCATTGACCGTCCCGAAACTGACCCAGCAGAACGGCGCGGTTCTCTATCTGAACGAGGCCAATTCCAGCGCCAATGGGAAGACGCCGGAAGAGGTTCGCCAGCACATTCGGTTCGACAACTTTGCGGAACTGGCTATTGGCGAGGCTGGCGATCCGGCGGCAACGGAGAGCGGCGAGGTCTTCCCTATCATTCCTTGGCTTCTCACTTGCGGGAATTGGTGCAACAACCTGTCGGTTTATGACAAATCCGGTCAGACAACTTACTTTGTTGCGGTGAATGACCAGAACGAAATCATCTCGCCCTACCGCACCGTGACGGCCCTTGCCGATGCCTCCAATCCCGGGCAGAATGTCTCCTGCTGGGGCAAAGCAATCACGCTAACAGAGGATAAGACAATCAACTCGCTCTACAAGGGGGCGTCGGGATCTGGTTTTTACGATATGGGCGAGGGGAGGACTTTGACGGTGACCTCTGGCGGTGTGATTCTTTCCCGTTTTGGTTCTATTGGCACCGAGGCGTCGTGCGGCACCTCTTCGGGGCGTTTGAACTTCCCCAATCGTGCCTAC
>JBJFGP010000125.1:0-3231 GCA_051892815.1 Kiritimatiellia bacterium | reverse complement strand
CTTCTCCGGCGCAGGCGATCACTTCGGTGGAGTTGCCGGATTTCGCGGTGGCGCCAATCCTTTTCGATGGGGTGGTCTCGGGCTTTCCGCTGTGGCGTTCGCATGAGAAGTTCGAGGGCGCGATTTCGTTTCCGTTCCGGGCGCGGTCGATTTGCTTTTTCGCGCCGGAGCCTCCACCCGGCGGGCGCCTGAAGGCTTATCTGCGGTTGACGGGGGTGACGCCCCGTTCGCTGACGGTGGACATATCGGTAAGCGACGGGCAGGGGAATCTGCTGGTCGAGATCCACGGCTGGGAGGAACTCAGCACGCATGTGGCGCGCAAGCTCTATGACTTCACGCTGAGCCCCACGGAGAACTATTTCACCGATCCGCTGCCGAACGAGTTGATGCCTCCCGCTCCGGTGCCGGTGTGGGGGGCGGTGGTGCAGTCCTTTGTGCCACGTTTCTTCACGGGGAACCAGGAGCTTTGGCTCAAGACGTTGGCGATGATTGCGCTTACGCCGCAGGAGCGCGACGAGTGGTACGACAACTCAAGTTCGGTCGCCCGGCGGCTGGAGTGGATGCTGGGACGCGTGGCGGCGAAGGAGGCTGTCCGGCGTCATTTGCAGGAGGCGCGCCGGGAGCGTTGGGGCGCGGCGGACATTGCGGTCTGGCCGGACGATTCGGGCAAGCCGCACGCCATCGGCCCGTGGATGCAGGAGCAGGGAGGGCAACTCGATCTGAGCATTGCGCACACGGCGTCGCTGGTCGTGGCGGCGGTGGCGGAGAATGCGCGGTTGGGCATCGATCTCGAACGGCTGGGACGCGATTTGAGCGAAGAGTTCGCCCGCGGCGTCTTCTCGCAGGAGGAGCAGAATCTTGCGGCATCCTGCGGTGACGCGCCGACCATGTTGCTGCGCTTCTGGTGCGCGAAAGAGGCCGTCTCGAAAGCGCTCGGCACGGGCATCCGCTATTCGCCGATCGACCTTCGGGTGCGCTCGGCGGACTGCGTCAGGGGAATGGTGGAGATGGAACTGCTCGGCGGCTGGCTCGACCCCTTCCCGCGCCTCAAGGGCCAGCGCATCGCCGTCCGGGTCAGCACCTATGCCAACCACGCGGTCGCCGCCTGCATCTTGCCGGCCGAGCAGATTGGAGGTTCGCCTTGAGCCAGTGGCTGGTCAAGACGGATGGGCGCGCCTGTGTAGTCGCTGCTGCGCCCGATGGTTTGGAACTCGCGCCGGGAGCCGCCTGCGTCGTGCGCCTCGAATACGGCGAAACCGTCGGGCGCGTCTGCCGTCGCCTCGCGGAGGGAAAGCAACCCACCTTCGCCATCCAGAGGTTGGCATCAGCCGGGGATTTGGCTGCCCACGAATCGGGGCAAAAGGTGGCTGAGAAATACTTCGAGTCATTCCAGGCAATCCTCCGGAAATCCTCGCGCCGCGTCAAACTGATCGGGGCGCGAATCTCCCTTGACCAGAAGAACCTCTGCATCTACTGCGGCGGTTCCGGAACAGTCGATTTGCAGAACGAGGCGCGCCTCTTCGCGCGCCAGAATCGCCTGCGCGTCGACATACGGCAGATTGGCGCGCGTGGAGAGGCAATGATGCTTGGCGGACTAGGCTGCTGCGGTCAGGAGATTTGCTGCGCGCGTGCCGGATTCGCCCTCCAGCCGACCTCCTCCATGCTCCGCCTTCAGGGAGTTGCCCCCGTTCCAGAGGTCGCCGCAGGACTCTGCGGCGAGTTCAAATGCTGCTACGCCTTCGAGGAGGAAGTCTACCGCCAATCCCGCGAAAGCCTCCCGCCGGACGGAGCCAAAGTCGCCTGGAAAGGTTCCCGCGCCAAACTCGTATCCCGCAATGTCCCATCCGCGCGAGTCACCCTCGAACTCGAAAACCACCGGCGCGAAACCGTTGCCGCCAAAGAGATTTCAACCAACCCCAGAGAGAACCCAAGATGAAGAAGGTACTCATCCTCAACGGCCCCAACCTCGCCCTCCTCGGCACGCGCGAGCCCGAACACTATGGGCGCGAAACCTTGCCCGACATTATGGCACGCGCCGTCGCCCACGGCAGAAGTATCGGACTGGAGGTCTCCTGGATTCAACACGACGTCGAAGGTGAATTGGTCAAACTCATCGGCGCGGCAAGGGGCAAGTACGACGGATTGGTCATCAACCCCGCCGCCTATACCCACACCTCGATCGCCTTGAGAGACGCCATCGCCGCCGTCGGACTCCCTTGCGTCGAAGTCCATCTCTCCAATGTCCACCGCCGAGAAAGCTTTAGACAGACCTCCTATACTGCCGCCGTCTGCCTCGGACAGTTGACAGGATTCGGAGGCTTTGGCTACTGCCTCGCCCTCTCGGCGCTGGCAGACCTCTACGCCCGCGGCGGGGAGGCAAAGTGATGGACTCGCCCCAACTTGTCATCGTCGGAAGTTTGGGTATCGACGACATTGCCACGCCAACCGACAAGAGGCAAAACTTGCTTGGAGGCTCGGTCTCCTATGCCGGCGTCGCAGCCTCGCTCTTTGCCGCCACCGGAGCCGTCGCCATCGCAGGAACTGACCTTTCCCAAGCCTTGCTCCGCCGCCTTTGCGTGCATAGTCTCGATGTGCAAGGTATCCAGATCCGGGAGGGAAAGACATTCCGCTGGTCGGGCGTTTACGGCGCAAATATGATTGACAGGCGTACGCTTTCCACGGAGCTTGGGAACTCGGCAGGATTCTCGCCTGATTTGCCTGAATCTTACCGTGATGCGCCTTACCTTTTGCTGGGGAATATCCAACCTGATCTCCAGCTTCATGTGCTCGATCAGATGCGATTTCTGCGTTTCGTCGCGCTCGATACGATGAACCTTTGGATTGAGACGGCGCGCACCTCTTTGTCGCGAGTCCTTGAACGGGTGACGATGGTTTCGGTCAACGACGAGGAGGCGCGGATGCTTTCCGGCCGCTGGCAGTTGCGTGATTGTGCGCGGGCGATTCTCGACATGGGGCCGCGCTATGTGGCGGTCAAGAAGGGGGAGCACGGGTCGCTTCTTTTCTCGCGGGAGGGTGCCATCCGCATCATTCCCGCCTACCCTGTCGAGGCGGTTGTGGATCCTACTGGTGCGGGCGATTCGTATGCCGGCGCATTCATGGGGAGGTTGGCGGCAACGGGGGCGGACGGTAGCAATCTCGGAGAACTGGTTGAGGCGTTGCTGACGGGTGCGGTGGTGTCTTCCTTTGGGGTCGAGGCGTTCGGATTAGACC
>JBJFGP010000124.1:0-3257 GCA_051892815.1 Kiritimatiellia bacterium | reverse complement strand
GGTCACGGAGTCCATTGGCGGTGTGGGCGTCAATGGGCGGCACCGAGTCACGAAGATGAGTTTCCGCTTCCTCCACACGCTCGACAATCTTGGCCCCGCGCCCGAGCCCAACCTGACCGTTTTGTGGAGCAGGCGCCTGCCTGAGGCGTTCAAACGCTATTGCGCGGACATATCTATCCGTACCTCCTCTATCCAGTACGAGAACGACGATTTGATGCGGCAGTACCACGGCGACGACTATGGCATCGCGTGTTGCGTCTCCGCTATGCGAATCGGCAAGCAGATGCAGTTTTTCGGGGCCCGGGCCAACCTCGCCAAGGCGTTGCTCTATGCCATCAACGGCGGCATTGACGAGAAGACCGGGCAGCAGGTCGGGCCCGAGATGGCGCCCATTACGGACGATGTGTTGGACTATGAAACTGTCCGCCGGAAGTTCGATCAGGTGTGCCGCTGGCTCTCCCGCCTCTACATCAACACGCTCAATGTCATTCACTTCATGCACGACAAGTACTGCTACGAGCGTGAGGAGATGGCGTTGCACGACGAGGATATCATCCGAACCATGGCCTGCGGCGTCTCCGGGCTTTCGGTCGTGGCGGACAGTCTCTCAGCCATCAAGTACGCCAAAGTGCATGTCCGGCGGGATGAGCGTGGTCTCGCGACGGCCTTCGATATAGAGGGAGATTTCCCCAAGTTCGGCAACAACGACCCTCGAGTCGATGATATTGCCGTGGAGGTGGTCAAGTCGTTCATGAGCCGCTTGCGCAAGCACCGGACTTACCGGAATGCGCGTCCGACGCTCTCGCTGTTGACCATTACTTCGAATGTGGTCTATGGCAAGAAGACCGGGGCGACGCCTGACGGTCGCAAGGCCGGCGAGCCGTTTGCTCCGGGGGCCAATCCGATGCACGGTCGGGACACGAACGGGTGCGTCGCTTCGCTCAAGTCGGTGGCCAAACTGCCCTATGAATATGCGGAGGACGGCATCAGTTATACATTCTCTATCGTCCCGGGCGCGTTGGGGCGGACGGATGCGGATCGCCGGAGCAATCTGGTGGGATTGCTGGACGGCTTTTTCGGCGATATGGGGCACCATATCAATGTCAATGTGCTTGAGCGGGAGATGCTTCTCGACGCGATGGAGCACCCAGAACGCTACCCGCAATTGACCATTCGGGTCTCGGGATATGCCGTCAACTTTGTCAAGCTGACCCGCGAGCAGCAGCTCGATGTCATCAGCCGAACCTTCCACACGCGGTTCTGATTTGACGGGTTTCATCCATTCGCGCGAGTCGTTCGGGACGCTGGACGGGCCGGGTATCCGTTATGTGGTTTTTCTGCAAGGGTGCCCGCTTCGGTGCCTCTACTGCCACAACCCGGACACTTGGGTCTCCGGGGGCGAATCCATCGAGCCGGAGGCTTTATTTCGTGAAGTCCGCCAGTATCGGGAGTATTTGACCGGAGGGGTGACTTTCTCGGGTGGAGAGCCCCTGCTGCAAGCCGGGTTTGTCGCCGAATGCTGCCAACTGTTCCGCCAGGCGGGAATACACACGGCGCTTGACACCTCGGGTGCGATGCCGTTGACGCCTCAGGTTCAGGAGGGCGTGCGCCAGGCCAATCTGGTTATCCTGGACTTGAAGTCCGCCGACACCAAACAGTGTCAATCTTTGACAGGGCAGGGGAATGAGCGGGCGTTTGAGTTGCTGGGCTTCTGTGAGCAGGAGCGCAAGCCCGTCTGGATTCGCCAGGTACAGGTTCCCGGGTGGACGCTCGAGGAGTCGCAACTGCGCCGGCTGGGGCGTATGATTGAGCCTTACCGTTGCATCGAGCGGGTGGAGTTGCTGCCTTACCACAAGATGGCCAAAGCCAAGTACGACGCCCTCGGGATTGCGCCCCCGCTGGCTGCGACTCAACCGCCGACCGCCCGGCAGATGTCCGAAGCCGAGGTGTGGCTCGGCTGGCGCCCCAAGGAGCCTTTGCCGTGATGCGACGACTTTGCTTCCTGCTGTTTTTTCTCCTCCTTTCGGGCTGTTCCCGCGGGGAACCCATTGACGACCGTCTTTCCTCCGCAATAGAAAGGGCTTCGCAACATGAGTAGACTGATTATCGGTATTTTAGGCTCCGGATCGGGCTCCAACATGCAGTCCATCGTCGACGCCATCGATGCGGGCACGCTGGATGCGACCATAGCGGTGACGCTCTCCGATGTGCCCGACGCCAAAATCCTCGACCGGGCGAAAGCCCGCGGCATTCCCGCCCACTTCCTCGATTGCACCCCCTGGAAGACCAAACTCGACGATGCCGCGCAGGATCGTTGCATCGACCTGTTGCGCTCCTATGGCGTAGATACTATAGTCTTGGCCGGATTCATGCGTATCGTCAAACCCAAACTGTTGCAAGCATTCGGTGGCAGAGTTATCAATATCCATCCCGCAATCCTACCTTCCTTTCCCGGCATCGCCGGGTGGAAACAGGCCCTCGAGTACGGAGCCAAGGTCGCCGGATGCACCGTCCACTTCGTCGACAGCGGCACCGACACCGGCCCCATCATCGTCCAGAAAACCGTCCCCGTCCTGGAAGACGACACCCCCGAAACCCTCCACGCCCGCATCCAAGTCCAAGAGCACATCGCCTATCCCGAAGCCCTTCGACTCCTCGCCGCCAATCGCCTCAAAATCGAAGGGCGCCGCGTACGCATCCTCCCCTAAGCAGCCCCACCATCCTTTTTTTCAAGCCCAATCCATTATCCGCTTGAAAAGGCACCCAGATTGCCCTATCATACTCGGCGGATGAAGGCATTGCTGGTATTTATCGATGGATTGGGTTTGCGCCCCCCCGCCGAGGACAACCCCGTCAATCCCCGCGTTTGCCCGACACTTTGCCGCCTAATCGACGAGCAGAGCGTCGCCATCGACCCGCGTATGGATGTCCCCGGACTCCCCCAAAGTGCCACCGGCCAAGTCGCCCTCTATACCGGCGTCAACTCGGCCCTGCGCATGGGGCGCCACAAAGAAGGTTTCCCAGGTCCGACACTCAACGCCATCATCGAAGAAAGCAACCTCTTCAAGACACTCGATGCAAGGGGCCTGCGCTGCTGCTTCGCAGACGGCTACTACGCCGATACAATCGACGACCTCCGATGCAGGCGCTTCAAATCCGTCACTACAGTGATGGCATTGACCACCCCCAAAGTCATCCGCCTTGCCCCCGAATTGCTCTCAAACCAGGCCGTTCTGCACGACCTCACCCGCGAATCC
>JBJFGP010000123.1:0-3287 GCA_051892815.1 Kiritimatiellia bacterium | reverse complement strand
TTTCCGCTGAACTCTCCCGCACGCCCCTTCCTGGGCTTGCCCATTCGCCATTCCGCTATGTCTCGCATGACGTGGAACGCGATGGCGTGCGATTCTTCGTCACCAATTCCCGCGACTACCGCCCGATTTCGGCGTCAATTCACCTCTTGAGTATCCTCACCCGCCTGCGACCTGACATCTGGCAGGCCGACAATGCCCGCCCTAAATGGTTTGACAAACTCTACGGTGATTCGACCATTCGCAACGCCCTTCTTGATGGCGTTCAGCCAGCCGACATCATCGCCCAGTGGGGCGGCACGCCATGACAGACGAACTCCTCCAACGCCTTCCCAAAAGCGACCTGCATGTCCACTTGGACGGCAGCCTCCGCCTTACAACCCTCATCGACTTGGCGAAGGAACAAGGCGTAGCCCTTCCTTCCTACACCGAGAGTGGCTTGCAGGCTACCGTCTTCATGCCCCGCTACGAAAGTCTGGAAGCCTATCTCAAGGGGTTTGATCTCACCTGCGCGGTACTCCGTACACCCGAGGCGCTCGAACGAACGGCCTATGAACTCTGCCTCGATGCGCAAGCCGAGGGAGTGCGCTATCTCGAAATCCGCTACGCGCCCCAACTGCTGGCGGCTGATGTCCCATCCGCCCTGGCAGCACTCCAGTCCGTTGCCCGAGGCTGCGAACGCGCGGAGCACGCCTTCAACCGCACGCGCTCGACGGATGACATTCCATTCCATTGGGGCCTTATCTGTTGTGCGATGCGTAATGTCCGCCCTGCAATGAGCCCCTACTACCAGGCCCTGCACCGGATTCTGCCAGCCTCCTCCGACAAAGAGGTTGCCTCCTTGCTCTCCACCACGCTGGTGCGGTTGGCCATCGACGCCAGGGATCGGCTGGGAATCCCGGTTGTCGGCATCGATCTTGCCGGGGCGGAAAATGGCTATCCGCCCAAAACGCACGAACGGGCCTTTTCGGAAGCGCACGCGGCATTCTTGCGCAAAACCGTCCACGCGGGCGAGGGCTACGGACCGGAATCCATCTACGAAGCCATCACGCGGTGCCATGCCGAACGCATTGGGCATGGGACATCCTTGTTTTCGGCAGACGCCGTGCAAGCAACCTCCATCGCCAATCCGCATCATTATGTCAACTCGCTTGTCGAGTACATCGCCTCCCGCCGCATTACGCTAGAGGTCTGTCCGACCAGCAATTTTCAGACGATTCCAGCGCTCAACTTCGAGATTGCCCGCCACCCCATCGCCAAGATGATTGAAGCCAATCTCTCCGTTGCTGTCTGTACCGATAACCGCCTGGTTTCTGACACCACGCTAACGCGGGAATTGCGCTTGGTCATTGACGGTCTTGGTTTGAACCAGGAAGCGACCAAGCGGCTCTTGCTGGGCGGATTCAAGGCGGCATTTTTCCCGGGGAGTTATGCCCAGAAACGGGAGTTCGTGACAGCCGCCGCGGCACGCCTCGACGCCTTGCTCGCGGCCCCAACCCAAAAGGTGGATACCCCACAATGAGAACATTCCGAAACGATATCGTCCCGCTTATCCGCGAGTCTGGCCGCTATGCTACCCCAGCCTCGATTTGTCCCCATCCGACCCGCAACGGGATAGCAACCACATTCCGGCTGAACTGGTCGATGCTCCGGGCCTTTCTTTCCTCGGGGATGGCCGCCAAGCGCGGCGACTTTTCCTGGGACACCTGGGTTGACTACGCCGGGCGCCCATGGGTCGACATCGAGCGCTTGGGGGGCACGATTGAGGTCGAAGGCTTTGACCAGTTGCTCCACGCGAATCTTCCCGCGGTCTATGCGGCCAATCATATGAGTATGCTGGAAACGGTGACTTTGCCGCCCCTGCTTTTGCTCTACGGAAAGGTCGGCATCGTACTCAAGAAGCAGTTGCTGGATGTGCCGATTGCCGGACGCGCATTCAAGACCAAACCCATCGTCGCCCTGGGACGCGACAATCCACGGGAGGACTTGGTCAAAGTGCTCAAGGAGGGTACAGAAATCCTCAAATCCGGTGTCTCGCTGCTGATCTTCCCGCAAGGCACGAGGCGGAGCGTTTTCCGCTCTAGACAGTTCAATTCGATTGCCGTTAAATTGGCGGAGAAGGCGGGCGTTCCGGTGGTGCCGATTGCCCTGCAGTGCAATGTTCTAGGCGTCGGCAAGTACACCAAAGACTTCGGTCCTGTCGACATCACCAAGCCGATGCGATTCTCCTGCGGCAAGCCAATGACTGTCGACAAAGGCTGTGCCAAGGAAGTTCAAAAGCACTGTACCGATTTCATTGCCGGAAAGCTTCGGCAGTGGCAATTTCCCGTAGAGGACGGAGAATAAACCGATGAGCAAAATTGACGAATTGCGAGCCATCCTGAAACGCTTGCGCGCCCCAGACGGCTGCCCTTGGGATCGCGTCCAAACCCTTCAGACCTTGAAGCCTTGCCTCCAGGAGGAGTGCTACGAACTGTTGGCGGCGATTGACGAGAGCGACGCGGCGCACCACCGGGAAGAACTCGGAGATGTGCTGCTCCAGGTGGTCTTCCAATGCGCCATCCGGGAGGAGGAAGGTGCGTTCTCGCTGGATGATGTCATTGCCGATTTGAATGCCAAATTGATTCGCCGCCATCCCCATGTTTTTGGCGAAGTCGAGGCCAAAACGGTCGACAAGGTTCTGCAGAATTGGGAACGCATCAAACAGACCGAGCGGAAGAAACCCAAGAGTTCGGCTCTCGACGGCGTTCCCGAGGCTTTACCGGCATTGCTCAAGGCCCAGCGGACCCAAGCCAAGGCATCGCGGGTTGGTTTCGACTGGAAAGATTCCGCGGGCGCCATCGAGAAGGTTCGGGAGGAGTTCGACGAGTTCGTCGATGCCGCCCAACACGGCACGCCGGAAGAGCGAACGGACGAGTTTGGCGACATTCTGTTCGCCTTGGTCAATGTCGCGCGCTTCCTGGAAATTGACGCAGAGGGGGCCCTGCGCGGAGCAACCGCCAAGTTCTCGAAACGCTTCAAAGCCGTCGAGCAGCGGCTCAAAGAGCGCGGGCGGCAGATGAAAGAGTGTACGCTGGCCGAACTCGATGCGGTTTGGGAAGCGGTCAAGAAGGAACACCGGGAGCAGGCTTGAATCTTCGTGCCCTCTTTTTTTGCGCGCTGGCGTTGGCGATAGGAACACCTCTCTGGGCAACGGCTTCCAAGACGAGGCACGACACCCCTTTGCCCAAGGTCGTCCAAGATGCCATTCCGCAGGCCAAGGGCTGTTCCTCCTGGAAAAAGGCTCGCTA
>JBJFGP010000122.1:0-3314 GCA_051892815.1 Kiritimatiellia bacterium | reverse complement strand
CAGGAGATGGCCTCCGAATCGCCCCTTCCGACCCTGCTTTTCGGCGTCACCGGTTCGGGGAAAACCGAGGTCTACCTGCAAGCCATTGCTCTCGCTTTGGAGGAAAACCGCGGCGCCATTGTAATGGTGCCCGAAATCGCCCTCACGCCCCAGACTGTCCAGCGGTTCGTGGCGCGATTTGGCGCCCGCGTTGCGGTTCTCCACAGCGCTTTGAGCGACGGCGAGCGCCACGACGAATGGCACCGCATCCGAAAAGGCGACGCCTCCATCGTGGTCGGTCCCCGCTCAGCCCTCTTCGCCCCAGTCGTCAACCTAGGGCTGATTGTGGTTGACGAGGAACACGAGCCATCCTACAAACAAGAGGAGGCCCCTCGCTACAATGCCCGCGACATGGCCGTTTATAGGGGTCGCCTCGAAAAAGCCGCCGTCATTCTCGGCTCCGCCACCCCCTCGCTGGAGAGTTGGGCGAACGCCCAGAGCGGCAAATACCGCCTGGCGCGCCTTCCAACCCGTGCCGCCGGACGAGAGATGCCTTCGGTTTGGGTCGTCGATATGCGCGACGAGATGCGCCGCACGGGCTTTCCCCAACTTTTCTCCACCCCCTTGGTCGATGCGATGCACAATCGCCTGGCGCGGCACGAGCAGATCATTCTCTTCCTCAACCGGCGCGGCTACAGTTCCTCCGTCCAGTGCCCCGCCTGCGGTTTTGTCAAAGAGTGCCCCGATTGCAGCCTCCCGATGACCTACCATCGCGACGAAGAGTGCCTCAGGTGCCACATCTGCGGCCACTGGGAGCATACCCCGGAACGCTGCCCCGAATGCGGCAGCGAGGCAATTCGTTTCGCCGGCTTCGGTACCCAGCGTGTCGAGGCCATCCTCCGCAAATTCTTCCCCGATGCCTCCATTGTCCGGATGGACGCCGATACCACCGCCCGCAAGGGTAGCCACGAAGCTGTGTTGCGCGACTTCGCCTCCGGTTCCGCCTCTATCCTTATAGGAACCCAGATGATCGCCAAGGGGCACCACTTCCCCAATGTCACCCTCGTGGGCGTCCTGGTCGCCGATATGAGCCTCAATCAGCCCGACTTTCGCGCCGCCGAGCGGACTTACCAACTCTTGGCGCAGGTCTCCGGCAGGGCCGGCAGGGGCGAAGTCCCGGGCGATGTCTTCATTCAGACCTACACCCCGGACCACCCCGCAATCCGCTGTTCCCGCCAGGCGGAGTACGAACGCTTTGTCCAAGGTGAACTCGAAGAGCGTCGCAGCTTCGGCTATCCCCCCTTTGCGCGCCTCGCGACCCTCTCCTTCAGGGGCGAGTCCGAAGAGCGTACTCGCCATACCGCCGAGGCTTACGCCCAATGGCTGCGCGACGCCGGCGCCGGAATGGTCTCCGACGCCGTTCCCGACCCCCTCGAACGCGCCAAGGGGCTCTTTCGCTACGGCATCGTCCTGCGCCACCCCTCCGCCCACCTCCTCAACCGCGCCGTTGCAACCGTCTTGCAGGCCCATCCACCCGGTAAAGATGTCGCCGTCATCGTCGACATGGACGCCAATTTGAGGGCCTGAAAACCCATTTGCCAGCCCTCGGGGCGTTTTATTCTTCACAATCGCCCTCCAAAATGGTAGAATCACACCTTGTCGACTTCAGGGCCTGAAATCGGCACTGTCCAAACAGCAAGGAATTACGCAATGATCGTCACGACAAAAGAATTGTTCAAGCACGCCTACGGCAAGTACGCCATCGGTGCCTACAACATCAACAACCTCGAACAGACCATGGGCCTGTTCCGCGGCAATGTCGAGAGCAAGGCTCCGTTCATCGTTCAGCTCTCCAAGGGCGCCCGCAACTACACCAACAAGGACATGCTCGAAGCCCTGATGACCACCGCTGACAAGATCTTCCCCGAAGCCGTCTTCGCCGTCCATCTGGACCACGGTGACGAGGAGACCTGCATGGACTGCATCAACTCCGGCGTCTACAGCTCCGTTATGATTGACGCCTCCAGCAAGCCCTACGAGGAGAACATCGCCATCACCAAGCGCGTCGTTGACGCCGCCCACGCCAAGGGTATCGTCGTCGAGGCCGAACTGGGGCAACTCAAGGGCGTCGAGGAAGATGTCGTCGCCGCCGCCCATGTCTACACCCGCCCCGAAGAGGTCGTTGACTTCTCCACCCGCACCGGCTGCGACTCCCTCGCCTGCGCCATTGGCACCTCCCACGGCGCCTTCAAGTTCAAGGGCGACCAGAAACTCCGCTTCGACATCCTCGAAGAGGTTCAGAAGCAGATCCCCGGATTCCCCTTGGTCATGCACGGCTCCAGTTCCGTCCCGCAGGATGAAGTTGCCCGCATCAACGCCGCCGGTGGCAACATTCAGGGCGCCAGCGGTGTCGACGCCTCCCAGTTCCTCAAGGCTGCCAAACTCGGCGTCACCAAGATCAATATCGACACCGACGGCCGTCTCGTTTGGTGCCGCGTCCACCGCGAGTTCTTCCGCGACCATCCCGAGAAGTTCGACCTGCGCGACCCTGGCAAGATCTTCATGTCCGAGTACGCCAAGTTCATCGCCCAGAAGAATGTCCTTCTCGGTTCCGCCGGTCAGCTCGACGACTGCCGCGCCGCTTGCCTGGCGAACAAGAAGTAAAACCAACCCTCTCGGCACCGCCCAGTCCACGGGCGGTGCCTTTGCCGCTTTTTAATCCCTCACCAAGGAACAATCAATGGCCAAGAAAATCATGTGCGATGCCAACGAGGCCGTCGCTAAGATCGCCTTCGCGTGCAGCGAAGTCGCCGCCATCTACCCCATCACGCCCTCTTCTCCCATGGGCGAGTTCGCCGACGAGTGGGCTGCCCACAAGCAGAAGAACCTGTGGGACACCGTTCCCCAGATTGTCGAACTCCAGTCTGAGGCCGGCGCGGCCGGTGCCGTCCACGGTGCCTTGACAACCGGTTCGCTGACCACTACTTTCACGGCCTCCCAGGGGCTGTTGCTGATGATTCCGAACATGTACAAGATTGCCGGCGAGTTGACGCCTGCGGTCTTCCATGTCACGGCGCGTTCTCTGGCGATGCAGGGTCTCTGCATCTTCGGCGACCACGGCGATGTGATGGCCTGCCGTCAGACGGGCTTTGCGATGCTTGCCTCCAACTCCGTCCAGGAGGCGCACGACCTCGCCCTCGTCGCCCATGCCGCGACGCTTGAGACCAAGATTCCCTTCCTCCACTTTTTCGATGGCTTCCGCACCTCCCACGAGGTTCAGAAGATTGACGAAATCGACCGCGAAACCATCCGCCAGATGATTGACGAGCAGGCGG
>JBJFGP010000121.1:0-3325 GCA_051892815.1 Kiritimatiellia bacterium | reverse complement strand
CGATGGACTTGTCGTAGTAGTAGGTGTCTATGTAGTCGCCGAACACGCGCCAGGACGCTCGTTCATCAGAAAGGAGCGGTGTTCCCGTCATGGCAATCTTTACTGCGTCCACATCGGCTTCAAGAAGGTTGGCGAGAAAAGACCCGGCTGGATTGTAGCCGCGATGAGCCTCATCGATGAAAAACACGCGCTGGAGTCGCGTGTTGTAGCCGCCCTCGATTACAACGGGGGTGTGGTCTTCCTTGAACTTCTGGATGTTGACGACGATGATTTCGGGCTTGCCTTCCGGATTGTAAATCGGCTTGTTGTCCCTGATCTTCTCCAACAAGTCCTCGCGGCCCTGAACAGTCTGCACCATGAGACCGCGGGAGGCGAACTCGTCGGCGGACTGCTCAAGAAGGTCGATGCGGTCAACGATGAAGAAGAACTTGGCAACTGTGCTGCGCTCGGCATAGTAGTCGGTCAGGCACTTCACATTGTAATAGGCGAACGCCGTCTTGCCGCTGCCTTGCGTGTGCCAGATTACCCCACCCTTCACCCCCTCGGAGAGTTTCTGCCGAAGCGCGAGCGTGGCGAAGAACTGCTGATAGCGCATGACGTGCTTTTCAAGGTTCTCCACTTTCGTACCGTCAACAAGCTCTACCGTCTTCTCCACATAGGCGAACGCATAACGCAGCAGAAACAGGAAACGCCGCCTCGAGAGCATCGAAGTGATGATTCGGTTCGTCGGGGTCAACGGTGCCTTGTTCGTTCGATACGCGGGGTCTTCCCTTATGGGAATGCAGTTGCGGTGCTTGAGAATCTTCTTCTGCACCTCGTCATCAATCAAGTCGTTGTAGCCTGACTCGCGCAGGATGTTTGGGCTCTTCTCGCGGAACACGTTGAAGAAGGTATGTTCCTTGGCAATCGTGGCGTAGAATGCCCCTTGTACCGGAACGACATTTGCCGTGTCATATTCCTGGTTATTTGAGAATATCATCAACTGCGTGACATTCAGAAACGGGCGAAAGGGCTTGACCTTGAACCGCTTGTTGATTCGTTCTCGTTCGGCGAGAACACCCTCATGGTTGTTGGGCTTCTTGACCTCGATAAACGCAAGCGGCAATCCGTTCAGAAAACAGGTGATGTCTGGACGGAAACTATCGTATGTTTCCGGACTCTCACAGGCAAACTCGGTCGTGCAGTGCCAAAGATTATTGCTTGGGTTATCGAAATCAATTATCCGTTCGCCGCTGGTTGCGGTTATCTTCTGGAAGAACTCCCGGCCCAAATCATCATTCCTGGCCGCCTGGACGAGTTCCGAGAGCAAAGCGCTGATGCGAGCATCAGCGATGCCGGGATTGAGCCGAGCGACGGCTTTGCCGAACACCTTCACAAGAATGTTCGTGAACGGCTCATAGTCGCCCGCTTCGATGCCGTCGAGGTAGGTGTAGCCGAGATGGCAAAGGTGCAATGCCGCCGGAACCTGAACGCGCGTGTTTTCGTTAAACTTCTCACTCATGGCATAATCTTCCTCGCCGCATCAATCGCCTCCTTCACGGAGTCTATCACCCTTTTCCGCGGCCATCCCCATTCATTCCGACGGCGATGCATCCGCCCCTCTCAAACAAGGCAAGTACTTTGGCAATCCCCCCGATTTACCCTCCTCGAAGGTAGTTCTCTCCTTGCAGGCACCCCGGCAAGTTCTTCTAGTGTGCCATAACCCGCCCAGCCTGTCAAACCAATTCCACGCGTCACCGCCCCGCGCGCCAAGCGTGGGACCAGGCAAAAGAAAACCGGCTCTCGGCAAGGCGCGGGAGACGGCTGCGGACAAAAAAGGGGACCGGTCCAAACAGACCAGCCCCCTTGAAGTTGTGAATTGCCGCACTTTCCCGGAGGAGCGGCGCAACGGGTCGTAGATCCGGAACTCCAGACCACAGATACCGCAAGCAACCGCACGCAGAACGCCGTTTCATCCGCGCGTGCACCTGCTGTCTCCCCGCTCAGGCAGAGGGGTTCGGGGACGCGAGGCGGTGACCGTCCGTTCCCCGTTCCCACGCCCCAGCAAGCGGGAGGCGCAGCGGCAAGCTCCGACCTAAAAGCCGGAGCCGCACCGTCGTATCTCCCCGCCAATCGCGGCAATGACGCAACCGGCGTCACAATAGGAACGCATATAACTAGTTGTCAGCCCCCGCACTTCGCGAGGACGGCGCAACAACTCGAAGTTCCAGGCCAGAGCCGGCGTTCGCCCCGGCAGGAACCCGTCCATTTTCCCATTTCCAGCCTACGATTGCAACCCAAAAATGTCCGCCAAGTACGGAAACAGTTGCGCACCTTCCCCGCCAATCGCTTCCAGCCCCAGCGCGGACGACAACCCAATCCTTCAGCCCCTACGCCCCCGCAAATGAATCCCGGAAGCACCATTGATTGAATCGCCCTTCACGCCCCAACCAAAGTTCCCGCGGCCTTTTGCCCCGTGCCGGCACAAACCACCCCACGCGACATCGGCATTGCCTTATCCCGCACGGTCTACCGGACATGCTCAAAACCGCCGCGCAGGTCGATGAGAAAGATGTCGCGAATGGACGAGTCGGGATGCGCGCGTAACCATCTGCGCACGGCATCAAGCGATACCTGTTCGGAACAGTAGCTGCCCTCACCACGCCAATCGTCCTCTAGCCGCAATCCATTCATCCCGACAGTGCGACAGCCACTCGCCTCAAACAGGGAGAACACCTTTGCGATTAGCCCATCGACCTCTTCTCGATGATAGTTCTGCCCATGCTCGTGAATCTGGGCAATCTGAATCAGCGGCGCGCAGGCGCCCGAGACGACCCGATAGAACCGCACAGGACAGCAAGTGGCCATCAGCGACCCGTGTGCATTGGCAAAATCGGCCGCTTTAATCTTAAAAGCCGTCAAACCAGCCGGAACAAACAGGGCAACCCCGTGAAGCCCCCATGCCTTGATGTCAAAGATGTCGCCCGTGGCGAGATGAATCGTTTGGGGCGCGGGCCGATAGCCGCCCCAATCGTCTGCCGGGAAAATCATGCTGAAAACCTCCTTTGTTTGACAAACGGCGGCGGCAGGCCTTTCCGAATCCATCGTTCCCTCCGGCAACCGCGCGAATCCTGAACGGGGCCAGACACTTCAGCAAACAAAACACCTTAAATCAGGCCCGCCGCTCAACATCCTGGCGTTTACTTGCTCAATGGTCATCACCTCGGCGGGCAGGGCCGAATCCTTCCCTGACGGATTTCGTCCTTTCTTGTAGAACATTGATAGTGTATACAGAAACCGAATGCCCTTTGAATCCGAGGACGGTATTGAAGACGGGGGAAGTTTT
>JBJFGP010000120.1:0-15838 GCA_051892815.1 Kiritimatiellia bacterium | reverse complement strand
AGCCCAGCGGCCCGACCCGCTTCTGCGCCGTGCGCTTCGGCAATGTGCTCGGCTCCTCCGGCTCCGTCGTGCCCCTCTTCCGGGAGCAAATCGCCCGAGGAGGCCCCGTCACCGTGACTGACCCCGCCATGATGCGCTACTTCATGACCATCCGCGAAGCCGCCTCCCTCATCCTCCGCGCCCCGCCCCTCTCCCAAGGCGGAGAAACCTACCTCCTCGACATGGGCAAGCCCCTCTCCGTCGCCTGGCTCGCCGCGGAAATGGTCCGCCTCGCCGGCAAACGACCCGGCGAAGAGATACGCATCGTCTACACCGGTTCCCGCCCCGGAGAGCGCCTCAGCGAAGAGCTCGGGCTCGACCTCGCCAAACCCACCTCCATCCCCAAAATCCTCATTTCCCCCATCCCCGCGCTCGCCCCCGGCCGCGTCCCCGACCTGCTCCAGACCGTCCGCCAACTCATCCAGGAAAACGCCGCCCCGGATACCCTCCGCCAGCGCCTCGCCCCTTGGCTCGACTAGAGGAAAAACAGTATGAAAATCCCACTCGTTGCAATCCTCCTCGCCCTGCTCGCCGCAGGCTGCTGCACCATCGAACGGTCCAGCCGCTACCCCGTCGGCGACTACGCCCTAGGCACCGCAAAAGGCCGCATCGCCGAACACGTCCATGTCAGCAACTACGGCTACTACCTCTTCAACCACTACCCCATCTTCTGCGGCGACACCCGCCCCGGACGCGTCGGCAAAACCCGCTTCTTCGGCGGCGAGGTCGATGTCCAGGGAGTCGCATCCGCCCTCTTCGAAGAAGTCGGAGAGCGCCGCGGGCGCATTAGCGAGATTCAGCCCAAAACCTACTCCACCTGCTTCTTCTCCTGTATCCCCTACATCGGCAACTCCCTGGGCATCCTCTGGTACCGCGAAGCCCAACTCTCCGCCGTGCTCGTCGTCCAGCAGCCCCAGCCGCCCCAACGCAAAGGAGCCCGCAAATGAAACCCTTCGCCGCCCTCATTCCCGCTCTTCTCCTCCTGGCCGGGTGCGCTACCGTCGAGACCGTCGCGCCGCAGGAAAAACTCCGCACCGATGGCGACAAGCCCCTCAAGAGCGTCATCTCCGTCGAGAACTACGGCTACTACCTCTTCGGCTTCATCCCGATTATCGGCGGCGATCCGACCTGCCCCAACGAGAACCGCACCGCTTGGTTCCGCGAGACCGTCACCCTCCAGCGAAACATGGACATTCTCGCCGAGGAAGCCCGCCGCATCAAAGCCAAGGATCTCGTCAACCTCAAGAGCGAAATCGACTGGACCGGTTCCTTCTCCTTCTGGGTCTTCTGGCGCAAGACCGTCTACACTTCCGCCGACGCGCTCGGGGAGTAGCCTAATGGTCGTCTGCGTCCGTTCCGGGGCAGTCAGCGGCCTGATTGCCTACCCCGTCGAGGTCGAAGCGAGCCTAGGCAGAGGCGACGAAGGCATCGTAATCGTCGGGCTGCCGGATGCCGCCGTCAAGGAGAGCCGCGACCGCGTCACCGCCGCCCTGGCCAATTCGGGATTCGCCCCCAAACTCCCCAAGACCACCATCAATCTCGCGCCCGCTGATGTCCGCAAAGAAGGCCCTCTCTACGACCTGCCCATAGCCGTCGCCCTGCTCGCCGCCAGCCAAACCATTCCCCCGCCGCCTGCCGACCTTGCCCTTGTGGGGGAACTTGCCCTCCGGGGCCGCGTGCGCCCGGTCAAGGGGCTGCTTCCGATGGCTCTGCGGCTCCGGGAGGAAGGCATCACCAGCCTCATTTGCCCGCCCGAAAACGCCGAGGAGGCGGCTATCGTTCCGGGGCTTCGGGTGTTGCCGGCGGAGAGCCTCGAAGCAGTCGTGGCGCACCTTTCGGGCAAAACTCCGCTGGCCGCGCAAAGCCGCCGTCTGCCGCAGGAGAAGCCAGCCGCCGAGACCGAGGGGTTGGACTTTGCCGATGTCAAAGGTTTGCCCGCCGCCCGCCGCGCGGTGGAAGTAGCGGTTGCCGGGGGGCACAACATTCTGATGCTGGGGAGCCCTGGCGCGGGGAAGTCGATGTTGGCCCGGCGCATCCCCACGATTCTGCCTCCGCTGACCCTTGAGGAGGCTATCGACATCACCCGAATTCACTCGGTCGCGGGGACGCTTCGTGCGCACCAGTCGCTTTTGAGGTCGAGACCTTTCCGTTCGCCGCACCACACCATTTCCGACGCGGGGCTGATGGGCGGTGGGACGCATCCTGCGCCCGGGGAGATTTCGCTGGCGCACAGGGGCGTGCTCTTTCTCGACGAACTTCCCGAGTTCCGGCGCAATGTCCTGGAGGCGCTGCGGCAGCCTTTGGAGGACGGCTTTGTGAGCGTGGTGCGGGTCGGGGGAAGTTGCCGATTCCCGTCGCGCTTCATGCTGGTGGCGGCGATGAATCCCTGCCCGTGCGGCTTTGCGGGGGATGCCCGGCGCGTCTGCACCTGCTCGAACGCCAAGCGCCAGGCCTACCGCGCGCGAATCTCGGGGCCTCTGCTGGACCGTATTGACATCCAGATACGCATCCCGGCGGCGGACTATGCCCAACTCTCGAATGCCGCCCCGGGCGAGAGTTCGGCCGCCATCCGACAACGCGTCGTGGCCTGCCGCGAGCGCCAGCTTGCCCGCTTCAAAGGCGCCCCGCGCACCCGCACCAACGCCGAAATGACCCCCGCCGAAGTCGAGCGCCACTGCCGCCTCGAACCCGCCGCCGGAACCTCTCTGCGCCAAGCCATGGAGGCGATGGGCTTGACCGCCCGGGCCTACTCCCGCGTCCTCAAAGTCTCCCGCACCATAGCCGATTTGGCCGGCTCCGACGCCATCGCCGAAGAGCACCTCTTCGAAGCCGTCCAGTACCGTTTGCTCGACCGTCCATGAACCTGCGCTTGCTTGCCTGGGAGATTACCCGCCGTTGCCCTCTGAATTGCCGCCACTGCCGCGCCGCCGCGACCGATTCCCCCCAGTCCGGCGAACTCTCCACCTCCGAAGCCCTCGCCGTCATCGCCTCGCTCGCCCGCCTTCCGACCCGCCCCGCCATCATCTTCACGGGCGGCGAGCCGATGTATCGTACCGACCTTGCCGACCTTATCCAAGCAACCTCCGACTCCCATTTGCGCCCACTGCTGGCCCCCTGCGGTACCTTGGTCACGGAGCAGAAGATGGCTACCTACCGGGGCGCCGGGCTCGCCGCCTGCTCCTTCAGTCTCGACGCCGCCACGCCCGAGCGCCACGACACCTTCCGCCGCGTCCCCGGCGCCTGGAATGCCGTGCACCACGCCCTGGAAGTCTGCCGCCGCCTGGCTATTCCCTTCCAGATCAATGTCACCCTCTCCCGCCTCAACCTGCCCGACCTGGAGCGCTTTCCCAATCTCGCCGCCAGCCTCGGAGCCACCCGCCTCGACCTCTTCTTCCTAGTCCCCACCGGACGCGGAAAAGAGCTTGCCGACCTCGCCCTCGACCCCAGCGAAACCCTCCACGCCCTGCGCCGCATCGAGACCCTCGCCAGCCAATCGCCCATCCCCCTCAAAGTCACCTGCGCCCCCCAAAGCGCGGCCATCTGGCGCCGCGGCGGATACGGCTGCCTGGCCGCCCGAGGCTTCCTCTTTCTCTCCCATACGGGCCAACTCCAGCCCTGCGGTTTCCTCAACCTCTCCGGCGCCAACGTGCGCGACCACGGCCTCGATCTCCCCGCAGCCTACGCCGCCTCTCCGGCCCTCCAGCGCCTGGCCGACCGTGCCACCCTCAAGGCTCCTTGCGCCCAATGTACCCACCGCGAAAGTTGCGGTGGATGCCGCGCACGGGCGTACGCCATCGCCTCCGACCCCTTCGCGGGAGACCCCTCGTGTCCCATCCACCACCGCTAGCCAATCCTGCCTCCGACGCCCCCTTGCCGCTGCTTTTGATTGGCTTCAACCGTCCCGCGCAAATGGGCGGATTGCTGGACCATCTCGCCGCCATTTTCCGCCAACCTCCGCCCCTCTACATTGCTCTCGACGGCCCCCGGACCAACCATCCTTCCGACCCAGAAGCCGTGCGGCAAGTCCGCCAAATCGTGCGTACCCATCCTTTTGCCCGGAACGCGCAACTGCTGCTCAGGGAGAGCAATCTCGGCTGCCGGAAGGCGGTCACCGGCGCCATCGACTGGTTCTTTTCCGCCGTTCCCGAGGGTATCATTCTCGAGGACGACATCCGGCCTTCGCCCGACTTCTTTCCCTTTGCGAAAGCCTGCCTCGATCGTTGGCGCGGCGAGCCTCGATTGGGCATTGTCTCGGCCCACAGCCGGTACGTTTTCCAGAGCCGGAAGGAGGACTCCTACGCCTTCACTTCCAGCGCGGCAATCTGGGGCTGGGCGGCCACCCGCGAGACGTGGGGGCTCTACGATTCGACCCTCGGGCGCGTCCGCGAGCGGCTCCCGGAGTACCGCGCGAATCTGCGCCGCACGCGCTTTGGAAGGTACTTCGACCAAATGCTCCAGGCGGTGCTCGACCAGCGCCTCGACACGTGGGATGTGCAGCTTCAAGTCGTCCTCGACCTGGCCGGGAAACTGAGCATCCGTCCCGCGCGAAACCTCGCCGCCAATACGGGTGCTTCTGCCCCGGACGCTACCCACACCGCCGCCTACGACTACGAATCCCACACCTATGCGGTTGCCTCCCGTCTCGACTTTCCCCTGCGCCATCCGCCCTGTCTCGAACGCGACTTCCGGGCCGATTGCCTCTATGCCCAGCGCGCCTCTGGTCTCTTGACCCGCGGGCTCTGCGCGCTCGGTCCGCACCTCGGACGCTGGCCGCGCCTGCTCCGCGTTCTCGACTGTTTCTTCCACCGGCTCGAACGAATCCTGCCCGCGCTCTTCCGTCTTTAGACCGAATCGATGGGTTGCCACCTCCGCAACCCACCGGTGCGTGGGAAGGGGGGCGCAAGGTTGACTTCTCCGGGGGGGATTGGCTATAATGGATGGATTCAACGCATAGGAAGGAATTTCGGATGAGCAGGGTAATCGCAATGGACGGTCCGTCGGGCGCAGGCAAATCGTCGGTCTCCCGCCGCGTGGGCGAGTTGCTGGGCTTCCTCCATGTCGACTCCGGCGCCCTCTACCGCATCGTCACCTGGCAGGCGCTGGAACAAAAGATCGATACCACCGACGAACGCGCCGTGGCGGATTTGGCCCGTCACCTGGCAATCGACTGCCGCCCCGAGAAGGGGCGAATCGCCTTCCGCGTCGGCGACCTCGAACCTGCGGACCAACTCCGCACCCCGGCCGTCAACGCCCACGCCTCCGAAGTCGCCCGCGTCAAAGAAGTCCGCGACAAAGTGACCGCCGTCTTGCGCGATTTGAAGCGTTTCGGCGACCTGGTGGTAGAGGGGCGCGACATCACCACCGCCGTATTCCCCGACACCCCCGCCCGCTTCTTCCTCGACGCCGACCCGGCCGAGCGCGCCCGCCGCCGACAGCTTGAAGAGGTCCAAAAAGGCATCGCCGACCAGACCCTGGAGGCGGTCCAGGCTTCGCTCCTCTCGCGCGACCGGATCGACTCCACCCGCGCCTGCGCCCCCCTGCGATTGGCGGAAGGCGTCTTGCGCATCGATTCGACCCATCTGACCTTCGAGCAAGTCGTCGAGACCGTCCTCTCGAACCTTCCCGAGGGCTGGCGGGCGTGAACCTCCGGGGGCGGCGGATACAGTCGGAAGTGGAGGCCAGGCTGGCTTGCTTGGCGGAGAATCTCGGGCACCTTTCGGCCGAATTCGACCCCACGCCCCGCCGCTTGACCTGCTCGCGCGCGCTCGCCTCGGCTATGGACGGGGCCCGGCGGCACTACCGTTCGGTGCCGGACGGCTTCAACCCGCGCCGCTTCGCCTCCGCGCTCAAGGCCACGCGCCGTTCGCTGGCGGAGGCCGTGCGCTGGATCGACTGGCTCTCGCGCGAAGAGGTGGCTCCGGACGGGGCCCTCTCGCGCCTGGCCGACGCGGCGGCGGAAGCCGAATCCCTGCGCGCGTTGCTTGCCGCCAGCCTGCGCACATTGGAGCAGAGACTCGCGTCGGACGAAGGGTGAGCGCGGCATTGGTAGGCAGGAATCCCCCGATTCGGGAGGTTGCCGCCGGCCGGATGCAGTTGTGGATTGCGCTTTGCCCCAAAGTTTGGCACAATAGTCGCTCAACCAAAGGAACTCTATGGACCATCAGCTGATTGCCATCCTCGACTACGGCTCGCAATACACCCAACTCATCGCCAGGCGCGTCCGCGAGCAGAGGTCTTCGCCGAAATCTTCCGCTACAACTCTTCCGCTGAACGCCTCCGCGCCCTCAAGCCCGCCGGCATCATTCTCTCCGGCGGCCCCAACAGCGTCTTTGGCGAGCGCGTGCCGGGTATCGACCCGGCCATCTACGAGTTGGGCGTCCCCGTGCTCGGCATCTGCTACGGCATGCAGCTCACCGCCCAGCAGCTCGGCGGCAAAGTCCACCCCGGAACCACCCGCGAATATGGCCGCGCCCAGATCCGCGTCCTGGAGCCCGGCGGCCTCTTCGAAGGCGTTCCTACCGAGTCCGATGTCTGGATGTCCCACGGCGACCGCGTGGAAACCTTGCCCCCCGGTTTCAAGCCTCTGGCCGCCTCCGCGGATTGCCCCTTCGCCGCCATGGGCAACCCGGAGAAGGGGCTCTACGGGCTCCAGTTCCACCCCGAAGTCGTGCACTCCCAATTCGGCACGGCAATCCTTCGGAACTTCCTTTTCCAAGTCTGCCGCTGCACCGGCGACTGGGAGATGAGTTCCTTCGTGGACACCGCTGTCAGGGCCGTGCGCGAACGCGTCGGCGAAGGGCATGTGATGCTGGGACTTTCCGGCGGTGTCGACTCTTCGGTGGTCGCGGCGCTGCTTCACAAGGCCATCGGTCCGCAGCTTCATTGCGTCTTTGTGGATAATGGTCTGTTGAGGTATCGGGAGGCCGAGCAGGTCTACGAGACGTTCGTTTCGAAGATGGGGCTGGATCTCAAGGTGGTGGACGCGAAGGAGCGTTTCTATGCGGCTCTTCGCGGGTTGGAGGAGCCGGAGGCGAAGCGCAAGGCTATCGGGAAGACGTTCATTGATGTCTTCGCGGAGGAGGCCAGGGCGCTGAGCGGGAGATGCCGTTTTTTGGCTCAGGGGACTATCTATCCGGATGTCATTGAGAGTTCATCTCCGTTCGGGGGGCCTTCCACGACGATCAAGAGTCACCACAATGTGGGGGGGCTGCCGGCTGACTTGAAGTTTGAGCTGGTGGAGCCTTTGAGGGAGTTGTTCAAGGATGAAGTGCGGGCTCTGGGGCGTGCGTTGGGGATGGATGCGGAGTTGATAGATCGTCAGCCGTTTCCGGGGCCTGGATTGGGGGTGCGGATTCTCGGGGAGGTGACGGCGGAGCGGGTGGCGGTGCTGCAGCAGGCCGACTTGCGGATGCAGGAGGAGTTCCGCAAGCTGGAGATGTATCCGCAGATATGGCAGTCGTTCGCGGTGCTCTTGCCGGTGAAGTCGGTCGGGGTGATGGGGGACTCGCGGACTTACGAGAATGTCTGTGCGATTCGTGCGGTTTCGAGCGTCGACGGGATGACGGCGGACTGGTCGCGGATTCCGTACGAGTGTCTGGCGAAGGTGTCGAACCGCATCATCAACGAGGTGAGGGGAATCAACCGGGTGGTCTACGACATTTCGTCGAAGCCGCCGGCCACCATCGAGTGGGAGTGATGCCAACCTCCGAGACCCTATCCTGGCAACCATTGTCCCCCGAAGAAAGGCACCCTACGATGGAGAACCTGCCCGAGACTGACCCCAAGAGGTTGCAACCCCGCGCCCCGTTTTCGCTCCGGCGGCACCTGTTCAAGCAAATCGTCTCGGGGCTCTTCGTGCTGCTGCCGCTGCTGGCGACGGTCTTCCTGCTGCTCTACCTCGGGCGCTTGCTCGCGGGGTGGGGTCGCATCTGGATTGCGTGGCTGATCCCAGACACCGTCCCGGAGTTCGCGTTGAACATCCTGGCGGCGACCCTCACCGTGCTCGTGGTCTACCTCGTGGGCGTGCTGACCACCTTCACCTTCACCCGTAAATTCGGCGTCCTCGGCGAACGCCTGCTCTCGCTCATTCCCGTCGTCAGCACCGTCTACGACAAGATCAAGCGCCTCGTGGGCATCTTCCGCCAGAGCAGCGGCAACTTCAAGGCCGTCGTCCTCGTCAACTACCCCCACGAGTACTCCAAAGCCCTCGCCTTCGTCACCGGCACCCTACGAGACCCCCAAGGCCGCAAGCTCTACAACGTCTTCCTCCCGACCACCCCGAACCCGACATCCGGCTTTCTGCTCATCCTCCCGATCGAGCAAATCCAGTTCACCGACATCGACATCGACGCCGGCAGCGACATGCTCATCTCCGGCGGCCTTCGCGGCCCCCAAACCTACCACATCGTCGAACCCTTCCTCTAGCCCATGAACCCCTTCCTCGCCTCCGAACTTCCCCCCTCACCGCCCGACCAGGCGGACATCCACATCATCCCCGCGCCCATGGAACTGAGCGTCTCCTACGGCAAAGGAGCCCGCCTCGGCCCGGCCGCCATCCTCGCCGCCTCCGACCAACTCGAAGCCCGCGAAACCCCCAACCTCCGGATCTACACCCAAAAGCCCCTCGCCGCCAAATGCAAGACCCCCGAGAAGTGGATTGACACCCTCGAAGCCCAGTGCGCCTATGCCTTGGCCTGCGGCGCCGCACCCTTTACCCTCGGAGGCGAACATACCGTCACCCTGGGCGCCGCCAAAGCCATCAAAGCCGCCCTCGGAGACAAAACAAAAGTCGGCGTGCTCCACTTCGACGCCCACGCCGACCTGCGCGAGACCTACGAAGGTTCTAGCCTTTCCCACGCCTGCGTGATGCGCCGAGTCCACGAGCTGGGCTTTCCCATCCTCCAGTTCGCCACACGCGCCTATTCCGCCGAAGAGGCCGACTACCGCGCTGTCCACCACAAGACACTCACCGCCTACGATGCAACCGACATTGCCCACGGCGCCTTGGAACGGCCGTTCATACCCAAAGCCTTCCCCAAGCTCGTCTACGTGAGTTTCGATCTCGACGCTTTCGACCCATCTTTGATGCCGGCGACGGGCACCCCCGTGCCCGGCGGGTTGCAATGGTTCGATGCGCTCGATATTCTCCAGACCGTCCTTGAGGGGCGCACGCTTGTCGGCGCCGACATTGTCGAACTGGCCCCCATCAAAGGGCTCCACCACTGCGATTTCACGGCCGCCCGCCTGGCCCAGGAGTTGATGTCTTACCTTCCGGAACCCTGCAACGGTTCGTGCCAGACCTGCCAAGGCCACTGCCACTGAGGTAGGCGCGAAATGGGCGACATTCTGATTGCCGGCGCCCGCCAGCACAACCTACAGGGCGTCGATGTCCGTATCCCCCGAAATGCCCTGACGGTGGTCACCGGGCTGAGCGGTTCGGGCAAATCTTCGCTTGCGTTCGATACGCTCTACGCCGAGGGTCAGAGGCGTTATGTTGAGAGTCTTTCCGCCTATGCCCGGCAGTTCCTCGACCAGATGCCCAAGCCCGATGTCGAACGCATCGAGGGGCTCAGTCCCGCCATCGCGATCGAGCAGCGCACCACCAGCGGCAACCCTCGTTCCATCGTGGCGACCGTCACGGAGATTCACGACTACCTGCGCCTGCTCTACGGCACGGTTGCGCACGCGCATTGCCCCCAATGCGGCCGCCCCGTGGCCGCGCAGTCGGCCGAAAGCATCGTTGAGACCCTCCTTGCGCTGCCCCAGGGAACCCGTCTGATTCTGCTTGCCCCGCTCGTGCGCGGCCGCAAAGGCCGCCACGAAGAGGTGCTGGCCAATCTCGCCCGCCAAGGCTTTTCCCGCGCCCGCATTGACGGTCAGATTTGCCTGCTGGAGGAGGCTCCGGATCTGGAGAAGACGAGGAACCACTCCATCGAGGCGGTGGTCGACCGTCTGGTCGTCTCCAACGAGTGCCGTAGCCGGCTGACGGATTCCGTCGAACTGGCTTTGAAGGTAGGATCGGGTCTGCTCTATGCGTACGAAGAGGGGGCAAAGGAGCCTAGGATATTCTCCGAAAGGTTCGCATGTGCGCACTGCCATCTTAGCTTCGAAGAGCTCAAGCCGCGCAGTTTCTCCTTCAACTCCCCCTACGGCGCCTGCCCGACCTGTTCCGGCCTGGGCGCGCTGCTGGTCTTCGACGAGAACCTGGTGGTGCCCGACCCGACCCTGCCGCTGAGAGAGTGCATCCACCCGTGGCGCCGGGCAGGCCACCACGCCATCGTCTACTACAACTATCTGCTGGCCGAGATTGCCCGCCAGAACGGGGTCGACCTGGACACCCCCTTCAACCGTCTGGACGCCTCGTTCCGCCACCAGCTGATGCACGGGTTCAAGAACAACCTGGTGCTCGACTGGCGCAAGGAAGACCGACCCTTCGAAGGCGTTCTGCCCCACCTCAAGCGCCGCTACGAAGAGGCCGAGACCGAAGAGGCCAGGGAACGCCTCGCGCCCTATCTCGCCCGCCGCCGCTGCCCGGACTGCCAAGGAGAGAGGCTCAGACCCGAGTCCCGCGCGGCCCGAGTGGCGGGCAGGACAATCGTGGAAGTCATGCACCTTCGGGTCCGGGAATTGGTGCCTTTCCTCGATTCCCTGCCCGAGATTCTCTCGCCGACCGAAGCGGGAATGGTCGCCGAAGTGGTCAAAGAACTGCGCCGCCGGAGCCGTTTCTTGCTGGATGTCGGGTTGGACTACCTCTCCCTGGATCGCGAGAGCGCAACCCTCTCGGGAGGGGAAATGCAGCGCATCCGTCTGGCGACCCAAATCGGCTCGGGCCTGACCGGCGTCCTGTATGTACTGGACGAACCGACAATCGGCCTTCATCCGCGCGACAACGAGCGATTGATAGCAACCTTGCGGGAACTTCAGCGGCGCGGAAACACCCTCGTCGTCGTGGAACACGACGAGGAGATGATTCGCGGCGCCGACTGGCTGATAGACCTAGGCCCCGGGGCCGGACGCTTGGGCGGACGGGTCGTCTTCCAAGGCGCGCCGGGGGAGATTTCCCGGGCAACAGAGTCCCGCACGGCCGACTACCTTCTGGGCCGCTGCCGGGTACCCGTGCCGGCCGAGCGCGTCAAGCCGGGGAAGCGCTGGCTGCGCCTGACCGGGGCTCGGGAAAACAATCTTCAGAACGTCTCGGTGGCCATCCCCTTGGGGCTTTTGGTCTGCGTGACGGGGGTGAGCGGTTCGGGGAAATCGACCCTGGTGGAAGATATTCTCTGCCGCGCGCTGGCGCAGAAGTTGAACCGTTCGAAAGCCGAGCCGGGGCGCTACCGGAGCCTTTCCGGGGTGGACTATCTCGACAAGCTGGTGGAGATTGACCAATCGCCAATCGGGCGGACTCCGCGGTCGAATCCGGTCACCTACATTGGCGCCTTTTCGGCGATTCGCGAGTTGTTTGCGCTGACGCCGGCGGCAAAGGCGAGGGGTTATGCGCCGGGCCGATTCTCCTTCAATGTTAAAGGCGGGCGGTGCGAGGCGTGCCAAGGCGACGGGGTGCGGCGGCTTGAGATGAACTTCCTGCCGGATGTGACGGTGCCTTGCGAGGTTTGCCAGGGGGCGCGCTACAACCAGGAGACGTTGCAGGTGCGCTACAAGGGCAAAACCATCGCGGAGGTGCTGGAGATGACGGTCGGCGAAGCGGTGGAGTTCTTTTCGGCGATTCCTTCGCTCTGCGCGAAGTTGCGGACGCTGGAGGAGGTGGGGCTGGGCTACATCAAGCTCGGGCAGTCGTCTACGACGCTCTCGGGTGGCGAGGCTCAGCGGGTCAAATTGGCGGCCGAGTTGTCGAAGCGTCCGACGGGCAAGACGATCTATTTCCTTGACGAGCCGACGACGGGGCTGCACTTTGCCGATGTGCACCGTCTGCTGAATCTGCTGCTCAAGCTCCGCGCCGGGGGCAACACGGTCATCGTCATTGAGCACAACCTCGATGTCGCCAAGTCGGCCGACTGGATTATCGACATGGGGCCCGGCGGCGGCGACCAGGGCGGGCGGGTCGTTTGCGCCGGCGCGCCCGAGCAGATTGCGGCTTGCCCCGAGTCGGCGACCGGAGCCTATCTCAAGCCGCTTCTGGCGCGCGATCGGGCCGATTCCTAGCAATCGGCGCTTTCCGGACCTGCCCGCGACCGCCTCCCCAAGGTGCCCGGAAATGCCCCCGAGAGGTGTCCACCCGTTGCCGCCGGAGGTTGCCACCCGCCGCGAGGCCGGACATTCCGCCGGGGGCTGCATATTGGGCTTGCAATTCGCGATGCGATGGGGTATAATTCCCAAACTGTTGTTCGCACACGCATAGCCGGTCGCGACAAGCCGAACGCCCGTCGGATGGGGAAAGTCCGCCGGACGCGGAGCCCGAGCGCCCGGTACCGAGACATCGCCCCCTTGCCGGAGAAAGTCCACATGGCGCCTATCCTTTCAATCGCCTGCTGCATCCTCGCCGCAGGCCTGGCTCTCGCGTCCCAGACGCCCGACCTCGCCCATCCCTATACCCTCCTGTCCGCTGCCGACAAGGCCATCGAACAGAAGGAGAAACTCCCCTCCAAGACCCTCTTCGAGGCCGCCCTCGCCGCCGACTGGTGCGGCGATAAGGAGAAGTCCCGCAACATCCTCGGCTACCTCCTCCAGTGCGACCCCTCCGCCAACGACTACACCCGCCGCGCCCTCATCCGCCTCATCCGCTCCGCCGGCACCCCCGCACTCTATGCCCGCTACCTCGCCGCCGCCCCGCGCAACGGCGATACCCTCGCCCTCGGTCTCGGACTCCTTGAATACCTCGGCGACAACGGCCTCAAGCGCGACTACGCCGCCCTCTTCGATATCCTCCTCGACGCCTACCCCCAAGGCCCCGAGTCGGCCCAGATCTTCCGCCACCTCCTCGAACATGTCGACCGCCGCCGCTACCTCGAAAACGCCGACCTCGACCCCATCCTCCACACCCTCGCCACCCGCAAAACCTGGCAGGAGACGGCCCCCAGCGTCGACTTCCTCGACCTATGCGCCAGACGCCAGGCCTCCCGCATCCGCCTCCAATTCATTATCACCTCCCGCCCCGACCTCTTCCTCTCCACCACCCTCTGCGACTACCTCCTCGCCAACGACAAACTGCCCCCCCAAGAGGCCTTCGCCCTCCTTAAAAGACGCCTCGCCCACAACTCCATCCAGCCCAAAGACATTGGTTGGCTCACCCATTGGCACCAGCCACGCTACGAGAAAGCCCTCCCCAACGAATGGAAGGCCCTCCTGGCCGATGTCCAGGCCGGCAAATACGCCAAACCTTCTCGCGACAATCCTTTACGAAAAGCCGCCGACATGTGGGAGCTCCAATACCGCAAATGGGGTCAATTCAAGTCCGACGCCGAACGTCACGCCGCCATCCTCCAGGCCTTCGACGCCCTCCGCCCCCAAGACATCAGCATGTACGACACCTTCGCCTGGCTCTGCGACAGACTTGCCGAATTCGACGCCAAAAACCCTGAACTCAAAGGCAAATATCCCTTCCAGGCCATCGAACGCATCCTCTTCAACCCCTGCTGGCGCAACATTGACACCTGGCGCCTCAATCAATACTTCCGCGCCGCCGAACGCGCTAGCCGCCTCGATGTCTCCATTCAGACCATCGACGCCACCCTGGCCCGCCTTGCCGACGGCTCCCCAAAAGCCAACCCCGCCTTCGCCTCCCGCCTAGCCGCCACCCTCCACTATGTCACCACCGGCAAGAATCCCTGGGACAGATATATCTACGAACCCAGGCTCGACAAAAACCAGATTGTCCGCCCCAAAGACCCCAAGAGAGACTCACTCCTGCGCAACCTCGAATGGCTCCCGCGCTTCGCTAAGCAACTCCCCCCAGAACTCGTCACCGTCCCAGGATTTTGGGGCATGGACATCAACCAATACTACCACATCCTGAACCACCGCAAAGACAAAGACTTCCCTCAAGACCAGATTGCCCTCGGCAAGCAGGCCGACCAGCTCGTCGCCCTCAACGCCTACCTCCTCGCCCAAGGAGCCACCTTCTACGAAACCATGGGCGGCAAGCGCCTCCCGTCCCAGATTCCCGCCGAACGCATCACACCCGAGACCGGCCTCGGCGCCCACGCCCCCTACTACATCGCCGCTTCCGCCTGGCGCGAACCAATGTACCCGCCCGCCGCCGTCAAAGTCGCCGAAACCCTCCTTTCGCTCAAAGCCCCCGAACTGGCTTATTTGCTCATCGTGCGCAACCTCGAAGGCGCCCGCGAGAAGAACGATCGCCTTCAGCAGCTCCTGACCGAAGCCGCCGAGCAGATGCCCGGGCTCTATCCCGTCAAGAAGGGTGATGCCGCCTATCCCATCTATGTCGCGGCCGAGGCCTATGCCCGGAACAATCCGGAACGCGCCTGGCAGCTTTTGAACGCCAACCGCAAGGCCTTTGACGCCAATCCCCTGCGCTATCCCCCTTCTTTCGCCCTCTGGGCTTTGGACCAGTACCGCAAGGTCAGGGGTACCGCCGATGCGCTGCGCAACAAGGCGTGGGACCATATTGAACGCCTGTTGCAGAATGAAAATGCTTTGACGCCGGAGGTGGCGGCGGGTCTCTTTCTGCTGCGGGCGCGGATTGCGGAGGATCGGCTGCAGTACGACATTGCGCACGCGGGGTACCAGGCGCTGCGGGCGAACAATCGCTACAAGGGGACTCGGGCGGCGCGTCAGGCGATGTTCCGCGATGTGGACCTTTTGCTGAAGATGGGAGCCTCGGATTCGGCTTCGCAGATTGCCGAGCAGTGGTGCGCGATGCCTGAACCCGATGTCCGCGCCTATGGCCACTATATTCTGGCGAAGGTGGCTTTTGCGAATCAGGATTTCGACCAGACGAGGACTGAACTTGATAAGGTCTTCAGTCTCGATTTCACGCACGCCGAGGCGCGGCTGTTGCAGGGCGAATGGAAGCTGGCGACGAACTACGAGGTGGACGATCCGCAGGTTTTGCTGGGGGATCTTTCGGACCGTTCGACGATTCGGCCGGGGTCGCCTCTGACGGTGTCGATCCAGGACAGGAATCTTTCGGTTGCGGGGGGAGGTTCGTCGATTCCGGTCATCTTGGAGACTTCGGCGGGGAAGGACCGGGAGCGGTTGCTGCTCTACCCGGGAACGCGCGATCCGTCGCTTTTCCGTGGCTCGATTGATACGGTTGCGGGCGTGGCGAAGGCGGGCAACGGGACGGTCGAACTGGTGGGCGACGACACGCTGAGTTATCGGGTCGATCCGGAGTTTCTCAAGGCCAGGGGGCTGGCCGATTCGCCTGCCAAACGGCTCTCGGTGGTGGACGACGCGACGCTGGGGGTCAACGAACGGAGCAAGGCGAAGAATCACAAGCCGGGGCTGCCGATACAGATTCGGGTGACGGATCGGGATTGTTCGTCTTCGGCCGGCGCGCAGCGTGTGAAGGTGTCACTTTCGACGACTTCTGGGGACAAGCTTGTCGCGGAGCTCAAGGAGACTTCGGCGGGGTCGGGGGTCTTCGAGGGCAATGTGCGCACGGCGCTTCCGCCGCCCAGGGCGTATGCCTCGGATTCGGCGGCGGGGATGGGGCCGGAGGATTTGATTTCGACCGAGCGCAACCGCCCGTGGGAGTCGCTTGCCGACGGCAAGAAGCCCAAATCGGTGGGCGTCGACACGATGGGGTCGTACGAAGTCTCCTCCGCCTCCGTCGCCCTCGCCGCGCCCGAGACCGTGGTATCCGTCCGGCTCTGGGGCGAACTCT
>JBJFGP010000119.1:0-3337 GCA_051892815.1 Kiritimatiellia bacterium | reverse complement strand
CTAGTGAGGCAAGTGGTTGCAACCTTCACCCCTATTTCCTTCCTACCCACAGGGCGAAGAGAATGGGGGCAAACTGCTAACGCTTTGACAGCGTAATCGGCTTAGGGTTGAGAGGCGACGGGGCGAAACGAAAAAGCGCCGCGCAATGGCAGAACCATTGCGCGACGCAGGGTATGTGTGTTATGTTGCAATGAGAACCGGCGAAAGCGGAAAGGCTAAACCTACCTACCAATAGCATTTGGTACGCGTAAATCCTAGCAAATGCCCCTGCCCGAAACAATTACCCGTTTGGGTAGGGGGTTCGTGCGTGACATTAGAAGAAAATTGGCTAAAATAGAGGGTATGAAGACAATCCGATCCATCCTAAGCCTCATCCTGCTGGCCGTCGCCCCACTCGCGGCGCAGGAAGATCGGATTCCCCGCAAAGCAGTCTGTGAAATTACCCACGACCTGCTAACCGGAGAGCTCGCAAGACCCGGTGCCCAAGTCCGGTTGGAAGGTTGGATCAGCGCCACTGCTGGTGAATTGGTCGTGCTCTCGGATAATACCGGATCCATCTGCGTCCTGGCAAACGGCGTGCCGGGGCTTGAGATAGGCCACACACTCATTCTGACCTGCACCCCCAACCGAAATCCTCAAACCTGCGATGACATCCAACTCATAGCCGCCGATGCCGTCATTCTCCAGAAACGCCCCCCGCACAAGCCTTACCGGGCGACCATTCCAGAAATCAGCACCGGGCACTATGACCTTTGGCGCGTCACCCTAGAAGGCGTTGTCACCGACATCGCCACGGACGAGAATGACCCCGCTTTGCTGGGATTGACCCTTGAATCGGATGGCTTGGCAATAGTCCTCACCCTGCCTCGCACACCGGAAGCAGAGAAGCAAATAGCCGACCTGCTGGATACCTGCGTCAGCGTCACGGGGATTGTACTGCCCTCCATCTGGACGCCTAGACGATATGCCGGGCAACGTATCCATCTGACCAACCCCGACTCAATCATCAGGTTGCGCCCAACCGTCCCTACAGGCGCCCCGCTTCCTAACGACCGAGACATCCCAGCGGCTCTCAAGCGCCACTTTCCCAGACGCTATTCCATCGACGGACAGGTTATCGCCTACAGCTCTCCTCGTGCAGTATGGTTGCGAAGTCCTACTGGGCGAAGTATCCGGCTCTGCCTTGCACCAGACTCCCCTTCTCCAGCACCTGGTTCGAATGTCCGTGTGCTTGGATTTCTGCGTACGGATACCTTCTTTGTCTACCTTGAAAATGCCTATTGCGCCCCCCTTCCCGCCTCTGCATTTTCGCCTATTCTGCCCACCGAAACGGCCCTGAGAGACCTACTTGTCTCGCCCCAAAACACGCGTGTTGTGCGTCCCAGTCTTGACGGTAAGTTGGTCCGGTTTGAGGCAATTGTTGCAGACATTCGTCCCTATGCCGAGGGTGGCTGTGAATGCCGCCTTGAGGCCGACGGGTTGAGTATTCCGGCTCGTTTTTCTGACTTTCAACCACCTTCGGTCAATAGCCGAATTGCCATTCAAGGTGCCTGCCTGGTGACGACGGAGAGTTCAGTCGGGCAACCGGGCACTCGGCTTTCCGGGCTGTGCATTCTGCCAAGGAATTCTGCGGATATTGTGGTGCTTTCAAACCCGCCTTGGTGGACTCATGCGCGCCTCAAATATACCAGCGTGCTGCTGCTGGTGGTTGTCGCGCTGGTGCTTGTTTGGAACCGTACGCTCTCCGTCCTTCTGAACCGACACGCCAAGCGCTGGCTTGAAGCGCGCCTTCAGCAATCCTTGGCCGAATTGAAGGTCAAGGAACGCACCCGTCTTGCCGTCGAACTGCACGATTCGCTAGCGCAGAGCCTAATGGGGGTGGCACTTCAGTTGGCAGCCGCTGAACGAGGGCTTCCCGCCGATGCCGCCTCGTCGCGACAATCCATCCACCTGGCGGAGCGGATGCTTCAATCCAGCCACGATGACATCCGCCGCTGCATTTGGGATCTACGCCATCTTGTCATGGACGAGCGCAATCTGTCGGAGGCCCTTCGTCAGGCGCTCGCCCCTAGGTTGCATGGAAATGTGGCACTTGATATCAACCTTCCCCTCCCTAAGGAACGTATCGATGAGGAGCAATCCTACCTACTCTTGAGGGTGATTCGTGAATTGGTTTTGAACGCCATCCGACACGGCCACGCCACCCGCATCTCCGTGGACGGAAAGATTCAGGAAAGAACCTTGACCGTCATTGTCACCGACAACGGTTCGGGGTTCAATCCCACGACAGCCCCCGGACTCCCGGAAGGACATTTCGGTTTGCAAGGCGTCCGAGAGCGCATTCGCCACGGCAGAGGCACCCTCAATATTGACTCGGCCCCAGGACAGGGCGCACGCATCACCTTCACCATCGACCTAGCCCCAAAGGAATAAACGCGCCCCCATGAAGCCAATCAAAATCCTCCTTGCCGACGACCACGCCATTGTCCGTATGGGCCTCGGCGCCCTACTCGCCACCGAGCCGGGACTGCAAGTAGTCGCCGAAGCCGCAGATGGCGAAGAAGCCGTTCATCTCGCGACCGTACATCATCCCGACCTGGTCATTATGGACATCCTGATGCCATTGCTCGACGGCATCGCCGCCACACGCGAGATTCGCCGCCTTTCCCCCACACCAGCCGTGATTGTCCTAACCAGCAGCACAGCCCCGGAAGACCTTTCCTCCGCCCGCGATGCAGGCGCACAAGGCATTGTCATCAAATCCGCCGCCAACGACGAACTCCTTGCCGCCATCGACGCCGTCTGCCGCCAACGAACCTCCTACATTTCCCCCGATGCGGCGACGCTTTTGGAAGAGCAGCGAGACCTTCCCAAACTCACACCTCGCCAAGTCGAAGTACTCCACTCCCTCTCCCGGGGGCTGACCAACAAGGACATTGCCAAACAATTTGGAATCAGTGCCAACTGCGTCAAACTCCATCTAGCAAACATCTTTACCCGCCTAGGCGCCGCCAACCGAGCAGAGGCCATCTCCATTGCCCTCCGCCACCGCCTTATTCGAGACTGAACTGCCCAACTATGCGACTATCCATACTCTCTTCCGGAAGCAGCGGAAACGCCACAATTATTCAAACCTCCTCTACCACCATCTTGCTTGACGCCGGTATCACTTGTGCGCAAGTCCGCAAGCGTCTTGATGCCATTGGACTGGAGGGAATCGTGCCTAACGCTATCCTCCTGACACACTCACATGGCGACCACACTAGTGGGCTTGAAGTCATCTGCAACAAACACCAAGACCTCACCTGTTATGCCAATGCCTTGACCGCAAATGCTC
>JBJFGP010000118.1:0-3350 GCA_051892815.1 Kiritimatiellia bacterium | reverse complement strand
CTGACGGCTACGCCCGGGCGACAGGCAAGGTAGGCTGTTGCCTGGTGACCTCTGGTCCCGGCGCGACCAACACCGTCACGGGGCTTGCCACCGCGCACATGGATGGCGTCCCGCTGGTCTGCATTGCCGGTCAGGTTCCCCTTTCGCTCATCGGAAATGACGCCTTCCAAGAGGCCGACACCACGGGCATTACCCGCTCCGTGACCAAGCACAACTACCTCGTCAAAAGCGTCGACGAACTGCCCCATATCATCGCCGAAGCCTTCTTCGTTGCCAAGACCGGGAAGCCCGGGCCCGTGCTCATCGATGTGCCCAAGGATGTGCAACGCGCCTTGACCGATCGCCCCTCCGAATCCCCCGACGAGATTGACATTCCCTCCTATACGCCCTTCCTCAAGCCAGATCCCGAGCAACTCACCCTCTTGGCCAATGTGCTCAACCGCGCCCACCGCCCCGTGCTCTATGTCGGCGGAGGGGCCTTCCCCAGCAACGCCAGCCAGGCAATCGCCGATTTGGCCCACGCCGCAGATATTCCCGTCATCACAACCTTGATGGGACTCGGAGCCTTTCCGCAGAACGATCCCCTCTCACTCGGTATGGTCGGCATGCACGGAACCGCCGCGGCAAACCGAGCCGTCTGCGAGTGCGACTTCATCCTCTCCGCAGGGGCCCGCTTCGACGACCGCGTCATAGGAAAAGCCTCCGAATTCGCCCGCGGTGCAACCGTCGCCCACATAGATATTGACGACTCCGCTATCGGCAAATCCATCCCCACCGATATACGCCTCCTGAGCGACCTCAAGGCCGCACTCGAAGCCTTGCTACCCCTCATCAAGAAGAATCCTCGCCGGCAAGAATGGATTGATCGCACCGCCCAATGGAAGCGCAAATTCCCCTACCAACTCCCTAAAGAATCCACTCCAATCAAACCCCAGCGAGCCATCAAAGCCATCAACCTCGTGACACGCGGCGACGCCATCATCGTCACAGATGTCGGACAGCATCAAATGTGGGCCGCCCAGTTCTACACCTATACCAAACCGCGCACCTACCTCTCTTCAGGCGGACTCGGAACAATGGGCTTCGGCATCCCCGCGGCAATAGGAGCCCAACTCGGTTGCCCCAAGCGCAAAGTCATCTCCATATCCGGCGATGGCGGCGCGCAAATGAACTTCCAGGAACTGGTCGTTGCCGTCGAACACCGCCTCCCGATTGTCTTCGTTATCCTCAACAACACCTATCTTGGCATGGTGCGCCAATGGCAGCAACTCTTCTACGGCAAGCGCTACAGCTCCGTCGCCCTAGGTCAGAAAGGACGCCATCCCCTGGAAAAGATTCCGGACAATCCCCGCTCACCATACCTGCCCGACTTTGTCAAACTCGCAGAGGCGCACGGTGCCTTGGCTGAGAGAGCATTCACGGAAAAAGAACTCTGCCACGCACTGCGTAAAGCCCTCAAGGCATCCCAACCAACCGTCATTGAATGTATCGTTGAACCAGAGGAAAATGTCTTTCCAATGGTACCTCCGGGAATGCCCCTTTCCGAGATGGTCTTCGATGATAATCACTTGGGAGCCTGACCATGACCAACATCATCAATGCCCTTGTCGACAACACTCCTGGTGTGTTGGCCCGTATCGTCGGACTGATTTCCGGTCGAGGCTACAATATCGAGACCCTCAATGTCGGGCCAACGCACGACCCAAATGTTTCCAAGATGACCTTTACTGTCCGAGGTGACGAACAGGTCATCACGCAGGTTATCGCCCAACTCCGCAAGCAAATCAATGTTTTGGCAGTCACCAATGTGACCAGTCGCCCTCATATTGACCGGGAGTTGATTCTTGTCGAAGTTGCCTGTACCAGCAAAAGCCGGGCTGAGCTAATGGAGATTGCGACCATCTTCAAGGCGCGCATTGTGGGCGTCACTGAGACTTCCCTTACCATCCAAATGGCCGGCAACCGGGATACGGTCAGGGATTTTTTTGCGCTGTTGAAACACCACCGCATACTGGACATCTCCCGTTCCGGCGTGATTGCCGTCTTGCGCGATGGCTCCTCCGTATTCTGATTGCCGCTAGATGCAAAAGTTCTACGTCCTCGGGCACCCCATTGCGCATTCCTATTCGCCCATCATGCACAATGCCTCCTTCCGCGCCATCGGATATGAGGCGGTCTATGATAAGTTGGAGGTACCCCCAAAGGAACTAACCAGTACCCTCCGACGGTTGCAATCTGATGGTTGTACTGGTGTCAACCTAACGGTGCCACTCAAAGAAATCGCCGTGCCGCTGATGGACGAACTCTCGCCTCGTGCACAACGGCTTAAAGCGGTGAACACGGTTCGTATCACTGCAAGCGGTTTCTACGGAGACAATACGGACGCGGATGGGCTTTTGGACGACCTTGTCGAGCATTATGGCTTTACTCTAAAAGGTCTTTCCGTTGCGGTCATTGGTTGTGGGGGCGCAGGGCGTGCCATTGCAACGGCCTTGGTCGAAGCAGGAGCAGAATTGACCCTCTTCAACCGTTCCCGCGAGCGCCTCCTGTCCGTTGCCGCAGAGTTGAATCCGTCCAAGGCGTTGACCTTTGGCGAGCCTGGCTGGGATGCAGCTTTAAGCCAAGTCTCGCTGATTATCCAATGCACACCGGCGGGGATTCGCGCGGGGGATAAGGCCGTATTGCCTGCCGAACATTTCCATCCAGGACAGTTCCTCTATGACATTGTCATTCGCCCCCGCTCGCTTACGACGCCGACACTGGATGCCGCGACTGCCGCGGGGGCCAAGGGGTGCAATGGCATTGGGATGCTGGTAGGACAAGGGGCTCGAGCCTTTACAGTTTGGACAGGACTTCAGGCCGACCGGGGGGCAATGGAACAAGCCATCAGAGAGGCGATTTTAGCCTAAGATTTTGCCATGAAAACCACATTGACCAAACTTCCCAACGGGGCTACTGTCGCCTGTGCGCCAATGCAAGAGGTTGAAAGCGCAGTGATTGGCATTTGGGTTCGCAATGGCAGCCGCTATGAAGAGGAAGAAGTCGGGGGCGTAAGCCACTTTATCGAACATTTGCTGTTCAAAGGCACCCGGAAACGTACCGCCGCGCAGATCTCGGAGGCTGTTGAGGGCGTTGGCGGCGACTTGAATGCCTTTACGACTGAGGACAACACCTGCTATTATGCCCGATTCCCTTATGACAAGCTCGACCAGGTATTCGAGGTACTATCGGACATGTATTTGCATCCGGCGATTCCCGCCAAGGAGTTGGAACGAGAGCGAGGCGTCGTTATAGAGGAAATCCGGATGTATCAGGATCAGCCCCAAACGGTTGCCATGGAACAACTCAAT
>JBJFGP010000117.1:0-15929 GCA_051892815.1 Kiritimatiellia bacterium | reverse complement strand
GAATTCCTGGCGAGAATCTGGTCGGGGTCTTTTCCGCGAACGAGTATCTGACTCGGGCGAATTTGATGAAGGCGTATGATTCGGAACATGCCGATACGCCGTTTTATCCGGCCCGAAGGGTGGCGGTTCTCGGGGGTGGAAATGTGGCGATGGACGCGGCCCGAATGGCGCTTCGCCTGGGGGCGGAGGAGGTGCATCTGGTCTACCGCCGGAGCGAGGCGGAGATGCCGGCTCGTGCGGAGGAGGTGCATCACGCGAAGGAAGAGGGGGTCATCTTCCATACCTTGGGCAATGCGGTGGAGATTCTTGGTGACGATCAGGGGCGTGTCAACGGGATGGTCTGTGTCCGCTTTGAACTTGGCGAGCCGGATGCTTCGGGGCGGCGCAGTCCGGTGCCAATCCCGGGCAGTGAGCATACGGTTCCGATTGATGCGGTGATTGTCGCGATTGGGAACAGTTCGAACCCGTTGATTCCGGCGACGACGGAGGGGCTTGAGGTCAATAAGCGCGGCAACATTGTGGTGGATCCTGCGACGAATGCGACTTCGATCAAGGGCGTCTTTGCGGGGGGCGACATTGTACTCGGGGCGGCGACGGTTATCTTGGCGATGGGCGAGGGGCGCAAAGCCGCGGCGGCCATCAACGAGTATCTCAAGTCGCTTTAACTGCGTTGCCGTTTAGTCGAATGGTTGAGGCCATGCCGCTCTAGCGGCATGGCCTTTTTCTAGGGGTGGGTAGCAACCTTTTGGGGCGACTGGTTGCCACTTTGTGGTTGGCCAGGTTGCAACCTTTGGGGGGAGTGGGTTGGCAGGAGCCGGAGCGGATGGTGCTCTGCTATTTCTTGCCCAGTCCGAAACGGTTTTGAATGCGCACAACCCAGGTGGGGTTGAGTCGGAAGATGACGCCTTTGGCCCATTCGATGAACCGCCGGGTGCGTGTTGGCAGTTGGCGGCGCGTGAGGTCGGGGGTGATACCCGCCTCGCGGAGCACCTTCAGTCCGAAAGGTTCCCAGCAGCCTTTGTGCACGGCGTCGACGAAGGGGAAGATTTGCTGCTTGGCACAGAGCAGGGGGCGTGGTTCGTCGGCACACGCGAAGGAGCCTAGGCGCTCGAACTCCCAGATGCTTTCGCATCCGCGGACAAGGCGCAGGAAGAAGTCGCGGTCCCAGATGCCCGCCTGCGTGGCGATACAGTAGGCGGTGTCTTTCTCGTAGAGTCCCAATTCCGGCTCCGGCGCAAAGGTCTGAGTCGGGGGTGGATTCGGCAAGAGCCGGAGGTTGACGGCGCGGTGTTGGCGGCAGAGTTCGAGATGCCGGGCGATGACCTGGGTTGGAACCGGCGCGGAGAGAAAATAGTCGTCGCAGAGGTAGATGAGGTAGGGCGTTCGGATTTCGCGCAAAGCCTCCTGCATCAGGCGCGACCAGCTTTTGCCCGTGCCCATCGCCAGGATGCGGTCGAACGCCAGATGCGCGGCATTGGGCGGCGTGCTTTCCGTCGCCAGCACCAGTTCGTAGGGACAGTCCGGCCAGTATTGGCGCCACAGTTTCGAGAACGGTTCGAGCAAATCCGAATAGCGGTCGCACGAGCCGACCACGATGGTCAGTTCGCCGGTTGAGGAGGTGAGATGGTCGTTCATCGCAGAGAAAGTTGGGGGCTTTTTAGCGGTTGTGGTTGGTTGGCCGCACACGGTTCCCGCGCAACGGTTCGGCTTGATAAGGGTCTTCCGGCCAGTAGTGTTTCGGATAGCGGCCGCGCAACTCCTTGCGTACCAGCGCATAGCCGTTGTCCCAGAAACTCTTGAGGTCTGATGTGACTTGAACAGGGCGCCGCGCCGGCGAGAGCAGATGCAAAACGACCGCAACCTTCCCGCCCGCAATGCGAGGCGTTCCCTGCAGTCCGAACGCCTCCTGGATGCGCAGTTCCGCAAACGGAATCTCCGCCTCGTAATGGATGGGGCAACGCGCACCGCTAGGCAGAAGAAAGTCGGAAGGCGCCAACCGGTCCAACTCGGCGCGGCGCCCCTTGAGGTAGAAAGAAAGCAGCACCTGCGACAGGTCGATTTGCCGCAACAGCTCCCATTTCAATGCCTTCGGCGCAAACACAGGTAGCCACTCCGCTGCATCGCGCAAAAGCGCCTCGTCAGAAAGATTAGGCCACCCATCGACGCCGCAAATGCGTTGCAGAAAAGCCATTCGTGCCCGCAATGCCACCGCACCCTTGCTCCAATCGAGGTTTGCGATGCCCTTGAGACGAAGCCCCTCCAACTGAGCCTCCAGCAAATTGCCTGCGTTGGAAAGCGGAGTCTCCGTCAGCACAATCGCCCCCAGCCGCTTCTGCCGAACCGCCTGCACACCATCCTTGCGGCGATCCCAGCGCGTAACCTCCCGAACGGTCGCAAGATGCGGAAAATAACGCTCAATCCAAGCCAAGTCAAAAGCCTCCGCCGAACGAATCCGTAGCCCCTTCTGCCCCATATCCTGAAGTTCGCGGACAACTATCCATTCGCCCGGAGGAACTGTACCCGACTCCGCCGTTCCAACTGAGCCGTCGGACAAAAGAAAGCAATCACCTTCACGCCTTCTCGCAATGCGGTCAGGATACCCTAAAGCCAGCAACAGCCCCGGCGGCACCGAACGGTTCTGGGGATTCCTGCCTTGCAATCGCCGCTTGAGTTGCGTAGCCAGCCCCGGCTCCTCGGCAATCTCCGCGGCCAAATGACAGGCAGCATCCCCCCATCCGAATGCCTCCGCACGGAGAATGAGGTTGCCTAGCCGTGGATGCAGCGGGTACCGAACCAGCGCCTTTCCATGTGCGGTCAAACGGCCTTCCGGCGTAAGAGCCCCCAGTTCCTCAAGCAAGGTTCGCGCCAGTTGCCAGTTGCGTATGGGCGGAGGGGTTGGCCAGTGCAGGGCGTGGAGGTCTGCTGAATACCAATCCGCCGCTTGCAAGACTAGGGTGGAAAGGTCTGCTTGGGTGATTTCGGGTTGGGCGGAATCTGGGAGTTGGGCATCTGTGCTTTTATCCCAGAGCCTCCAGCATACGCCTGGTTCGAGGCGGCCGGCACGACCTTTGCGCTGTTCTGCCCTGTCGTGAGAGATGGAGATGGTTTCCAGCCGGGGCATTCCTGTGGTTGGCGAGAGGCGGGGAACGCGTACTTTACCGCTGTCGATGACGATGCGAATGCCTTCGATGGTGACTGAGGATTCGGCTATGGAGGTTGCCAGCACGATTTTGCGGCAGTTGGCAGGTGCGGGGCGGACGGCTTGGTCTTGTAGGGTACGGTCGAGGCGTGCGTAGAGGGGGGCTATGATGGTTGTTTCGTCCTGGATTCGTTCGCGCAGGTAGTCTTCACAGTGGTGTATTTCGCCTTCGCCTGGGAGGAATGCAAGGATGGATCCGTGTTCTTGCTCCAGGGCGCGGAGGATGGCTTCTGCCGTGGATTTCCAAAGCGGCAAGGTGGATGGTCGGGAGAGATAAATGGTGTCGACCGGAAAGCGTCTAGCCTGGCAGGTGAGGGTTTGGGTTTGGGGACCGAGGTAGGTACGAATTGCTTCGGGGTCAAGGGTGGCGGACATGACGACGAGGCGCAGGTCTTCTCGCAATCCTTTGCGAATATCGTCGACGAGTGCCATGCCCATATCGGTATGGATGCTGCGTTCGTGGTATTCGTCGAAGATGATGCAGCCGACGCCGTTGAGTTCCGGGTCTTGGAGGAGTCGTTGGGTAAGAATGCCTTCGGTGAGCACTTCGATTTGGGTATCCGGGCTGGTACGGTTTTCGAGGCGGACTTGGTAGCCGATGGTCGCGCCGACTGGTTCGCCACGCTGGCGCGCCATATAGTTTGCGGCCATGCGGGCGGCCAGTCGACGGGGTTCGAGGAGGAGTATTTTGCGGCCTTGGAGCCACTTGGCGTGGAGGAGGGATGGAGCGACGAGGACGGTTTTACCGGAACCTGTCGGCGCCTGGAGTACGACGGGGCGGTTGTGGTCGAGGGCTAGGTGGAGCTCGGGGAGGATCTGTTCAACGGGCAGGGGCATGGGATTGGGCGTCGGGGAAGCGGCGGCGCAGTTCGTAGGCGAGGACGGCGGCGGCGGAAGCGACATTGAGGGAGTTCTTGGAGCCGAACATAGGGATTCGGACGGTGGCGTCGCATTGGCGGATGTCTTCAGGGGCGAGCCCGAAGCGTTCGCTGCCGAGGATGATGGCTCCAGGGAGTCTCCAGGGATAGTCCGAAGGGGCTGGCGCATCTGCGACGGTTTCGGCGGCGATGATGGCGAGCCCTTCGTCGCGGAGGGCGGCAATCGCTTCGCGCAGGGTCGGGAATCGCCTCCAGGGGGTCGCGTCTTGGGTGCCAAGGGCGGCGGCGGCAACGCGGGGGTCGCCTTGCGGGCCGGGGGTGTAGCCGGTGAGGACAACCTCTTTGAGGGCAAAACACTCGGCCGTGCGGAAGATTCCGCCGACATTCATGGCCGATCGCAAACTGTCAAGCACCAGCGAGACCGGCAGACGGGCGGTGGCGGCGGGTAGCAACGAGTCGGAGTCGAGGATAGTAATGTCCGTAGGCTTTAGGTGTTTAACTTCGCGCTCGACAGGTACTAATATATGCCAGAAATCCTCGCGTATCATTTGGGGGCGAATCAAATCGGCCAACCGTGCGAGGCGCGGCAGACCGGTCTCGCGCATCCAGGCTTGGACGGCGAGAGCCTCCTGTTCGTCCCAATGGGCGTCCAAAGCCGAGAGTTTCCGGAAAGCAAGCGTCCACAGGCGGCTCTCGGATGGATGGCGTTTTTCCCCCATCGCGCTAGACTCCGAAGGCCTTGAGCGCCTTGGGCAAATCGGCGAAGTCATCCAAGATTGCATCCGCCCCGAGCAACTCGTCCCGACTGCACCAGCCCGTCCGTACCGCAATGGCCTTGGCGCCGATGGCGTGCGCGGCCTGAATATCAAACGGCGTATCGCCCGCCAACGCCACGACCCGACCCGGTGCGCGCGATTGCGCCAGGCGGGCAATATCGTCGCGGTCTGCCGCCTCGCTTCCGTAGGCCCCGAAGGTGAAGAAACCGTCGAGCCCGCCATGGCGCAGTTTGACCCAGGCAGCCACCTCCGAATTGCCCGTCACCAACCCAAGTGCCGCCCGCGCAGAAAGGCTTTGGAGCAACTCCGGAACGCCCGGGAAAACCAGCGGCGGCTTCTTAGCCAGTTCCTCGTCTACACGCTTCCCGATGACCTCGAAAAAGCGCGCCTCCGCCTCCCGCGTAGAGGCAATCCCGCACTCCGCCGCAAGCCTCCTCAGCAGGGCAGAGTCAGTCGCCCCGACAAACGAGATGCGCTCAGGATGGGGGTAGCGCGTGCCGTAGACCTCGTCAAAGAGCGAAGCAAAGACCTTGTGCATAACCCCAGCGCGCAAAAGCGTGCCGTCAATGTCAAAAAGGATTGCAGGAGTAGACTCGTCGGGAGGCATCGGGCGTCAATCCGGAAGAGACCATCGGACAGGAGAAATCGAAAGCGGCTTGCGCGTCTGATTGTCCAGCACCAAGAGCGCCGCATCCAGTTGAGTCGGACCCGAAGCCACCTCGAAGCGAGACGGCATTCCCGTCAGAAACTTCTTGAGAACCGGGGCAATCTCACGCCCGATTACCGAGTGCGATGGGCCAGTCATCCCTACATCCGATATGTAGGCCGTGCCCCCGGGAAGCAAATGCGCATCATTGGTTTGTACATGCGTATGCGTCCCGAAAAGAGCCGCCACCCGGCCGTCCAGATAGTGCCCCAAGGCAATCTTCTCACTCGTGGCTTCGGCGTGAATGTCGACAACAATCGGAATGTTAGCCGGGAGAGACTGCAACGCCAGCTCGGCCGCCCTGAAGGGACAATCGCACGGATTCATAAAGACCCGACCTAGGAGCGAAATGATGCCAATATCACCATAGTTCGTGTGGATGACCGCGGTAGCGTTTCCCGGCGTCCCTGGCGGGAGATTGGCCGGGCGGATGATACGCTTGTCACTACCGGCTAGGGGCGCAAACTCCTTTTGTCCCCATACATGGTCGCCCAAAGTAATGGCATCCGCGCCGGCGTCGAAAAGCTCCTGCGCCAGGGGCAGGGTAATACCATTTCCCGCCGCGGCATTCTCAGCATTGGCGATGACGGTGTGCACCTCGCCGCTGGATTTGAGGCGGGGAATGAGTTGCTTGAAGATGTTTCTGCCAGGGGCTCCGACAATATCGCCCACGAGTAGGATGTTCATAGGAATCAGCGTCCGAGGCCAAAGAGTTTGAGGGTTCTTCTAAAGTCTGCGGGGAGGGGACTGTGGGCTTTGAGTTGCTTGCCGGGGTGGGTTGGATGGGGCATTTCGATTTCCACGGAGTGGAGCATTTGTCGGGCGATGGAGATGATTCTCGGGTCTTTTGCGTGCTTGAGTCCGTACTCGTGATCGCCGAGGACGGGGTGCCTGATGCCGGCGAGGTGCTTGCGAATCTGGTGGGTGCGTCCAGTCTCTATTCGGAGGCGGAGGAAGGTAATGTCGTTGTTGGCGGCGAGGACGCGCAGGTGGGTGACGGCGCGTTGCTGTTCGAGGTCTTCGGCTATCGTGGAGGGGCGGAATTCCATGCGACCTGCGGCGATGGCGTTGTAGACTTTGAGGACCTGGCGGGTTTTGAAGATGGAGACGGCGGCGTTGAAGGCTTCGGGGCTTTTGGCGCAGAGGATGCAGCCCGAGGTGTCGCGGTCGAGGCGGTGGACGGCGCGGAGTTCCTGGAGTCCGGTTTGAATGCGCAGGGCGTCTTCGAGGCTGTCTTTCCCGACGGAGAGGAGGCCGGCTGGTTTATCGGCGAAGAGGTAGTCGGAATCTTCTGCGAGGATGCGCACATGGCGCTGTTCGTAAGGGGTCTTTTTGTCTTCGTAGGGCGGGAATTCGACGGTGTCGCCGGGGCTCAGGCGGTGGTTGGCAATCCAGACGAGTTTGCGGTTGACCCATATGACGCGTTCATCGACGAGGGCTTTAGCCTTTCGGTTGGAAATACCGAGTTTGGCGACGAGGAAGTCTTGCAGGGTGGCACCGGCGAGGGCTCTCGGGACGATGTGGGCGGCGCGGTTTTGGGGGCGCCTGGGGCGGATGTTTCGGGGGGTCATAGCCACTCGTCTCCGTAGGTAGCGAAGGTTGGGGGCTTGGGATTGCGGAGCCACGCGAGGGTCTCTTTGGGGAGCAGGTTGACTTCGTCGAGGCGGTCGAGTTCGACCCAGGAGAAGTGCAGCCAATCTTCGCAGGCAGCGGGTGTCAAGGTCTGGGGGGACAAGGTGGGCACCTTTATTTTGAATAGTAGGTTGATTTCGGTGTGGAAGGTGCCTACCTGCCGAAAGGCGTGCTCGTTGCAGCCGAGGAAAGCCTCGACAGTGGCGTCGTGGCCGAGTTCTTCCTTGATTTCGCGCACGAGTGCGTCGGCGGCCTTTTCCCGTGTTTCGACATGTCCGCCGGGAAGATAGGCGAAACTGCGGTCTTTGGGGTGGCAGAGGAGGATTTTGCCGTCGCGTATCAGGACGCCTCGGGCGATGACTTCGTGGCTCATAGAGGTTTTATCCGTTCGTTTGGGTCGAGGCGTCCGGATTGCGGATAGGGATAGGTTCCGGTCGCTTGCAGCAATTCTCCTGCGAGAAAGATGGAGCCGGCCACGACCAAAAGGCCGTTGTTGAGTTCCGCCCAGGTGCGTGCCAGGTCGAGCGCCACGGGGAGGGTGTCGATGGCCTGCGCCGGAATCTTCCTGAAATGGGCGCAGAGTGCCTGGGGGGCAATCGAGCGGGGATTGCGCACGGGCACGGTCCAGACGCGGTCGCCCGCCGGCTCGATTGTCCGCACGGATTCGGCGACATCTTTGTCGGCGCACATTCCCACGACCAGCCCAATCGGTCCCCGGAACTGTTGCAGGTGCAGCGATTCGCGCAGAGCCGCCATTCCGTCCGGATTGTGGGCCGAATCCAGAATCATCGGAGGCTCCTCTTCAATCAACTGGTAGCGCGCCGGCCAGACCACCGTCCGCAGCGATTCGGCGTAGGCCGAATCCGGAAGTTCCAGCCCGGAGAACTTGAGCGCGGCAAAAGCCGTGGCTATGTTCTGCAACTGGTACGCACCGCCAAGACGGCACTGGACGCGGGGCAAATCGCCGTCCGGGAAACTCACCTTGAGCAGTTGCCCATAGAGGTAGCGGCGAGAGGATTCAACCGTCACATACTCCTCAGCCTGCACCAGATGGCTTCCGCGCGAACGGGCTGTTTCCTCCAGCACGGCGAGTACCTCGGGCGCCTGCGGCGCCGTCACAACCGGACGGTTCTCCTTGATGATGCCGGCCTTTTCGCGCGCTATCTCTGACAGCGAAGAGCCTAGGATGGAGCAATGGTCGAGCGCAATGTGCGTGATGGCCGATACGAGTGGGGTGACCACATTGGTGGCATCCAGTCGTCCGCCCAGCCCCGTCTCCAGCACGACCAGTTTGATGCCTGCTCGCCTGAATGCAAGGAATGCCGCAACGGTCAGGATTTCGAAGTAGGAGAGTTTTTCCGCGTCAGGCGCTCGGTCGGCCAGTTCGAGGCAGGCCGCCAGTTCGGAATCGGTAATCGGTTCGCCATTGAGCAGAATTCGCTCGTTGACCTGAAGCAGGTGCGGCGAGGTGTAGCGTCCGACCGGATAGCCCGCGACACGGAACGCCGTCTCACAAATCGCTGCCACCGATCCCTTTCCGTTGGTACCCGCGATGTGAATCGCCGCAAGCCCCAAGTGCGGATTGTCCAAAGCCTGGAGCACCGCCAGAATACGGTCGAGTCCAAGTTCAATTCCCGCCTTCGCGTGGCGGTCGAGAATAGAGGAAATGGCGTCTAACTGGTCCATCGGGCAAAAACTCCGCTCGGGAGCGCAAAGGCACGTCCCGTGCCGTCGTCGAGAAGCATCTCTCCCGTTTCAATTCGGCCCTTGAGCGTATCGGTTGCCTGGGCCAGGATGTTGCCCAGAACGATGGGCGTGTAGCCTGGCGTGTGGGCGGAGAGAAGGATGAAAAGCGGGTGGTCGCTGAGCAGTTTTCGGCAGAGCCCAAGCGTATCGGGCAGGTCGGCTTCAATCTTATACATCTCGCCGTTCTGTCCCCGTCCAAAGGTCGGCGGGTCGAGAATAATCGCGTCGTAATGGCGGCCTCTTCGGAGTTCACGGGCGAGAAACTTGTGCGCATCGTCGGTAATCCAGCGAATCGGATGGGAGGCTAGCCCGTTGAGCGCGGCATTCTCCCGGGCCCACTGAACCATACCCTTCGAGGCATCCAGGTGGCAGACGCTCGCCCCAGCCAGCGCTGCCGCCAAAGTCGAACCGCCCGAGTAGGCAAACAGGTTCAATACCTCGATTGGCCGCGCGTAGCGGGAAGCCGCCGACTGGATTGTTTTCTGAATCCACCGCCATTGGGCGCGTTGCTCCGGAAATATGCCTAGATGCCCGAAATCAGTCCCGGAGAGTTGGAAGCGGATGCCTGCCGCGTTGATGACCCAGCGCTTCGGCAGGTTGCCGCGCCCCTGCCAATGGTTTCCCTCCTTTCGGTCGAAAACCGCGTCGGCCCGGTTCCACAGTTCCAGGTGCTGGGGGCGCCAGATGGCTTGGGCGCAGGGGCGCGAAAGAATGCTGTCGCCAAACTGTTCGAGTTTGCGCCCGTCGCCGCTGTCGAGAAGTCGGTAGGTGTCCGGAGTCATGCTGCGATCAGCCCCGAATCTGCCCATTGCCGGTAACGATGTATTTGTAGCTGGTCAACTCCTCCAGCCCCATCGGGCCGCGGGCGTGCAACTTGTCGGTGCTGATGCCCATTTCCGCGCCCATGCCAAACTCGCCGCCATCGTTGAAACGGGTGGAACAGTTCTCGAAAACCGCCGAGGAATCGACTTGCGCGAGAAAGCGCTTGGCGTTCGCTGGCGTTTGTGTTAGAATGGCATCCGAGTGATGCGAGCCGTAGGTGTTGATGTGCTCGATGGCCTGCTCAAGACCGTCGACAGCGAGGATGTTGACCTCCTGGGCCAGATACTCCTTGCTGTAGTCCTCCGGAGCAAGCGGAATCGCCTGTTCGAAATAGGGAGCGCAAGTCGCATCGGCGTGCACAACCACCTGATGCTTCGCCAGCCGCTTAGCCAATTTGGGGAGCAGCTGCTTGACCTTGTCCTTGTGGAGCAGGAGACATTCGGCCGCATTGCAGGCACTTGGTCTTTGACATTTTGAGTTTTCGATAACCTTGAGCGCGGTGGCGATATTCGCCGTGTCGTCCACATAGACATGGCAGATGCCGTTGTAGTGCTTGAGCACCGGAATCTGCGCTTGCTCGGTAACTGCGCGGATGAGGCGTTCCCCGCCGCGAGGAATCACCACATCAATCAGTCCGGCAGACTGGACCAAATGGGTCACCGCCTCGTGTCCGGGGATGTTGATGAACTGGAAGGCAAACTCCGGAAGGCCCGCCTTGGCGCCACCCTCTGCCATGGCTTGCGCTATTGCGGCGTTGCTCGCAAGGCACTCCTTGCCGCCTCGGAGGATGACCGCATTCCCCGTTTTGATGCAGAGCACGCTGGCGTCGGCGGTCACATTCGGGCGGGATTCGTAGATAATCGCGATGACGCCGATTGGCGTGCGCTTCTTGGCGATGACCATACCGTTTGGCCGCTTGCGCCTCCAGACGGTTTGCCCAACGGGGTCTTTGAGCGCGGCGACGGTGCGGATACCTTCGACCATGGTTTTATAGCGGGCATCGGTGAGGGTCAAGCGGTCAATCAAAGCCTCCGAAAGGCCTGCTTTTCGGGCCGCATCGACATCTTTTTTGTTGATGGCTTGTATGGCGGCCTTGCGGGTCTGGAGTTCATTTGCCATGGCCTCGAGGATGGCATTCTTCTTCCTCGTTGAGAGTGTAGCGAGCTGGCGGGATGCTTTCTGCGCCTGCTGTGCGATGGTGCGTATCTGTTCGGCTAGGGTCATGGCAGGGTTCCTTTTGCCGCATTGGCGGCGACGGTTCTGGAAGAAGTTTTGGAAGTGGGTGCGGCAGTTGGTTTCGTGGACGCCGCCGAGGTAGTGGGGATGGTGGTTGAGGTTGGAATCGGAGAGAATTGAGAAGTGGCTTTGTCCGCCTCGAAGGGAATCTGGGAGTCCCCACACGACGCGGTCGAGTCTAGCGAGAACAAGTGCACCTGCGCACATGGGACAGGGCTCTTTGGTGATATAGGCCGTGCAGCCGCAAAGGCGCCAGTCGCCTAATTTGGAGGCGGCCTGGTTGATGGCCAAGATTTCGGCATGCGCGGTGGCTTGTCGGAGGTGTTCGGTTTGGTTGTGGGCGATGGAGAGGATGGGAATGTTATCGGGGGATTCGTTGGGGTTGTTTGGGGTTTTGACTATGATGCAAGCGGTCGGGACTTCGCCATCTTGCGCGGCGCGGTCGGCTTCGCGGAGGGCGAGGTCTATGAAATGGGCGTCGTAGGGGAGTTGGTATTGATTGGTGGCGCTCATGGCTTGGGAAGGGTGCGCAGGAGGGCAAGTGTCTGTTCGGCGGTATCGCGCCAGGTGAAGCGGGCGGCGCGTTCGAGGCCCTCTTTTTTGAACCGTTCTTGCCAGACGGGGGATAGTATGGCCTGGATGATTGCTTTTTTCCACTCGACGGGGTCGGTAGGATGGACGCGGAATATGGCGCTGGCTCCAAGTTCGATGTGAGCGGGCGTGGCGGCTGCGATGACAGGGGTTCCGCAGGCCATGGCGGAGAGGATGGTACTGGGAAATGTGGGACTGTCGGCGGGCTCAAGAAGGAGGGTTGCGGCGGAGAGGAAGGGACGCAGGTCTTCGGGGCGTTTAAGGGTTTCGGGGCGGACGCGACCTTCGAGACGGCGGTCGCGTATGATGGCTTCGAGTCGGCGGGCGTGCTGGGTATCAGCGAGGATGATGAGTGGCTGGAGATCGGTTTCTTTGCTTCTTGCGATGGCGTCGAGGAGTATATCTATGGCGTGGGGATCGTCTGGGTTGAGGGCGGCGAGAAGGTATCTTGGGGGGAGGCCGTAGGTGCGGCGGAGGGTCTCGATTTGCCCTCCAGTCGCGGGGCGGAGGGCTGAACTGTGGCCGTCGGGAATGATATGAATCTTTTTGCCGATTGGGTTGGCATCTCCGGCGGCGAGGGCTTGGGCGAGGGCGTGCGTGGGGCAGATGATGGCGTGGGCGCGGCGCAAGCGGCGGTTGATTAGAATGCGCCTGAAGGTATTGATGCGGAAGAGGGCGCGGAAGGAGCGCTCGCGTCCATAGGGACGGTCGTGGTCGACAATCACAATGGCGGCGTTTCCTGCCGGGGGAAGGAACTTGGGGGTGGGCGTCCAAACGATGTCGGGACGGGTTCGGCGGACGATTCTGGCTATCTCGTGCTGCCCGGCCCAGGAGTGCAGGTTGTGGTGCGCCCGGCGCAACCGGCAGTGCTCGCGGCTGACATTCGGAAGGTCGGCATGGCGGGCGAAGATGACGGTCAACTGTTCATCCGGCGCGAGCAGAGGGATAAGCCCCTCGGTCACGCCGCGGCAGTAGCGGGCGAGGTCGGATTGCGGATTGGTCGCCGCTCTGGCGTCAAGTAGGATGTGCATGGGGCGGTCGGCGCGGCTAGTGGAAATCCAGTGCGCCGTTTGGATAGTATAGCGCATTTCCGCCCGGAATACAACGCCAATTCCCCCAATCCGGAAGGTACCAACTGTTTGGGCCAGAAGGTTGCCACGAAAGACTCTCAAGGGTGCGTACCGGCAGGTTCAGGAGGTGCGCAGGATAAGCGGTGGTAGATGGGTTGGTTGCCCGGTCTCGTGCGGGCAGAGGGCTAGTTCGTGAGGCGCCGCACGCGACGTTCGGCCCTTGGCAGGCGGATGGTGAACTGGGTGCCCTCGCCAGGCTTGCTGGAGACTTGAATTTCACCGCCGTGGTCGCGGACAATTCGGCTCACGACCATCAACCCCAGCCCGCTGCCCTTCTTCTTGGTCGTCCGGCAAGGTTCGAAGATTTCCCCCAGCCGGGCAGCCTCGATACCGCAACCATCGTCGGCGAAAAGAATGTTGACCCAACGGTCATCGTAGGAGAAGGAGACGCGGATGGTGCCCTTGTCGGGGAGCGCCTCCATGGCGTTCTTCAGCAGATTGAAAAAGACCTGCTTGATTTGGTCGGCGTCGAGCGGCACCAGCGGCAGAGAGTCGCACAAGTCGAGCACCACCCGGATGGCGCGATTCTCAATGTCCGGCTTGAGCGTGCGCAGCGTCTCCTCAAGAATTTGAATTGGATTGCCTGGCCGCAAGACCGGCTTCCGGGGACGCAGCGCCGTGAGAAACTGGGTGATGATTGCGTGGAGCCGGGAGACCTCCTGCCGAGCCATCGAAGTCAGCTCCGCAAGCCCATCCCGCTGCTTGACATCCTCGATGGAACGCACCTCGCGGTCGAGCAACTGGAGACTCAACCCCAACGCATTGAGCGGATTGCCAATTTCGTGCGCCACCCCTGCCGCCAGCAACTTGACCGCCTCGAAGCGACCATCCGCCAAATCGGAAGCCTCCTGTTCCCGGTCTTTCGTGACATCCCGGAGAATCAGAAGCGTGGCGAAATCGTGCTCCTGCGTGCCCGTCAGCCGGGACGCGTAGAAGCTGATGATGCGGTGCTCCGGATAGGTCAATTCGACCTCCCTCGTGGCAAGCGACGCCCACGCCCGTTCCTTTCCGCCGGTTCGATCCGTGGCTTCCCGCGCCAGTTCTTCCCACTCCCAATCCTTGAGATAGCGACCAAACGGCCGGCCCCGGAGTTTCTTGAAGTCGAACCCCAAGATGCGTTCCGAAGCCGCGTTGGCAAAGAGCAGACGACCCTCGGCGTCGAGTACGAGGATGCCTTCGAGGACGGTACGGAAGATGGCCTCGAGAAAGCCTCTTTCGCTGACGAAGCGGGCAATCTGCGCCTGCAGGGATTCGGCATCGACGCGGTCGATTCGCGAGACGAGGCGGTTGACGAAGTTGGACATCTTCCAGGTTCCTTTCTGCCTATCGTGTCAGTCCGGTGGCGAACTCCAGCGCGATCAGGGAATAGGCTGTGGCCAGGACCGGATCATTCTCCCACCAGCGGTTGCTCTCGTTGCTCCAGGAGCCGTTTTCCTTCTGCAGGGCACAGAGTTTCCGTATGAGCAGGTCGCGCCAGGGAAGGGGTTTGCCTTCGTGGGAGAGTGAGGCATCTTGGTTGGCGGCGACGAGTGCGCGGGCCATGATGGTGTAGTAGAAGTAGAGACCGTTTGGTCCCATTCCGGGGTTCTCGTCGAGGGTCCAGAATTTGCCGAGGTAGTCGTAAGCGGATTTAACTCTTGGGTCGCTTCTGTCGAGGCGGCAGTGGAGCATGGTGAGGAGCCCGGAGTAGGTGATGGAGCCGTAGGTGTTCATGCGGACGCGCCCCATGGAGTTGGTCGAGATTCCGGCTTTGGCGTGTCTTGGATTGTAGACGAATCCGCCGTTGTCTTGCTGCATGCGCTTGGCGTACTCGAGGGCTGCGTCCCAGTTGAGGTCGGCGCGTTTTTCTTCTGCGGGGCGGAGTTCTTCGAGGTCTTGGGTACGGCGCATGGCATCGGCGGCGAAGGCGAGGTTGAGCATGTCGGAGTAGGGTTTGCCGGTGGCTTTGTCGTAGCCGAATCCGCCCTGGTGGATGCCCTCCATGTCCAGTTGGGAGGAGGCGATGAAGTTGCGGGCTTTGAGGATGACGGGCGCGAGGGTGCGGTCGCCCAGGGCGTGCAGGGCGGTCATGCAGACGCAGGTGTTGTAGTTGCCGAGTCCGCCGCTCGCGCCTGGGGCCTTGGGAACATAGATGCCGCCATCTGGCTGGGCTTTGGAGACCACGAAGGCGGTTGCCTTGGCGATGGCTTGGGTGGAGGCGAGGGGTCCCGCTCCGGCATAGGCCCAAAGGGGAAGGGCGGTCAGCGCGGGGAAGGTTTCGTCGCTCCAGGAACCGTTGGGGCGCTGCACCGAATCCAGGTAGGCAAGGCCTTTTTTGATGGCGTTTTCGGCGAGTTGGCGTATCTCGGGGGCGGGGGCGGATTGAGCCGCTGCGTGCCAACCAACGAGGGCGGCGGCTACTAAGGAAACGATGGCTTTCATTGGTATCTCCTTCACCCTTTTGAACGCACCTTCGACCCCCTAAGGTTCATATGGACGGAAGAATTGCATGCTGGTCTTTTTGAACTCCTGTCGGGAGAGAAAGAGGGTCGGCGGCGGCAACCCTGCCTGATGGGCGATGCGGGTCGCCAGGTCGCGGGCCTGCGCTTCGTCGGGGGCGTGGAGCATGGCATAGAGTGAGTAGGGAACTTGCTCCGACCGGGGGCGGGAGTAGCAGTGCGTCACCTCCGGAAATGCCGCCAAAGACCGCCCCGTCTCGTCCAGGACTGGCTCCGGAATATTCCAGCAGCACATGGCATTTCCTTTGAATCCGGCGCGCTGGTGGTAAAGAAGGGCCGCGACGCGCCGGAGGATTCCCTCGTCGCGCCAGGCTTGGAGCGTCGAGAGCAATTCCGCCTCCGGAATTCCCGCGCGGCGAGCCAGGGAATCGAATGGCGAGAGGGTATCGGGAAAGTCCCCGCCAACCAATCGGATGAGGACTTTTTCGCGTTCGGAAAAGGTTCGCGCGTACGGCTTCCCGGCCGGCGGAGGCGGAGGACAAAACTCGTCCCGCTCGCGCGTGGAAAGGTTGAAAGTCACATCTATTTTGTAGCGGCGCAGAGCAGGCAATAGGTGAACGCGATAGGGCCCAAGCGCCTGCTCGATGCGTTGGATTGCGGCTGGAAACTGCGCGTGAAACTCGGCCAGGGTAAACCAAAAATTGAGAGCCGATTCGTCCGCCCGCCGCTCGTAGATATGCGTGATGCCTGGCTCGCTTCGAATGGCGTCCGCAAG
>JBJFGP010000116.1:0-15959 GCA_051892815.1 Kiritimatiellia bacterium | reverse complement strand
TGGGGGGGGGGGGGGGGGGGGGGGGGGCTAATATAGTGCCGCGCGTTCCGTTCGGACTGGTCGCTTGGGCGGCTGAAGTTTGGTGGTCGTGGAAGGTTGAAATCATCTGAAGTGAGGTTCGATATGGCGAGTCGGTTGTGGTTGGCGGGATTGGTCTCAGCGGGGCTGTTGTCGGCGGGGTCGCTTTGGGCGGGGTGGGTGTCGACGGGCACGGCGAACGAGTATACGGACGGGTATTGGACGATTACGCTTTCGGGCAATGCGCTCGCGAAGGTGGTGGCGGGGGGATCGGATGCCGCCGATATGGATCTGACCTCTTTCGAGGCGGATACAGGGGTGCAAGTGACGAGCATCAATAATTCGGTTTTCATAGGTAATGCGCTGATTGTTTCGTTCATAGGGCCGGATGTGACAGCGGTCGGGCAGAGCGCGTTCCTCAACAGCGGGGTGAAGAAGATTGTGCTTTCGCCCCAGTTGAATTCGCTTCAGAACCGCGCTTTTTGTGGTTGCGGTCAGCTGACTGAGTTCTTTCCGACGACGATTTGGGTGGAGGAGTTGCCGGCCTGGGCAATCAATGGTTGGAAGGCTGCGGTTGATTTGGAGTTCCCTGTGTGCAAGCGGGTGACTGCTATGGGGGCCTCCTTCCCGGGGAATATCTCACTCACCGGGGTGACTTCGATTCGGATGCCGGAGGTGGAGACGGTCGACAATATCCGCGCGTTCCAGATGAACTCTTCTCTGACGAATCTCTATCTGCCGAAACTGCTCTCTGCGCCGGCGGCGCGTTTTGCTTATAATTGTGGGGCGTTGGTGGATGTGACAATCAGCATGGGAGAGGCGGCGGCCGTTGAGTCGGAGGCTTTTTCGGGGGTTTCCGCCGGATGCGAAATCAAATGGCTCGGGGAGGTTGCGCCGACGGAACTGGGGGAGAAAGCCTTTTATCCGAAGAGCGCGGCCAATCCACCTCGGATTATCCTCAAAAGCGCCAAGGCCGAAGCGGGGTGGCGAGCGCTGTGTGCGCGGGTGCGTCAGCCTCGCGAGGAGGAGACTGCCTTGACGGACGACGACTTGGCGCTCGCGAGCTACCCCGGCGACAAGACGATTGGCCTGATTGATGATTCGAATGGCAACAAGGCGTGGGTGATTCGGGATTGGACGGGCGGGACGGTCATTCTGATGCGATAGGGTCGCCGATTCGGAGGCGGTGAATGACGGGGCGTGGTTGCCGGAATGGCGGCCGCGCCCCAAAGTCTTTGGGCTGGGCGGGTGGCGGCAAAAGGGGAATCCATGGGCATCCGCCCGCCTGGGAAGGATAATTTTCTTCTTGCAGGGTGTGGCGCGATTTGATATAGTCCCGGCGTTGTCTGTTTATCAGAGGAAAGAAAAAGTATAGCCGATGATTTGAGTTGGATTCCATTCTATGAAGAGTTGGCGCAGAGGCTGTTGGCGTGCCGGAACGAGGGGGCTTCGCTGGTTCGGCTGGCGAATGGTTGCCGGCGGCTGTTGAAGCGCGAGCAGGGGGCGATGCACTATGAGGATATGGACCCGCTGACTTTCTTGATGATGCTGCACCGCAATATGTCGGTGGAGTCGCGCCGGGAAATGCTGGGGCAGGTCAAGGAGGCGTTGGGGCTCGCAAGCGCGGTGCCGACAGGGTTTGCAGGGGTGCCGTTTGTGGCTTCGACCTTTCTGGACTGGTTTGTGGAACGGCAGGATGGCGTGGCGAACCCGGCAGACTTCGAGGCGAGTTGGCGCTTCTTTGAGTCGGTACTGTCGGGGCAAGTGGATGCCGAGGGGTTCAACCGGTTGCTGACGCGCGAGAAGGGGTGCTTGCGGCGGTTGACGACCTTCGTGCTCTATTGGGCGCAGCCGAGGCGATTTTTGCCGCTTTCGTGGCGGGTTCAAGAGTGGCTTCGGAGGCAGTATCGGATACAGTCGAATATTGGGAATTACGAGGAATATCAACGGCTGATGGAGGAGATTCGGCAGCGGATGGAGGCAGGGTTGGTGCCGGAACGGTCGTTTGTGGAACTGTCAATCCGGAGCGCAGAATTCAGGGAGACGAATCTTTCGGATGATTACCATGGGGTGTGCCGGCCGAAGTTGGGGATGTCGGTCGACGAGTGGGTCGAGTTGCTGACGCTGCCGGGCGTTCCGAAGGAGGGATTGGAGGCAGTCTTGAGATTCTACCGCGAGCCGGGGCACACGGCTTTGTTCGGGGAACTCGCGACGCAGAATGGGATTGAAGAGAAAGTGCTTTACGAGCGTCTGCGGCTGTTCGGCGGGTTCGTGCAGAAGAATATGAAGCGGTGTTCGGTGCGCGGCGCCAACCGGGGAAGGCTGTTTTGGCTTCTGCCGTTTGAAGAGGCGAGGTGGAGCCTGGGGCGTGGTTATTCCGTGACGCTGTGCCGGGAGTTGGCGTCGGCGATTGGGCGTTTGGGCTTGGCGGAATCGAAGGAAGGAGAGTAGAACAATGAGTGGCGATTTGAGTTGGATTCCCATCTACGAGGAGTTGGCGCGGAAACTTTTGGAGTTTCGGCATAACCGTGAACCGTTGGTGCGGCTGGTGTATGACAATGCGGTCATTGGTCCGTGTGTGGGGTATCTGCACATGGAGGACGGGAGCCCGTTTCGGGACATTGATCCGTTCTCGTTCTTTGCTATCTTCAATAGGGCTCGCGACGAGCAGCGGCTGGCGATTCTGGGCGAGTTGAAGCGGGCGTTGAACCTTCAAAGTCCTCTGCCTGGCGGATTCGATGGGGTGCCTAAGATAAATCCGATGAGTTCGTTCTTCTTGCTATGGCAGGATGAGAATCGTGCGCGGGAAAGTGCGGAAACATTGTGGGGATTTTTCGAGGCGCTGATGCAGGGAACGGTGGATGAGGAGCGGTTCGCCCAGTTGCTGGATCAGGATGGAATCGGGGCGCCGAAGTTGACGATTCCGATGTTTTGGGTTGCACCGGGGCGCTTTCTGCCGTTGGATGGAAAGACGACCGCGTATCTCGAGCAGCATGGGGTCGAATTGCCGAAGGTGAGGAGTTATGCCGACTATGCGGGGGTGCTGGAGACGGTGCGTGCGCAGATGGCTTCGGGGGAAATCAAGGAGCCCTCTTTTGCGCACCTTTCGGTCGCAGCCTATCAGAACGGGCGCTCAGAGGGGCTGTTGGAGTTGAGGCTGGAGCAGTCGCCCGACGGGGTGTATCGGTTGGAACTGGACATCTCGAAGGATGAGTGGATAGCGGTGTTGCAGGCGGCCGACTTGCCGAAGGAACAGTTGGATGCCATCTTGAAGTTTTATGCCGAGCCGGGGCACAAGGGGTCGTGCAAGCGGGTCGGAGATAAGTACGGCATCAATCCGCAGGTGCTCAATATCAATGTGACCCACTTCGGTCGCTTCGCCCAGCGCAAACTCAACCGGTTTGTCGTGCGGAATGCGGACGGCAAAGGGTTCAGCTACTGGTCGACGCCGGTCAAGGAAGGCCGGCATGTCGACGGCTTTTTCGAGTGGACGCTGCGGGATGAATTGGTGGCTGCCATCGAGGCGCTGGGGCTTGGGAATGCAAGGGAGTATTATGTTGTCTCGCCCAACTTCCATTTTGATGTCGACCAGGATTTGGAGGGGCGCATCCGGTTTATGAAGGAGGAACAGGTCATTGCCTGCGGGTGGTTGCAGGGCAAGACAGCGGATCGCTTCCGCCAGATGAAGGCGGGTGACCGAATCATTTGTGCCCAAAGAGTCAAGCGGCAGTGGCAATACCATTTCGCCGGAACGATTCGTGCCGCCGAACAGCCGGAGGTGGTGCCTTGGTGTTCGTTCTCAGGCAGGCTTCCCGATAACCAGGGGTTTGAGCAGATGCCGACGGCGGATTTGGCACGCCATCTAGCCGATCGGCGGATGATAGATGATATGGATGTATTGGAGAATCGGGAGGGGCTTGATATTACGCTGCGCCGGGATATTCAGTATTGGCGGCTCGACAACTTTCGCTTGCTCGGCGAGGAGGCGAATGGCTTGCTGGATGGCTGGACCGGGAATGGAAAGAACCAGATTGGTACGCTGGAGCGGGTCAAGAATGAGAATGGCGAGAATGCCGAGGTAGTCAGTCGGATAGAGGCGTTGGTCGGGGCGAATGCCCCGAAACAAGAGGAGGTAGCGATGACGGCGATGGAGCGGAAAGTGCTGGAACTGGTGCGTTCGAGGAAGAATGTGGTGCTGCACGGAGCGCCGGGAACGGGCAAGACCTATTTGGCACTGGCGGTTGCCAAGGCAATGGGGTGTAGGGCGGATGAAATCAAGAAGGTTCAGTTCCATCCGTCGTATGATTATACGGACTTTGTGGAGGGGCTTCGTCCGGTTTCGGGGGAGGACGGACAAGTCGGTTTTGAGCGTCGTGACGGGGTATTCAAGGCCTTCTGCAAGCGGGCTCTCTCGGCGCGGCGGGTTGCCGGGCAGGACAACTTCGAAGAGGCTTGGGGAAGATTGTTGGATTGGCTGGAGGAGAAGGGCCCGATTGAGTTGACTTTGGCCCGGGGCGGGGCGCATGTGCTGGAGTTGAATGAGCGAGGTGACGGGCTGGTGGGGCGTGTGCCCGAAGGAAAGTGGTTCTATAAGTGGAGCAAGAATCGCATCTACAAGGCGTATTTGGGGGAGTCGAAGTTCCGCAACAATTACAAGAAGCCGATTCTGGAGTGGATGGAGCGGAATGTGGGGCTGGTGGCGTATGAGGAGGGTACGCGGATTGAGGCATCCGAGGCCCGGCCATTTGTCTTCATCATCGACGAAATCAACCGCGGGGATCTCTCGAAGATATTCGGGGAACTGTTCGGGGCGATTGAGCAGGGCTACCGCGGGGAAACCGGGCGGGTGGAGACGCAATACCAGAACTTGGTGCCGGAGGGGGACGAGTTCGCGGAGGGGTTTTTTGTACCGGAGAATGTCTATGTGATTGGCACGATGAATGACATTGACCGCAATGTCGAGAGCATGGACTTTGCGATGCGGCGGCGCTTTGCCTGGGAAGAGGTGACGCCGGAGGATACCGCGGAGGCGATGTTTGCGAAGTGCCTGCCGGAGTGGAAGGATGAGGCTTTGTCGCGGATGAGGTCGCTCAATGCGGCAATCGGGGATACGAGGAATTTGGGGCGGGAGTTTGCCATCGGTCCGGCCTGTTTCCTGCCGCTTGAGCGGGAGGGTGGCGACTTCGAGGGGCTCTGGCGGCACCATATCGAGGGAACGTTGCGGGAGTATCTGCGTGGGATGTCGGCGTGTTCGGAGACGCTTGAGGGGTTGAAGCGGGCTTACCAGCTTGAGCAGTCCGATGAGGCTTGAGGACAACCATTCGCGCGTGCTGGATGCGGCCGAGTTCGGGCGCGTCCGGCGCGATTTAGGTGGGATTGCGGGACGGCGTCTTGAGGAGGTGGTCGCGGAATCTCCGGGGCTGCTGGTCTTCCCGCACTGTCTGGGGGAGGTTGCCGACGGCTTGGGCGAAAGTGTGGTGTTGGACCTGGACGCGGCGGGGCGGAAGGTGTCGGTCGGCAATGTAATGGGCTTTGTGGGTGTGGGGCAGACGCGGCTGGAGATTGTGTCGCGCTTCGAGGATGGGGGGCGGGACTTTTTCCTGCATCATCTACTTGGGCGTGTCTTTTCTCCGAACTTGTTCGACTGGGACTTTTCAACCGACCGGCAGGCGGAATTGGAACTTTTGCCGCTGCTCTTTCCGCACTTTCTGAAGCGGGCGCTCGCTCAGGGAATCTACCGCGAATATCGCCAGCGGGAGGAGAATGGTCTGACGCTTCGGGGGGCGGTGGACATGGCTCGGCAACTGCGGGAGAATTGGCCATTTGCGGGGCGGGTGGCCTGCCGTTTCCGGGAGCGCGGGGCGGATACGGATTTGATGCAGTTGGTGCGCCATACGGTCGAGTTCCTACGCGGGGACGGTTTTTCCTCTCGGCTGTGGGAGGCGGACAAGGCTGCCGGCGAGGCGGTGCGGACGGTGGTGACGCTGACTCCGGATTATACGCGCGGGGCGCGGCAGAAGGTAGTCGGTCGGAATCTGCGTCCGAGGGTTCACCCGCTCTATCCGGCGTATGGGCCTTTGCGCCGAATCTGCCTGTGGATTCTGCGCGAGGAGCGGTTGCGTTTCGGGCAGGATTCGGACGAGGTGCAAGGGATTCTCTTTGATGGCGCGTGGCTGTGGGAGGAGTATCTGGCGACGCTTTTGGAGCGTACTTTCCGCCATCCGCGCAACAAGGCGAAGGAGGGGGCCATTGCATTTTTCAAGGATGGACACCGGCGTTATTTCCCGGACTTCCACAACGAATGGTGCGTGTTGGATGCGAAGTACAAGGGGAAGTCGCGTGTGAGCGAGAATCGGGACGACTTGCTTCAGATTGTCGCCTATCTCCATGTGCTGGGAGTGCCCAAGGGCGGCTTTATCGTGCCGGCGAAGGAGGGCACCGCCGCCATTTCCCCGCCTCGCGAGTTGGCGGGATTGGGGGGCGAGTTGGCGCTCTTTCGGTTGGCGATTCCGCAGGCGATGCCCGATGGGCGCGCCTTCGCCAGTCAGATGGCAGAGGCGGAGCGGGATTTGCTCGATGCCATCGGGCGTTTTGTTGCGCAACCGGTCGGCGGATAGGCACCTTAGGGGGGCGGTCGTAGCCATCTTGGGGAAGGGGTGGTGCCTATCTGATGGGGTGAGAGGTTGCTACCTGCGCCGGCGATTGGTTGGCGCGAGGCGGGTGGGGTGTTTGCTTGCGTCGGGGGGGCTTTTTTAATATAATGGCGGGCATCCGATTGGTGCGAAAGAAGGAGCGTCTCGACGATGAAGAAGTGTCTGTTGTTTGTGCTGGCGGCGATGGCGGCTGGCGTGTGCCGGGCTGAGCCGCTGTCGATTGGCGGCATCTATCCGTCGCTGGCCTACTACAATGAGGAGGGCGAGTGCGGCACGGGCGCGGTCGTGCCGTGGGCGGGGTCGCTCTGGCTGGTGACCTACGGCCCGCATTGCCCGACGGGGAGTTCCGACAAGCTTTATCAAATCACCCCGGACAAGCAGTTGATTGCCCGCCCCGAATCCGTCGGCGGCACCCCCGCGAACCGCCTCGTCCACCGCGAGAGCGGGCAGCTGCTCATCGGCACCTACCTTATCGGCTCGAACGGCACCGTGCGTACCATCCCTATCCACACAATGCCCGGGCGGCTCACGGGCGCGGCGCGCCATTTGACCGATCCGTTGAACAAGGTCTATGTCACCGATATGGAGGAGGGTCTCTACGAACTGGATGTCAACACCCTCCAGACGCGCACCCTTATCCGCGACGACTTGAACGCCGAGGCCTACGAGAGACTCTTCAAAAAGAGCGGCTCCAATCCGCCTCCCGGCTGGCAGGCTGCCCAGAAGTCGACCCTCTACGGCTACCACGGCAAGGGCACCTGCTCCGGTTTCGGTCGCCTCTTCTACGCCAACAACGGCCACTACAGCCCGGCCGCCCAGCGTGACCCGCTCACCCCATCCGGCGCCCTCGCCCACTGGAACCCCGGCGACCCCCAGTGGAGCCTCATCCGCACCAACCAATTCACCGAAATCACCACCCGAGACGGTATCTTCGGCAACGAACATCCCAACCAAAATCCCGTCTGGGCGCTCGGCTGGGACGCCAAAAGCATTATCCTCTCCGTCACCACCAACGGCCTCGACTGGAACGATTTCCGCCTCCCGAAAGCCTCCCACTCCTACGACGGCGCCCACGGCTGGAATACCGAATGGCCGCGCATCCGCGAAATCGGCAAAGGCGACGAATTCCTCGCCACCATGCACGGCTCCTTCTGGAAGTTCCCCGCCACCTTCTCGCCCGCCAACCCCCGCGGCATCCGCCCGCGCTCCAACTACCTGAAAGTCATCGGCGACTTCTGCGCCTGGGAGGGAAAAATCGTCCTCGGTTGCGACGATTCCGCCCGCAACGAGTTCCTCAACAAGCGCCGCGTCAAGGGCCCCATCCAAGGCCCCGCCAAGAGCCATTCCAACCTCTGGTTCGTGGACGAGCCCGAACTCGATACCCTCGGACCAGCCATCGGCAACGCCTTCGTCTGGTGGAAAGAAGCCGCCCAGTCCGGTCGCCCCAGCGACCCCTATCTCATCGCCGGATACGACCTTCGCTGGCTCTGGATTGCCAACGGCTCCTTCCAACTCCAACTCGACCGCGAGGGTAATGGACGGTGGGAAAACATCGCCGTCTGCACACCCGGCGGACACGATCTCTCCAGCCTCAAGGGCGAATGGATTCGCCTCCTGCCCCTCGCCTCCTGCCCGCAAACCACCGTCACCCTCTTCCAGCGCCAGCGCGACGACCGGCCAGCCGATTCCACCGCAAAACCCCAGACCATCGCCCTCCCCAAAGGCCTCGAACGCCCCATCCTCCATGTCAACAAAATCGCCCCGGGATGCCTTTCCATCGCGGCCGTCTCCGGCAATCACGCCGCCACGCTCGATGCAACCCTGACTCTCCGCGATTGCCCCTCAGCCGCCCCCGAAGTCCAGCGCGCCGCCCCCCTCGTCGCGGGCGCCGTCGACCCCCAGCCCTCCTCAATCCTCTATGTCGACGACGCCGGCAACCGCTGGCGATTGCCCTATGCCACCACCCAGCGTCGGCACAACCCGCAGAGTCGCGTCTGCCGCGAAGTCTGCACCGAACGCGACCACTTCAATGCCGGCGGAATCTACTACGAACTCCCCGCCGAGAATGCCCACGGCTTCGCCGGAATACGCCCAGTCGCCGCCCACAACCAGCCCATCCTCGACTACGCCTCCTGGCGCGGACTCTTCGCCTATGCAACCCCGGGGCAACTCCACCTGATGCCCATCGACCACGCCTGGCGCTTGGGCAAAGTCCGGGGCGTCGGTGGCCCTCTGCTCGATACGCCCGTGCAGGCCCATCGCCCCTCCGACGCCTATCTGCTCAACGGATTCGACCGCAAGACCCTCACCCTTTCCGCCAATGCCGACCTCCGGGTCGAACTGCAAATCGACATCGACGGCTGGGGTACTTGGGTGACCGCGAAAACCTACGACCTCAAGGCCGGCGTGCCTTTCTCCGAGACCCTTCCGCGCGCCTTCTCCGGATACTGGGCACGCCTCCTCCCACACGACGACGCAACCCTCACCGCACAGTTCACCTACGATTGACCTGCTTCAGAATCTGCCCTATGACCAACCTCATCGCAATCGCCAATCTCGCCCTTACCCTGGTTTGCCAGAACCCCGACGGCTGGCAGTTCAAGACCTCCACCGCTTCCCCCACGCAGGATATTTGGCTGGTCACCTTCGACCTCGTCCGCGACCAGCCCGCCCCCCTGCCTGCTTTCTCGGTCAAGTGCTCCGTGCCGCAAATCGACATCCAGCACATCTGGCACCCCATGACCGAATATCTCACCCTCCCGCCCAACTGGGCCGGCAACACCTACAGCTCCTTTGCGGACGGCGCCCCCATCCGCACGCTGCTCAACGACAACAACCTCAACCGGCTTACCATCGCCTCCTCCGAAGCCGCACGCCCCCACCACTTCGCTATCGGCCTGGTGGAGGAAGACTGCACCATCGGCATCGCCGTCAACTACCCGCGCGGCGAGAGCGAACCTTGCAGCCGCTACCGCGCCGTCCTGCGTTTCGACCTCCGCCGCGATGCCCTTTGGTCCGACGCCATCCAAGACGCCGCCCGCTGGCTCAACAGCCTTCCCGGCATGGCGCCCGCAATCCCTCCGCCGGAGGCCTACGAGCCGCTCTACTCCACCTGGTACAACTTCCATCAGGATGTCCATGCCGCCGATATCGAGGCCGAATGCGAACGCGCCGCCAAACTCGGCATGAAGGTATTGATTGTCGACGACGGTTGGCAGACCGACGACACGGCAAGGGGATATGCCTACTGCGGAGATTGGCAGGTTTCGACCAACAGGTTCCCTGATTTCCAGGCGCACGTGGCAAGGGTTCAGGCGTTGGGAATGAAGTATCTGCTCTGGTACTCGGTGCCCTTCATCGGCTTCAAGAGCCAGAATTACGCCCGCTTCAAGGGCAAGTACCTGCGCGACGACAAGGGCATGGGCGCGTCGGTTCTCGACCCTCGGTTCCCCGAGGTTCGCGACTTCCTGGCGTCGACCTACGAGCAAGCGATGGTGAAGTATGGTCTGGATGGTTTCAAGCTGGACTTTATCGACAACATCTACACTTGGCACGGCGATCCGGCGGTGAAGGACAACTATGCGGGGCGGGACTGCAAGAGCATCTCCGAGGCGCTGGATCGGTTGCTGTCGGACATTATGGCTCGCCTGAAGCGGATCAAGCCCGATGTTCTGGTGGAGTTCCGCCAGCGCTACATTGGCCCTTCAATCCGCAAGTACGGCAATATGATGCGCGCGGGGGACTGCCCCGGGGACATTCTCGCCAATCGGGTGCGGACGACGAATGTGCGGCTCTCTTCGCCGGGCAGCGCGCCGCACGCGGATATGTTGGAGTGGAATGTGTCGGACTCGCCGGAGAGTGCGGCGCGGCAGATTCTGTCGGTGCTTTTCACGGTCATCCAGTACTCGCGTACCTTGAAGGAGTTGCCGCCGGACCATTTGAAGATGCTCCAGCATTGGATTGACTTCACGAAGGCGCACCGCGAGACGCTTCTGCACGGGCACTTCCGCGCCTTCCACCCGCAGGCGAACTATCCGATGCTGGAGTCGGAAGGCGAGAAGGAGCGGATTGTGGCGGTTTACCAGAGTGGGCTGGCGGTGGAGGTGGAGCCCTCGGAGAAGGAGACGATTGTGGTCAATGGCACGGGGCGAGGGGGGCTGAGGCTTTCGTATCCGGCGGGGCGGCCGGCGTCCATCCGGGTCTTCGACACATTCGGGCAGGCGGTCGAGGGCGAAGCGATTCCGTCCTCGGGTTATGCGGTTGTCCGGTTCTGACGGCAAGGAGATTTATGAGTTATATTGCGCGCACGGTCCAGGCTCTTGAGGCGTACACGCCCGGGGAGCAGCCGAACATCACCGGGGTGGTGAAGTTGAATACGAACGAGAATCCTTATCCGCCTTCTCCGGCGGTGGGGCTGGCGCTCCGGGAGTTCGATTGGCAGGGTTTGAGGCTCTATCCCGATCCGGTATTCAAGGCCTTGCGGAGGCGTTTGGCTGAGATTCACGGGGCGACGCCGGATCAGGTGTTTGTGGGGAACGGGTCGGACGAGGTGCTGGCTTTGGCGACGCGGGCGTTCGTGGAGAATGACGGGTCGATTGGCTATTTCAATCCCTCCTATTCGCTCTATCCGGTGCTGGCGGACATTAGGGGCGTGGAGCGGCGGCCGGTGGAGTTGGCGGAGGACTTTTCGTGGTCGATGCCGGAGGGGTATCGTGCCAACCTTTTCTTTCTGACGAATCCGAATGCGCCGACGAGTCTGTTGCATCCGAAGGCGACGGTGGGGGCTTTCGCGGCGGGGTTTGACGGGGTGGTTTTCATCGACGAGGCTTATGCGGACTTTGCGCCGGAGACGTGCATGTCGCTGGCGGTCGACCCGCGCAACCGCAACACCATCGTGATGCGCACGCTCTCGAAGTCGTTCTCGCTGGCGGGGCTGCGCTTCGGCTACTGCGTGGGGCCGGCGGAACTCATCGGCGCGCTCTACAAAATCAAGGATTCCTACAATATGGATCGCTTGGCGCAGACGCTGGCCTTTGCGGCGCTCAACGACTTGGATTCCATGCAGTCGAATGTCCGCAAAATCATCGACACGCGCCGCATCCTGACGCGCGAGCTTGCCGCGCTCGGCTGGAAAGTCCTTCCTTCCGCGACCAACTTCCTCTTCGCCCGCCCGCCCGACGGGCACGCCGAGGAGCGTTTCCTTCGCCTCAAAGAGCGCCGCATCTTCGTGCGCTACTTCCCCGCCCCACGCACCCGCGAATACCTGCGCATCACCATCGGCACCGACGACGAGGCGCGCCGGCTCGTCGAAGCCCTCAAGGAGATTGATTCGCAGCCCGTCTCCCGCTCCTAGGCACCTTCGGGGGGCAGAGATAGCCACCTGCCGCCCCCGTTCGCGTCCACCTCTTAGACCCTATCCTGCCTATCTGCCGAATCCATCCCTGCCCGAGCCTCGCGCAAGGGGGCGTGGGGGTGTCGATTTCTATTTGACTTTGCCCCGCCAATCCCCTATAATGGAAATAGATTCCATTGGGAGGAGATGAGAAGATGGTCAGTGCAGTGATTTTGGCAGGCGGCAAGGGCGAGCGAATGAACGCCCCGGGAGTCGACAAATGTTTCCTGGCGCTGGGCTCCCGCCCCGTCATCGTCTGGAGCCTGCTCGCCTTCGAGAACTGCCCCGACGTCGACCAAGTCGTGCTCGTCGTGCGCAAAGAACAAATCGGTCCGGCGAAGGTGCTCAAAACCATGTTCGGCCTCTCCAAACTCGTCCAAGTCGTCGCCGGAGGCAAGAGCCGGCAAGAGTCCGTCAAGGCAGGACTCAACGCCGTCGACCCCGATACCCGCCTCGTCGTCATACACGACGGCGCCCGCCCCTGCGTCCGCCCAAGGCTCATCAGCGCCTGCATCGAAACCGCCCGCCACAATGGCGGCGCCGCGGCCGCCGCACCCGTGACCGACACCCTCAAGCGCTCCACCAAAAACCAGGCCATCGAAGCAACCGTCGACCGCACCGGACTCTGGACCGTCCAGACCCCGCAGGCCTTCAAATACGACCAGATCCTCTCCGCCTACCGCAAGGTCACAGCCCGCAAACTCACCGTCACCGACGACGCCTCCGCCATGGAAACAGCCGGCTTCCCCGTCAAACTCTGCGAGTGGACCGAACCCAACGTCAAGATTACCTACCCCGCCGATCTCGCACTCGCCGCCGCCATCCTCCAGCTCGCCCCCCAGTAAAACCTCCGCCCGAGTCGCGCCATGGAACGCAAATACGCCGTCATCGCCGACATACACGCCAACCTGGAGGCCCTCAACGCCGTCCTCGACCACGCCCGAAGCCAGAGCGTGACCGACTTCATCTGCGCCGGCGACATCGTCGGATACAACGCCAGCCCAGCCGAATGCCTCCGCATCATCCGCCAACTCTCCTGCCCCATTGTCTGCGGCAACCACGACTACTACTGCTCGCACGATGAAGTCAGCCTCGACGACTTTCAGCCAGCCGCCGCCATCGTCATCGACTGGACGCGCCGCCAACTCTCCCTCGACGACAAAGCCTGGCTCAAGCAACTCCCCCTGAGCAAAGTCTTCACCGGAATCACCCTCGTCCACTCCACCCTCGACATGCCCGAACACTGGGGCTATGTCTTCGACGCCTATATGGCCGACGCCCATTTCAACTACCAACGCACCCCCGTCTGCTTCCACGGCCACACCCACGTCCCAGTCATCTTCGAGAAGAAAAGAGAGGTTCTTCGCATCCCGCCAGGCGACCTCGAACTCGCCCTCGGGACGAAATACTTCATCAACGCCGGCTCCGTAGGACAGCCCCGCGACGGCGACCCCAGAGCCTCCTACCTCACCTACGAGCCCAAGACCCGCGCCCTCCGCCACCACCGCGTCGACTACGACATCGAAACCGCCATGGAGAAGATACAGCGCGCCGGCCTTCCCGACCGTCTCGCGCTCCGCCTCGGCGTAGGCCAATAGCCATGCCCCTGCGCAGCCATTGGCCCCTGGCCTGGGCGCTCGCCGCCTCCGCGGTTTTCGGCGCACCGGTCGAAATCCTGCCCACCAACGGCTCCTATCTCCAGACCTTCGAGACCCTCCGCACGGATACCATCTGGTCCGGCGACAACTGCCTCCCCGCCTGGACTGTCTTGAACACCAGCTGCGCCTTCAAAAGCGGCACCGCAGGCGGTTTGCGGGCAACCGACATCGGCACTGGAAAGACCCTCGGAGGCCTCGCCGTAGCCGCCAAAGCGGTCGGTTTCGCCCTGACGTTGCACAATGCCCGCGGGCAGGCGTTGAAGTCCTTGCCGCTTACCTTCGACGCCTTTTGCAGCAGAACAAACTCCGGCGCGACAAGGCTGGTTTTGACCGCCAAGGTAGCAACCTCCGAGCCCGATATAAACGACGATTCGGACCGTACGGAACTCTTGTCCTACGGCATTTCCGACCAGCCAGGGCGGGCGGCTCTTTCTTGCGCGATGCCTCTTGAGGTGCCTTCCGGGCACTATTTTCAGTTGCGCTGGAAGATGGACGCGCTGGCCAACAGCGACACTCTCGGGATAGACAATGTGCGCCTGGTTTGGGAGAAGGATTTGCCGCTTGCCAACCCGGAGGAGAACCCGGAAGGTGCGCAGGAATCGTTCCTGCCGGAGCCCGCGCCGGTCTCGCTCAAGGGCTATCGTCAGGGGTTCGATGGTGGGGCGGGAAGTCTGGCGGAGTTGACTTCCTTGCCCACCGGCTGGTCGGTTGCGAAGTCGGCGACGGTTTGCCGCGAACCGTGTCTGGAATTAGGCATGAGGGAGGTCAGCGGGGCGAATCAATATGGGACGAATGCGGTGGTGAAAAGTGGGTCGACGCTGTATCCGGCGGATGTCTATTTCTATGCGCCGGAGACGGACGCGGAGGGGATGATTCTGCTTCAGGAGGATCGTGCGCTCGGGGGGCGGTGTTCGTCGGGATTGAGGGGAATTCAGTTCTTCTTCAGGGGGTCGAACGCGACTTCGCGGGCGGTTTCGTCGTGGCATTTGGAGTATGCGCTGGAGTGCTACCGTTCGGGGTCGAACGCGTCTATGGGCATGGTGGTTTATGCCTCTTCCGACGGAGTGTTGTGGCGTACGGCGGGGACGAACGGGTTGCCGAGCGGAGGGGTGGAGGTTTGGCCGCGTCCGGTGTCGGAGGTGGTTTCGATGGAGGTGGATTTGGAGGTTGGGGCGGGGGGCGAGGTGTGGTTGGCGTGGGTGATGGGGCCGCTTGAGGGTTCGACGGCTTCGAACGCGCCGGATGTGGCGATTGATGAGGTGTTTTTGCGGTCGGTGTCGTCCGCGCCGCTGCTGCTGTTGTTGAACTGAATGGAGGAAAACGATGGCTGAAAATGTGTCGCGGAGGTGTTTTCTTGGGGTGGTGGCGGGTACGCTTGGGGCGTGCGGCGGGGGCTGTTTGTCCAGGGGGTTGGACCGGTTTTCGAGGGGGTTGCGGCTGGGGCTTCTGTCGGACATTCACCTGTGTGCGGAGGAGGGGGATTTCGGGAAGTTCGGGGATGCGTCGGTGTTTGTCCACGCGCTGGAGTGGTTCCGCGATGTGGGGGTGGATGGTGTGGTGGTGGCGGGGGATATCGCGGACAATGGGATGCGTTCGCAGTTGAATCGTGCGGGGGCGGCGTGGCGCAAGGTTTTCCCTGGGAATCGGGCGCCGGACGGGTCGAAGGTGGAGAAGCTTTTTGTCTATGGGAACCACGATTTGGAGGGGCAGCATTACGATGGTTTCGGGCAGCGGTTTTTTGAGAAGTCGCTGTTTCGGAAGGGTTGGGTGGCGACGGATCCTGCGGGGGCGTGGGAGGAGGCGTTTGGCGAGAAGTACGAGCCGATATGGCTGAAATGGGTGCGGGGTGTTGCGGTGGTTGGGGCGCATTGGGCCGGGGGAAAATGGGGCGGCCCTGGGGCTGTGGAGGAGTGGTTTCGGGCGCATGCGGGGAAGTTTGGGCCTGACGCGCCGCTGGTCTACATTCAGCATCCGCACCTGAAGGATACTTGTTTCGGGCCGTCGGTGTGGGGGCACGATGTGGGGTGTGCGGGGCGGGCGCTGTCGGGGTACCGTCGTGCGATTGCGCTCTCGGGGCATGCGCATTTGCCGGCGACGGACGACCGCTTTATTTGGCAGGGGCGTTATACTTCGATTGGGCTCGGATCGCTGCGCTACGGGAGTGCGGACGGGGTGCAGACTTTGGCGGCGAAGGGGGCTAAGCTGCTGGGGCAGAGTTCGAGTTGGTTTACGCGGCAG
>JBJFGP010000115.1:0-3384 GCA_051892815.1 Kiritimatiellia bacterium | reverse complement strand
ACTGAGCGCCCCTACCTCGATGATGTGCGCGCCCTTTTCGTGAAACGCCGGGCCCGCCGGAGGTGATTAGCCATGCCGTTTTCATTCCTTATTCCCCTCCTGGTGTCCGTCAACCTGCTTGACCAGCCCGAGTGCACCCTCACCCTCAAAGCACCCGATGCCATCGACCCGTCCAAAGACACCCTTGTCGAGTTGGTCTGCCGTACACCAACCAACACGCTTGTCCACATCCCAGACCTCGACGACCGTTGGCAAGGATTCTCCCGGTGTGAATCGATTCCCCCCCAACGCCGCATTGAAGGGGATGCAGCGGTTGTCTCGACCCGCCTGCGCTTGACGCCGGCACCGACTCCGCCTTATCGCTTGGCCCCGTTCGTGTTGGAGGCAACCACCCCGTCCGGGAAGCGCGAATACGCCACCGCGCCTCTCCGCTTCGCAATGAGGCAACTCCCTGACGCGCCGACGACGCCTTGGGAACTAGACCGCACCCCAATTCCTGTCGCGATCGGCTGGCGGGGGATTCTGCGATACGCCCTCTATCTCATCGTCTCCGGGCTCCTGATTCTACTCTTCTGGCGCCTCACCCGGAGCCTTCGGCGGCGCGTTGTGGAGGCGCACTACACCCCTGCACAAAAGGCCTTGGCCGACCTCGAACGGCTCTTGGCGCAGAACCTTCCGACGCGCGGAAGAGTCAAGGACTTCTATGTCGGTATCACGCGCATTGTCCGGCAGTACATCCAGCGCACGACTGGTATCCGCGCCACCAACCAGACCACCGAAGAGTTCCTCCTCAGTGCTAAGGAGCACGCCATTTCGAAGACAGTCACGCAGACGCTCGGTGCCTTCCTCCACGCCGCAGACTATGTCAAGTTTGCCCGCGCTCAAGCCACGCCAGAGGATATCGATCGTGCCGTCGCAACGGCGCGCACCTTTATCGAGTCAGACGAGCGCGAACGCCAATCCCAGGGGCAGCCGTGAAGCCACTAATCTGCATCGATTTCGACGATGTTCTCACCGAAACGGCGCGTGCGCTGGCAGTACTTTCGGGAGAACTTTTCGGAACGCGCGTGGCCTACCGGGAGATCGGATGTTTTGATTTGGGCGAGGCCTTCGGGCTGGATGATTCCCAGCTGAAGACGTTGATGGAGCGAGCGCACGAGGCGGCTTTCCTGGAGGCGCTTGAGCCGGTTGCAGGCGCCATCGATGCCGTGCGCAGTCTAACCAGGAAGGCGGCTATCGAAATTGTCACGGGGCGCCCGCCAATCTGCCACGAGGCATCGTGCAAATGGCTCGCGCGGTTTGACCTCGATCTGCCCGTTTTGCACATCGACAAGTACGGCAGATTCCCCAAGGGTACGCCGGAAAGCCTATCCGCCGAGGCCTTCGCCGCGCGCCCTTACCGGGTGGCGGTGGATGACTCCCCGATTGCCTTGAAGCAACTCGCCGCTAGACGGGATTGCACCGTATTCGTCTTCGACCGCCCCTGGAATCTCGCCTGCGAACTGCCTGGCTGCAAGCGGGCGGCAGATTGGGCGGAACTGTTTCCACAGATACTCGAACTGCTATGAAATCCCTATCGCTCGACTCTCTTTGCGCGTGGTATTGCGCCCATCTCGACGAACTGACGCGCGACTATCACGAATTGCTTCGTTTTCCGACCATTGGCGCCGACCCAAAGCGTCTGGGGGATTGCGCCTCCTGCGCCGCCTGGTTGAAACGCTACCTCCGAAAGATGAGCTTCGAGGTGGAATTGGTTCAGGCTGAACTCTCGGCTCCACCTGTGCTCTATGCCATCCGGAAGGGCTCTGCCCCGCAGACGGTTCTGCTCTACGGGCACTACGATGTGCAACCGCCGGATCCCGAATCGGAGTGGGAGACTCCGCCCTTCGAACCTACGCGCAAATCAAACGGGCGCACCTATTGCCGCGGGGCTCAGGACGACAAAGGACAGTTCTTCGCGGCTTTGTCCGGATTCCAGGCAGCAATTGGTTCGGGGCTGCCCGTTCCGACGCTTAAAGTGGTGCTGGAAGGTCAGGAGGAGAGCGGCAGCGGGGCGCTTACCGCCTTGCTCTCGTCGCCGGAGTTTTCGCGGGACCGTCTGGCCGCGGATGTGTTGCTGGTCTGCGATACGGGGGAGCACGCTTCAGGGCGACCTGCGATAGTCGCCGGTCTGCGAGGGGTGGTGCATTGGACGGTCACCCTTGAAGGACCTTCCTACGATCTTCATTCGGGGTTGCATGGCGGGCTGGCTCCGAATCCGGCGCAAGGGATGGCGCAACTTCTGGCTTCGCTCTACGAGCCGTCCGGGCGCGTGGCGGTCGCTGGATTCTACGACACCGTGAAGGCTCCGACGGAACAGGAACTGGCCTTGGCCGAGGAGGTACCCTTCGATGCGGAAGCCTACCGCCGGACTTGCGGCTGTCCACCCGTTGGAGGAGAGGCGAATTGCCCACCGGTCATGCGCAACTCGTTTCTACCGACACTGGAGGTCAACGGGGTGCATTCGGGCTACGGCGGGCCGGGCTCGAAGACGGTCATTCCGTCGAAGGCCATCGCGAAACTCAGTATGCGACTGGTACCCAACCAGTCGCCCCAGGAGGTACTAAACCTCGTGCTCAAACATTTGCAATCTCATACCCCAAGAGGTTGCAAGGTGTCGTTCTCGGAGATTACAGGCCTTGAACCCGGTTTTCGCCTACCAATCGGAACGCCAGTCGACACCATCGCCCGCGAAGTCCTCACGCTCATCGACCCGCGCGGTCCCGTCTACAAGTGGGAAGGCGCGTCCATCCCCGTCGTGGCGCGCTTGAGGGCGGTCTCCGGCGCAGCGCCGTTGCTGGTGGGCTGGGGGCGGGAAGAGGACAAGATCCATTGTCCCAACGAATCGTTCGGTGACGACCAATTCCTCAAAGCCCTCCAATGGGCCGCGCTCATCATCACTGAACTTGCCAAAGAGTAGCCTTTCAACCAGATTCCGCCGCCTCGCGGCACCCCAAAACAAGGAGCATAACCCATGAGAATCCACCCAATCGCCGCCCTGCTGCCGCTCTTCGCGGCAGGTTCGCTTGCGGCATCCACGCTGACCGTCTATCCCTCCGGTCGTGCGGAACTCTCAGCCCCCGACGCAAAAGGCAAGGCCATCGTCTTCCAGCCGATGGCCAACTGGCACAATATGTCGGCGAACGGCGAACTGCCGGCACGCGACGACGCCCCCTTCCCCGTACAGATTTGGTGCAACCGAAACCAGACGCTCAAGGGCGCCTTCACCGCGAAACAGGAGGGGCAAAAGGCAACGCTCTGCTACCAACTCAAGGCCGAATCCGACTTCAAGGTCGGTACCGCATTCCTCAATGTCTGGCTCCCGTCAGACGAATTCGCCGGAAC
>JBJFGP010000114.1:0-3385 GCA_051892815.1 Kiritimatiellia bacterium | reverse complement strand
CCATTGCCGCGAGGATGGTCAGAAAGCGCCCCGAGCCCAGGAGGTAGAAGAAAAGCACCGCGTCTCCCGCAAATCCCAGGGGCGACGGGTTCATTCCGCACGGGAGCAGCAGCGCCGCCAAAAGCAGCGTCGCCAGGTTTGCCGCCGGGGCGAGCGTAAAGAGCGGAGTCGCCGTCAGGCTGCGCACGGGTGCCTTGCGAAGCAGGCGGAAAATGTCCCAGTAGAGTTGCAGCAGCCGCGGGCCTCGGCGCCCGGCAAACCACGCCTTTGTCTTGTTGATTACCCCCGGCAGAAGCGGCGAGAGTAGCAGTGAAAGGAGCAACGAAATCAGCCAGGCCATCGGTACCAAACCCTCAGTTGAAGCCAAATCCCCAAACCAGCATCGCGACCACCGCCAGCGCCATCGCCAGGATATAAAAGTGTAGATAGCCTGCCTGCAGACGATGGCTCCACTCGGCCAGGATTGCCACCCGCCGGAAGAGCGGACGCCACAACCTCGCAACCCCCGCATCCGGCGTCTCCACGGCAATGGAGGCCTTCGCGGGAAACAACCCGTCGTCACGATCGAGAACCTTCTCAGAGCCCGTCAGAGGCGCCAGGAAGTCCGTCGCCGGCTGGGCGAAGGCAGACCCCGTGTAGGCCATCCGCGCCGTCGGCTCCGCATAGCCGCAATCCCAAGTCGGGCGCAAAGAAAGGCTTCTCGTCCGGGGCAGGCAAAAGCGGCGGATCAGCATGAGAAGCAGGGTCAAGCCAACCAACCCGACCGAGAAGCGGGCGGCCAAGACCGGAGCCCTCAGCAAGGTGCCAATCTCCCCGCCGATAGGCACGAATGCCATCAGCACCAATATAAGAATCGAGCACGCCAGTAGCAACGATTGGGGGAGAATCATACACACGGGCGACTCCCGTACCTGCCTAGCCATCTCGCTGCGCGGTTCACCCTGGAAGACCGACGAGTAGAGACGCGCGAAGGCCAATGCCGCAAACCCTCCGGTCACGGCCAAGGCAATCACGAGACCGACGGATAGGCAGGAAACGGCGCCGTGGGCGGCGGCAATGCCCTCGAAGAGTGCCAAGTAGACGAGGAGTTCGCCGAGAAAGCCATTCATCGGCGGCAAGCCGCAAATGCCAATGGCGTTGAGCAGGAAAAGGGTGGCGGTGCGGGGCATCTTCCGGGCAAGTCCGCCGAGAGAATCGGAGTCAAGCGTGCCGGTGGCTTTGTAGATTGCGCCGGCGCCAAGGAAGAGAGAGGCTTTAAGGAAGGCGTGGCTGAGCAGGTGGAGAACGGCGCCGGAGGAGGCAAGAAGGAACATGCGCTCGTTGTTCGAAGCGAGGCCGAGGGTGGCTACGCCGACGGCAAGAGTGATGATTCCGATGTTCTCGATGGTAGAGTAGGCCAAGAGGCGTTTGATGTCGCTCTGGGAGAGCGCGAAGAGGATTCCTCCGAGGGCGCCAAGTGCCCCAAGAAGGGAGAGCGTGGTGCCCAGGGCGAAGAGATTTGGTTGCCAAGGAAGAAAGCGGAGAATACCGTAGAGTCCAAGGTTGACCATGGCAGCGGACATGAGGGCGGATACGGGCGCAGGCGCGGCGGGATGAGCTTCGGGGAGCCAGACATGGAGCCCGGGAAAGCCGGCTTTGAGTCCGAATCCGAGGAGGAGGGCGGCGGTCGCGAAGGGGATGGAGTAGTTCTTGAGACCGGCGGCGGCGATAAGCAGGAGGATGCCGGCGTGGCTGGCGACAAGGTAGGTCCAGGTTGCGTTGCGGACGCGTTCGCTGCGGGCGTCGAAGGCGACGAGTCCGGCGCTGAAGAGGCCCATGAACTCCCACGCGACGGCGAAGCGCCAGAAGGTTGGCGCGGCGGTGACGGCTAGCATGGAGGCGAGGGTGAGGTTGTAGAGGAACCAGTAGATTCCGCTTTTCTCTTCGCCGTGGCCTTTGAGGTAGCCGAGGGTGTGGAGGGCGGCGCAGGCGCCGACGAGTTCGACGGGCAGTCGGAAGAGGGTTGGAAGCCGGTCGGCGGCGGGCGCCAAGCCCAGGAGGGCGAAGGACCGGAGGAGGTCTCCGGCGAGGGCGCCGAGGCATCCCATCAGGGCGAAGGTGCATCCGATCCGGCCGGCGAGGCGCGAATGGCGCGTCAGGGCCAGTGCGATGCAGGCGCCAAGAATCAATAGCAGTGCAGACCAGACTTCCACTGGAGGCTCCTCTCTCGTGGGCAGGCACGCCGGAAGCGCAACGGTCGGGTCTGGTGTCCTGCCCGGAACGGAAAGGGCGAGAAGGTATCAAAACCGGGCAGCATTGTCAAACCCGCTTTGCCTCGGCGGCGGAAAATCGCTTCGCGCGGTGACGACAGGTTGGCACCTTCGGGGGGCGCAGGTTGCCACCACCGGGGGCGAAAGGTGGCTATCCGCCGGGGGATTTGGTAGGCACCTTCCGGGGCGACGGGTGGCAACCTGCTGCGGATGAAAATGGAAAGCCGCCGGAGAAACGGCTGGTGCGGTTCGACCGGCGGGGTTGGATTGGAACAGGATGCGGAGTGGGGCTCTAGGCGTGGCGGCCCATGGCGGTGAACTTGGCGTAGCGCTGCTCGACGAGTTCGCTCGGGGTGAACTCCTTGAGTTCGGCAAGCTGCTTGAGAATCGCCTCGCCGACCGCTTTGATGGCGGCCTTGGGATTGGCGTGCGCGCCCCCCTTCGGCTCGGGGACAATCGCGTCGACCACCCCAAGTTTCTGGAGCGAAGGTGCCGTGAGCTGGAGGGCTTCCGCGGCTTGGGGAGCCATCTTTCCATCACGCCAAAGAATCGACGCGCAACCCTCCGGAGAGATGACCGAATAGATGGCGTGCTCCAGCATCAGAATGCGGTCGCCGACCGCAATCCCGAGCGCCCCGCCGCTGCCTCCTTCGCCCGTCACAACCACCACAATGGGCGTCTTGAGCAGCGACATCTCGGCGAGATTGCGGGCAATCGCTTCCGCCTGACCACGGGCCTCCGCGTCCGCGCCCGGGTAGGCTCCGGGCGTATCGACGAAGGCAATGACCGGCAAGCCGAACTTCTCCGCCAAACGCATCGCGCGCAGAGCCTTGCGGTAGCCTTCCGGGGACGCCATGCCGAAGTTGTCGGCAATCTTCTCTTCAACCGTCCGGCCCTTGCGGTGCCCGACCACGACGGCACGGACTGCGCCCAAAGTGGCGAATCCGGCGAACATTCCCCGGTCGTCTCCAAAGGCCCGATCGCCGTGGAGCTCGATAATGTTCGTGAAGAGTCCTTCAAGGTAGTCGACGAGCAAGGGGCGTTGGGGATGGCGCGCAATCTGGACAGTGTCCCAGGCGGAAGGTTGCTTGGAAGGGGCGGTTTTCTTATCCATCTTTTTCATCTCAGAATCCCAT
>JBJFGP010000113.1:0-3393 GCA_051892815.1 Kiritimatiellia bacterium | reverse complement strand
GGAGACCACGACAGGCGTCCATCGGCTCTATCGGCTTGAAGCCGAAGGCAAACTCCTCTTGCCAGCAATCAACGTCAACGATTCCGTCACCAAGTCCAAATTCGACAATATCTACGGGTGCCGCGAATCCCTAGTGGACGGCATCAAGCGTGCGATGGATGTGATGGTGGCGGGTAAGCTCGCATTTGTCTGCGGGTATGGCGATGTCGGGAAGGGGTGTGCTGAATCGATGCGCAGCGCCCATGCGCAGGTGTGGGTCTCGGAGGCAGATCCCATTTGCGCACTCCAAGCCTGCATGGCGGGGTATAAGGTTGCCACCGTCGAGGATGCTTTGCCGTATGCGAACATCTTCGTGACGGCAACGGGGAACTGCCATGTCATCACTGCCGAGCACATGAGTCGTATGCGCGACCAGACTATTGTCTGCAATATCGGCCACTTCGACAATGAGATAGAGGTGGCTCGCCTCAAAGCCTGGCCTGGGGTCGTGCACACTAATATCAAGCCCCAGGTAGACAAGTATACTTTCCCTGACGGGCATTCCATCTACTTGCTGGCTGAGGGGCGGCTGGTCAACCTCGGTTGCGCCACGGGACATCCCTCGTTTGTTATGTCGAATTCCTTCACGAATCAAACGCTGGCGCAGATTCGGCTCTGGCAAGAACGCCATCCGATTGCCGTCCATCGCCTCCCCAAGAGCCTGGACGAGGAGGTGGCGCGTCTGCACCTTGGTCAGCTGGGCGCGAAGTTGACGGTTTTGACCCAGGAGCAGGCCGACTATATCGGCGTCAAACCCGAAGGTCCCTTCAAGCCGGACCACTACCGATACTAGGTGGAGATGGCTATGAAGTGGTTCCTCAACAATCTCGTCCTGGTCCATGTCCTGACAGTCTTTCTGCTCTACTCCTTCTTGGGCGGGGGGACGAGGGGCGAATGGCTGAAGCTTTGGGCTCCGTGGCTGACGCTCGCGACGCTTCAGGCGCTGATGCTCTTTCCCCAGCAGAAGAAGAGCGAAAACCTTTTCCAGGCACGGGCCCGCGCATGGGCGGGATTCTTCCGCGATCCACTTCTCTGGCTCTCTCTCGGGCTCGCACTGCTGCTCGGGATTCAGGCGCTCAACGGTCCCCGGCAGTTGGTCTACCTCAAGGAGACGCTCTCGTGGATTTACTCCGCGCCGCCTGTCTCCTGGCTGCCCAGTTGCGTGAAGCCATCCGAGGCGACTTGCGTCCTCTGGTGGTTCGCGCCCGCGCTCGCCGCCGTGCTCGCGGCCAAGCACGGACTGCTCAAGCGTTCCAAGCGCCTGTTGCTCGAATTGATGTGCTGGTCGGCGGGCGTGCTCTCCCTTCTGGGCATTCTACAGTATACCAATGGTTCCTCTTTTCTGCACGGTTCCTTGAAACTGCCGAGCCACTTCTTCGCCTCCTTCGGATACCCCAACTTCGCCGCCGCCTACTTCGTGCTGGCGACAACCATCTGTATCGGCATTGCCATTTGGTACCGCGATAATGACCGGGACGAGCGAGCCTACCAGCGCAACACCATCCTCATTCCTCTCCTGCTCAACGCAATCGGCGCCACACTCTCACTCTCGCGCGCCGGCATCCTCTTTCTCGCCTTGACCATTTTGATTCTCGGTGGCTACTTCCTGATTCGCTCGTGGAAACGCCTCGGGAAAGGATCCCGCTACAAAGTCTACGCCATCGTCACCGCCCTTCTCCTCATCTCCGTTGCACTCCTCGGCAGCGCTCATAAGAACCCCACGGTCGAAGAGATACGCACCACCGACTGGACTTCCTTCTTTTCTCAGCGCATGACAGGTAACTACCAAGTCCAGTGTGCCCTTGATATGTGGCAGGACTACAGGTGCTTTGGTTGTGGCGGATGGGGCTACCCCCACCTCGCCTACCAATACCTTCCTAGAGAAGAGTGGAAGCAGTTGCGCGGCACCGGGCAGGCCAACATCCACAACGACGCCGTGCAGTTCCTCTGCGAACACGGCATCGTCGGACTTGGTCTGATGCTCGCCATCCTCGCCGGACTCCTGGTCCCCATGAGCTGCTCCTGGTGGCGTTCCACCAACCAAATCGACACCACCGCCATCCGCGCCATTCCCTGGGCATTCCGATTCAACGCCGTCAGCACCGCCATGCTCTGGGCTACAGCCGTCATTCTAATCCACAGCACCTTCGACATTCCCTTCCGGAGCCCAGCCGTCCTGATGCTCTACATCGCCGGACTCGCCCTCGCCCAAGGCTATGACATCAAGCGCTACGTCAACGAATCCGTACACTGACCCGCCCCGCCCTGCGAGCCGCATCCGACGCCTCCTCGACAACCTTCTTACCTACCTCTTCCCCCGCACCTGCCCACTCTGTGGACGCGAAAGCGACCGTCCCGGTTGCCACGTCTGCACCCATTGCGCCATCAAACTCATCCCCTCCCGCCTCCCCTGCTCCGCCCTGCGCATGACCCCCGCCTCACGCGCCCTCGTCCACCACCTCAAATACCGACAAGCCCCCGAACTCGCCGACGAACTCGGAGAACTCATGTGGGGACCACTCCAACTATTGCTTGAAGAACGCCCCGTCGAGCTCATCATTCCCGTGCCCCTCCACCCGCGACGCTTGCGCCAGAGAGGCTACAACCAATCCCAACTCCTCGCCGAAGCCCTTTCCCGCCGCTCCGGCATTCCCGTCGACGCCACACTCTGCAAGCGCATCGTCGCCACAAAGACACAGACCAACCTCACCCGAGCCGCCCGAGCCCGCAATACCCAAGGCGCCTTCCGAGCTATCCCCTCACCACGCCTTCAAGGCGCCCGAGTCCTCCTCGTCGACGATGTCATCACAACCGGCGCCACCACCGCCAACTGCACCATCGCACTCAAAAAAGCCGGCGCAAAGAAAGTCTACCCATTCTCCCTCCTCCACGCCTAGCCCCTACCCAACGCTCCTCAGCGCGTTCGAGCGCATAGCCCCACAATAGCCTCCCGAAGCAGCGAAACTCGCTCCTCCGCCGAACCCTCCCGATACCCACGCAAGTAGACCAGCCTGCCGCCATAACTATTTCCATCCCCCCAAGCTGGTGCCCCATCCGTTGTAATCACCCGCTTCCCGCGCTCCAGCGCCTCCGCCACCACAAGTCCAAAGTTATCCGACAGCGTTGGCAGCACCAGCACATCGCACCACGCCCACACCTTCTCCTTCTCCTCGCCAAAGGTATTGCTCACCGCCTTGAACTCAAACGGGACGACACCTTTCAACTGATCCAACGCGACCTGCAACACATCCAGCCCCTTCAAAGGGTTTTTCCGCCCCAAATAGAGCAGATGCAGAGGTGTGGCACGATTATCCGGCGCGCGTTCACCGGGCAACTTGAAAAACCGCTTGATGT
>JBJFGP010000112.1:0-3413 GCA_051892815.1 Kiritimatiellia bacterium | reverse complement strand
TCAAACCGCTCGGTAAAATGCTCAAGCAGCGCGGACTCTTCGACCGATTCCAAGACCGCTTCTTCGCACTATTCAGAAAGTAGACAGACCATGATGACACTCACCGAAAAGATTCTCGCACGGGCAGCAGGCCTCCCCGCAGTCAAGCCCGGCGACAACATTTGGGTCAAAGCCAATGTCCTCCTGACCCACGATGTCTGCGGCCCCGGGACAGTCGGCGTCTTCAAGCGCGAATTCGGCGCAAACGCCAAGGTTTTCGACAAAGAAGGCGTCGTCATCATCCCCGACCACTACATCCATACTGCCGACGAAAAGGCCCACCGGAATGTTGACACCATGCGCGAATTCGTGCGCGAGCAGGGGTTGCCCTACTTCTACGATCCGGCAGACAAAACCTACTCGGGAGTCTGCCACGTCACACTCCCCGAAGAGGGCCATGTCCGCCCAGGAGAGGTCATCTTCGGAACCGACTCCCACACCTGTACCCACGGCGCACTCGGAGCCTTTGCAACCGGCATCGGCAACACCGACGCAGGCTTCGTGATGGGCACCGGCAAACTTCTGGTCAAAGTACCCGAAACCATCCGCATCATCATCGACGGCAACCTTCCGCCCCGGGTGACCGGCAAGGACATCATCCTTCGCGTCATTGGTGATATCGGCGTTGATGGCGCCACCTACTGCGCGATGGAGTTCTCCGGCAGCGCCATAGAAGCCCTCTCAATCGAGGAGCGCATGACCATCTGCAACATGGCTATCGAGGCAGGAGGCAAGAACGGCATCATCAATCCCGACCAGAAAGCCATAGACTATGTCAGGGCCAGGACAGACAAGCCGTTTACCCCACTTTATGGTGATTCCGACGCCCCATGCCTGAAAACCATTCGCTACGACGCCTCTACCTTCGTCCCCTGCGTCGCATGCCCCCATCTGCCCGGAAACTACGCGCCAGCGGCGGATAAAACAGACATCAAAATCGACCAAGTCTATATCGGCTCCTGCACCGGCGGGAAGATAGAGGACTTCCTGATGGCTGCCCAAGTCCTCGACGGTAAACACGTATCCGTCCGAACCTGTCTCGTCCCCGCCACCTGCAAAGTCGCACACGCCATCGACACCTTGACCATCAATGGTCGCACACTCCATGAAATCTTCGATGCCGCCGGATGCGAACCCTTGGCCAAGCCCTCTTGCGCCGCTTGCCTGGGTGGTCCGGTTGACACCTTCGGACGCACGAAGGGGAATGAAGTGGTAGTCTCCACGACCAACCGGAACTTCATTGGTCGTATGGGATCCAAAGACTCCCAAATCTACCTGGCGTCCCCCTACACGGCAGCAGCCTCGGCCATTGCCGGGCATATCGCCGCCCCTCGCTAACCAATCCCTTTTCCACGGAGCCGACTCAGATGAACACCATCACTGGCAAAGTTTATGTCCTTCAGGACAACATCGACACGGACCTCATCATACCCGCCTGCTACCTGAATCTCGTGCCGACAATCCCGGAGGAGTATCGCAAGTTGGGGTCTTACGCCTTGGCAGGTCTGCCCGAAGATCAAATCAAGTTCGCCAGCAATCCCGACGGTACCACCCCCTACGCAATTGTGATTGCCGGGCGTAACTTTGGTTGCGGTTCCAGCCGCGAACACGCGCCTATCTGCCTTGGCGCGGCGGGTGCGAAAGCGGTTGTCGCAGAGAGTTATGCGCGTATCTTTTTCCGCAATGCCGTGGCCACGGGTGAAGTCTATCCGCTGGAGTCGGAGATGCGCTTGTGCGACGCGTTTGCTACTGGCGAAGAGGCAACAATCGACCTTGATGCAAATACGATTGTCCGCTTGCGGGACGGGCAGGTCTTTGCTTTGAAACCGGCCGGTTCGGTCGCGCCGGTCATCGCCGCGGGTGGGCTGTTTGCCTACGCCCGGGAACAAGGGATGATCAAGCGGTAGTTGATTCATTGGGAGCCGGGATGCAAGCACGACAGACGAAAATCGTAGCCGTGGCGAACCAAAAGGGGGGGGTTGGAAAGACGACCACGGTGGTCAATCTAGCGGCGTCTTTGGCGGCTATGGGACGGACGGTTCTGGTCATCGACTTGGATCCGCAGGCTAACGCCACCAGTGGTCTTGGCGTGGTTCCGCAACCGGGGAAGAGTCTCTACCCGGTGCTGCTGGGGGAGTCTCCGATTGGGGAGATTATTACCGGCACTCCAATCGAGAATCTCAATATCATTCCCTCCGAACTCGACCTTTGCGGGGTTGAGATTGAGATTGCACGCCGGGGGAACCACTTGGCCGCGGTCCGGGAGGCTTTGTCGCCTGTTCGCCAGTCGGGGGTGTTCGACTATATTCTGCTGGACTGTCCGCCCTCTTTGGGGATTCTGATGACTTCTGCGATTGCGGCAGTCGACAGCGTGTTGGTGACGATGCAGTGCGAGTATTACGCGATGGAGGGGCTGAGCACCATTACGGGGAAGATTCTCGAACCGTTTAATCTGCCGCTTGAGGGCATCCTGATGACGATGTATGACGGGCGGACGAATCTTTGCGCGGATGTGGTCGCGGAGGTACGTAGCCATTTCGGGGAGAAGGTCTACGAGACGGTCATTCCCCGCAATATCCGCATCGGCGAGGCGCCCAGTTTCGGGCAACCGGTTGTCACCTACGATCCGACGGGCAAGGGGGCGCAGGCGTACCGCGCTTTTGCGCAAGAGTTTGACGCCAAGGCCCGCAAGGTTTGAGGTCTGAATGCGCCTTGCCTGTAGCCGCTACGCCTTGATTGCCGCGTTGCTGTTGTGCGTCGGCACGGCATTGGGTTCAACGGTCAAACCAAACAGGCAGACGCCCATCCCAAGTCAGGCAACACCTCCGATTACCGCCGCAGCGGCCGCACAGGGTTTTCCGCTACACCAACCGCGCTGGATAGATGTGCTGTTGCTGCAAGTATGGTTGGATCGACACAACTTTTCGTGTGGTTCGATAGACGGCGTATTTGGAACAAAGTCGGTTGCGGCGTGGAAAGCGTGGCAAAAGGCATCTGCCGGTGAGCAATTCCCTCTGGAAGAGTTAGCCGCCGATTGGCTGTTGACTTCGCATACGGTCTCACAAGAGGACTACGCGGCACTAGTCGACATTCCCCCCGAATGGGAGGCTCGGGCAAAGCTACCAACGATGGGGTTCGAGTCTATAGCAGAACTGGTTGCCGAAGATTACCACCTTTCGCCCAAAGCGTTGGTACGACTGAACCCCACTGCTACATTCCCAAATCCCCCAGTCGGAACGGTCTTGGTAGTCCCCAACACGAAAGATGTCGCCCTTGAGCCTGCCGCGCGGCTGGAGATTGATTTGGACCGTTTCACCCTTTCCGCCTACGGCGCCACTGGACGCCAAATAGCGCACTTCCCGGTCTCGATTGCG
>JBJFGP010000111.1:0-16581 GCA_051892815.1 Kiritimatiellia bacterium | reverse complement strand
CGTCTCTGCGGCGCCTGCTCGGGCTGGCAGCCGTTTGCTTCACAGTTTGCTCCTCGGCAGAGTTGACGCCGGGAGTTCGCCAGATGATGTATAGTCAGTCAGAGGCGGGCGACCCTATCTTTAATACCGAGGCGGCTATTGTCCCCGGCGCGCTCTTCGCCTGCACAGGGACTTGGGCCAACAGATGGTCCACTGCAACCTATACGGTCAACGGGACGACCTATGCGATGTGTTGGACTGCCTCCTGCTGGGTCTACAGTGGGTTCTGGTATCTGACGGGCGGGACGGAGTACCACTTCGCACGGCAATATGGGCACGGCTCCTACCTATCTCTCGAAATTGCTCCCGAGGGCCAGCCGACCAAAACGATATTCGACAAGTCGCATGGTTTGGCGATAGCTTCCTTCACGCCGGAAACCGACGGCTGGTGCCAGATTCGCGTAGAACTTGCCCCCAACGGCTACAACTGCGGACCGAGTGAGACGCCATTCTCCACGGCGGAAGCTGGGTTGCTCTGGAATGCCGAGCCGGGCATCGTCGACTGCACCGATGAGAATGTCAGCAGTTGGAAGAAGTTCATCAACACCGACGAAGATACCTTCCTCTACGCCAGCGTCCCTGGCATCAAAGTCGAGAGCGATACGCAGCTTCTGGCCGCGGAGAATTGGGGATTGGGCTGGGATCATAACTTGGAAAGCGGGCAGTCCTACACCTTCTCGATGAGCAAGTATGCCACCAATTCCACCCTTTCCGCCCTACTCAAGTGCTCGGGTTGGACGCTGACTTTGATGGATGGGACGACTACTTCCGGGACGGGCAACAAGGCGACAATCGACTACAATGCAAACTACGAGAATGCCCGACTGGTGTGGAACTGGACGGAGATTGGAACCCTTTCTCCGGGGATGAAGTATGGGACTAGTGTCGCGGATGATGATATGGACTTTACCCCGACCAACAAGGTTGTCTCCAGCACTGGTCTTGCCTTCGCGGGAAACAAGCAGTGGGCAGGCATCCAATACGGGGAGCAGGTCTTAAGCATTGGCACGGCTGCCTACCAGTTCTGGATGAAACTTCGCAAGGGCGCCTCCTACAATATCGCGGGTTCGTTCAATGACTACTACCGGGTACGCATCACCGACCCTGACGGCGAGAGCACGACCCTTTCCGGCTCTCCTGCTACCTATGTTCCCACGAAGGCGGGCTGGCATCTGTTCGATATCCGCTTCAGCAATGGCGACTATGGCGGCGTCGGCTGTTTTACCGAACCTTATCTCACGGCGCTACGCGCCTTGGTGTGGAATGTCGACGGACCGACCGAGGTCACGGCCGAGAACATCACCACCGAGTGGTATCGCTTTGCCAACGAGGACTTCGAGACACCTCTTTTCTGGGCGGAAATACCCCCAGAGATTGGTTCGGTCTCCGGCACCGTCCTCTATCTCCGCTAGCCGTGGCCGCCATTCCAGGGAAGAGATCCAGCCAACTTGTGGTTGACGCACCGACCGCAAGTTTGGTATCTTTCGCCCTTTGAGTTTACCACCTCTTGCCCTATGAAGTGCCTACCTCTGCTCCTGATTCCTGCCTTGCTTATGGTCCCATTCCTTAGTGCCTCCGAGCCCGAAGTCCGCTTTGGCGGTCGGGTCGGGGAGGTCTTCGAGGAGATGATCCAGGCGCGTGCCAACTCCTCCTGGGCGCGCGGCGCGCTCTACGACGAGGCCGAGCACGCCTTCACCACCTGCTACGACTCCAAATCGGGCTGGAATGTCTGGCAAGGGGAGTACTGGGGCAAGACGATGCTCTCCCTGACCGTGGCCGCGCGTTACACCGGCGATGCGGAACTCAAAGGGTGGATTGCGACCAAGGCGCGGGCCTTCCTCAAGGCGCACCAGCGGCCCGACGGCTACATCGGAACCTACCACGAGGCCGACCAGATTGCCAAGGGCTTCAATGTCTGGAGCCGCAAGTACACCTTGTGGGCACTGATTGAAATCCACCGCTTGACTGGCGAGCAGGAGTTCCTTGACGCGGCGGTGCGTCTAGCCGACCATTTGATGGCGCAGCTGGGCAGGCTCGGGGTCCGATTGGAGCAGGCAGGGGAGTGGCATGGTGTCTCGGCAATGAGCATCCTCAAGCCTATGGTCGAACTCGCGGAGTTGACCGGAGAGACCCGCTACCGTGCCTTCTGCCGGGACATCGTCAAAGCCTTCTCCGAGGGACCCGCCAACCCGTGCCGCATCCTCCAAGACGCTCGCCGCAAAGAGCCCATCATGTCCTGGTACCCGACCCCGACCTACTGGGCGAAGGCCTACGAGATAATGAGTTGTCTGGAGGGCGTGGTGGCCTACTGCCGGCTGACGGGCGAGCAAGCGCCGCTCTCGGATGTCGTGGCTTATTACGACCATCTGGTTGCCGAGGAGCTGAACCATTTGGGCTCGGTCGGGTACTTCGACCATTTCCTCGACGCGCGCCACCGGGTAAACGCCATGACCGAACTTTGCGATGTCATCCACTGGATGCGTCTGAACCGCGAACTCTACGCCCTGACCGGCTCGACCCGCTACGCCGATGCGCTTGAACTGGCCTTCTGCAATGCCTATCTCGCGGGCGTCGAGCGTGGCGGCAGATGGGGCGCCCACATCGTTCGATCCCACGGCACCCGTCACCTCTCCGCGCCCCCTCAGGCGGGCATGTTCGAGCACCAGTGCTGCCCCGACAATATGATGCGCGCACTCGAAGACCTCACCCAAACCGCCGTCACCCGACGCCCCGACGGCTCCCTCGCCATCGCCCAATTCTTTGATACCGACGCCACCCTTTCCAACGCATCTGTCCGCATCAGAGGTGCCTACCCCTGGGACGGTGAGGTGCTTACCATACGCCTCGACTTGAACCAACCCACCACCGTCCGCCTGCGCAACCCCGCCTGGTCCCGCCAGACGCGACTCAACGGAAAGATTGCCCAGAGCCCAGACGGCTGGCTCACCCTTGACGCCCCCGCCGGCACCACCCGCCTGACCCTCCAGTTCGACCTCTCCCCGACCCTCCACAACGTCGAAGCCTACGAAGAACCCGTCTTCCCGTCCCCCCAGCCCAACGGCACCAACGTGATGCAGTACACCACCCACTTCATGGAGTGGTATACCCCCGAAATGGCCAACCTCTCCCGAACCTTCCGCGCCATGAGCATCCGCCGCGGACCCCTCGTCCTGGCCAAGTCCCGCCTCAACGGCAACAGCCGATCCCAGACCCTCCACGACACCACACTCGCCCACCTCAACTACTGCGCCCGCCTCGAACCAGCCCCCAAACGCGCTGCCAACGCAGCCGTCCCCAAAACCTGGAGATTGACCCTCACCCGCAGCGACCACGAGTACCAGGTGGAGGTCACCGACTTCGCCTCCGCCTCCAACATCAACGACCCCGACAACTGGTTTTCTATCTGGTTTTAACCCCACCGAAAGGCTACCCATGAAATCCCTTCTCGCCCCCCTCTTGCTCCTGCCCCTTGCCCTCTGCGCAGAGGTTTTGGTACCCGACCCCGCAGTCCTTTCCTACCAAGGACTCTATGCGATGGTAGGCTCAGACAACGACTGCAAGTCTAAAGAGGGCCGCTTCACAATCTATACTTCGACGAACCTCGTCGACTGGTCTGTCCTGCCCACCAAGCTAGACCAGAATGCCATCCTTCCCAACAGCGAACACTTCGAGCATCATTGTTTCTGGGCGCCGCAGATCTTTCGCTGGAACGGGAAGTATTGTTTGGCCTACACCGCCGGGTATCGTTGGGGCATCGCGGTCTCGGACCAACTCGAAGGGCCCTACCGCAAGTACGCCGATTTCCCTCGCGCGGAAGGCAGTCATCCGCGCATCGACCCGGGTATCTTTATTGACGAAGATGGGAAGGTCTACGCCTATTGGTCGGACATCTCCTTCCCCGGAATTGCGGCAGTGGAGCTCTCGGCGGATTTGAAGCAGTTTGTCGGAAAGCCGGTTTGCTGCGTCAAGCGGGATAAGCCTTGGGAACTCAAGCCGCTTGAGCCGAAGTACGAGGCGCTCAATGCGAAGTACCGGGCGGAGTATGCCAAGGAAGGGAAGACTTTCACGGAGCGGTACGGGACGAGTCCGAGCACGGCGGAGGGGCCGTCGGTCATCAAGCGTCACGGGAAATATGTGCTCTTCTACAGCACGAATGACTACCGTTCGCCGGACTATTGCGTGTGCGCGGCGGTGGCGGATTCGCCCCTTGGTCCGTGGAAGAAGCTTCAGGAGTACCCGGTCCTGAGCCGTGAAGAGACGGGGCTCAACGGCACGGGCCACGGGGACGTGGTCTTTGACGCCGAAGGGCGGATGTGGTATGTCTTCCACGCGCACAACTCGTCCATCCGTATCTCCCCGCGCCGCACGGGAATCATCCGCCTGGAGGAGACGCTCGCCCCCGACGGCTACCCGCGCTACAAGGCAATCCCGCGTACGATGCGCCTCTTTTGATAGCAACCTCCGGGGGTGAAAGGTTGCCTCGAACGGGGGGCCTTCTCGGGCAGGTTTGGGGGCCGGAGGTGCCTATCTCCGGCTAGCCCATGCAGGCGAAGACGAGCGGGACGCTCACCATCGAGACGAGCGTCGTGACGACAATCGACTCGGTGCAGGTGACCGTATCCATCCCGTACTGGCGTGCAATGAGCGCGGTCAAAGTCCCCACCGGCATCGCCGTCTCCACCACGAAGACCCCGCGCACCGTCCTGTCCACCGGAATGTACCGCGCCAACAGCGCCACCGCCACCGGGATGAGCACCATCTTGAGCAGCGTGTAGGAGTAGACCTTCCGGTTTTCAAAGGTGTGCCGCAAGTCCGCCTGGGCCACGAACGCCCCGATCAGCAGCATGGAAAGCGGGATGCAGGATTTACCCACATAGGTGAAAAACTCGAGCACCGGCCCCGTCGCGCGTATGTCGAGAAGGAAGAGCGCCAAAGCCGCCAATGAGGCCAGAAGACCCGGATTCATTAGCTGCTTCCAGCCGAACGGATGGGGTTCGCCGGAGGCTTTGGAGGCGAGGTAGAGACCGTAGGTGTAGAGCACAACATTGCACCAGATGATGTAGAAGACGATGTGTATCATCACCCCCGGTCCATAGAGTCCGACGAGCACGGGGATGCCCATGAATCCGACATTGGTGGTGGCGGTCATGAGCAGGTAGAGGCGTTCGTTTCCGGGGCGCGGGCGGACGAGTCGCACCAGCAGAGGTCCGCTTGTCAGGAGGATGAAGTAGCACAGCAGGCTCATCCAGAGGTTCTGCACGAGCAGTCCGGCGGACGGCCTGGACTTCTGCGCGAGGGCGCCTTGGAGGATGAGGACGGGGTTGAGGATGTTGACGACGATTGTCGAGAGTTCGCCGCTTCCGGTCGCGGTAATCCAGCGGCGGCGCCAGGCGCAATATCCGAGGACCATCATGGCGAAGATGACGGCCATCTGCTTAAGTACGGGTTCCATCGTATCGACCTTTCCCTTGCGGTTGCGGCGGGATAGGATACCACAGTGTCGCCGCTTTTGCCATCCCCAAAAGGTTGGCGCGAAGGGGTTCTGTTCGTAGACACCTGCGGGGGTGGTTCGCGGGCACCTTTCGGGGCCGGAGGTTAGTTGGAAAGGCCCAGGGCGGTACGCAGGATTTTCCCGTAGGCCTTGGCGTGGGCGGCCATGCCCAAATCGTTGGGATGGACGCCGTCGACGGTACCCTCGCCGCCGGGCGGATACATCTCGTCGGGGGGCAGGAAGTAGAGCTTTTGCCACCCTTCCGCGACGAGTTTGGCGTGGAGCGATTGGACGAAACGGTCCGAATCGCTGTGGCGGGTGGAGAAGACATCGCTGCGCCCGGCCATGACGATGGGTGTCTCGGGCCGGAGCCGCCGGAGGTTGCGAATGAAGGGCTCGTAGCGTTCCTTGATGAGCGGCAGGTTCATATTCCAGAGGCAGTCGAGCACATAGCAAGAGGCGTCGATGGCGGCCAGGTGCCGGCTCATTTCAAGCTCCATCCTCCCACTGCCGCTAAAGCCGAGATTGACCACCGGAATGTCCAGCTCGCGCCCGATGATGTTGACGAAAGAGAGCCCCGGTCGCGACGCGCAACCGCCGTGGGTGATGGATGTGCCGTAGAAGACCGCTGGCTTGGAAATGCCGCTTTTCCTGGGTGGCAGCGGACGGATCTGGGCCGCAGGATTGATGCCGAGGGAAAAGCACCGGATGCCGTTGTAGAGGGGCAGGTTGACGAGGCATTCGTCGCCGGGAGTCCAGTCGAGAGTAAGGGTCGCGCCGTCGGCTCTGTAGCACCTTCCCGTCTTGCAGTAGCGCCAAACTCCGCCGGGCTTTCGGCGGTAGACATCGATGCCGCTGACACCCGTGGCGGGCATGTGGTCCATGGCGAGTTCGGGGTGCAGGGGTGTCCAGCGAAAGGTGAGGCGGGGGGAGTCGGTGGCGAAGCGGAATTGCATTCCGGCGGTGTGGTTCTTCATTGCGCGCACGCCGGGGTTGACGCTTTCGGTGACGTTGGAGGGTAGGCGGTCGTAGTAGCGTTCGGTATTGGCGAAGGCCTTGCCTTCAAGGGGGAGATGGCGGCCGTCAATCCATTTGACGCCGTTGGCATCGAGGGTTGCGTGCTGCTCGGCCATGCGCGGGTCGTAGCGGGATATGTTGCTATTTTCGGCGCGCAGGGCGGACGAGGCGGGGAGGAGCCAAAGGGCGGCAATTAGGGCGAGGCGTGGGAGTCGGGCGGATAGCGTCATAGTCTAGAAATGATAGCACACTAGTTGCGGGTTTGCCAGACGAATTGGCAGGATTGGGGGCGATTGGTGTGTACCTTCTGGGGCTGGTGGCGGGTACCTTTAGAGGGAAGCGGTTGCTATCCGCCGGAGGAAGAGGTAGGTACCTTCGGTCAGCGCGGATTGAGGCGTTCGAGGATGGTTTTGGCGAGGGCGGGGGTGATGCCGGGGAGTGCGGCGAGTTCTGCTTCGGAGGCCTTGGCCAGGCGTGCGGCGGAACCGAATCGTTTGAGCAGCAACCGCTTCTTCGCCTCGCCGATGCCCTCGATTTCGTCGAGCACCGAGGCGCGGATGGCACGGTTGCGAAGCGTGCGGTTGTAGGTGATCGCGAAGCGGTGCGCCTCGTCGCGGATGCGCATGATGACCTTGAGCGCTTCCGAGTCGCGCGGCAGCAAAATGGGCTCCCGCCCGTCGTCGAGGACCAGTTCCTCCAGACGCTTGGCAAGCCCCACCGTCGGAATCGAGACGCCTAGCTCCTTGAGCACCTGGCGCGCCGCCCGCAGTTGCGTGATGCCCCCATCGACAATCACCAAATCGGGCAAGTCCCGCCCCTCCCGGTAGCGGCGCGAGAGCGTCTCCGCCATCGACCTCGGATCGTCGATCCCCTCAACCGTCCGGATGCGGAAACGCCGATAGCGCCGCCGATCCGGTAGCCCGTCAATCGCGCAGACCTGGCTTGAGACCGTGCAGGTGCCGAACAAAGTCGAGATGTCAAAACACTCAATCCGCCGCGGCACCTCCTTCAGCCCAATTGCCTCCCCCAATTCCCGGCAACCCGCCAGCGCATCGGCCGCCTTCCGCTCGAAAGAAACCTGCCTTCCCAGCCGCCTCCTCTTGCCCAACTCCGCCAGCGCCATCCAAGCATCCCGCCACATCGCCGCCCGCTCGAAGTCCTCCTTCCCGGCCGCCTTCGCCATCTCCCCCTTCAACTCCTCCAGCAGCGCCGGAGCATTCCCCCGAAGCGCCTCCAGAGCCTCCTCCAGCCGCGCCCCGTACGCCTCCTCCGACACCTTCCCAATGCACGGCGCCGAACAGTGCCTGAGTACATCATCGTGGCAATGCGCATAGGTTTCCGCGTCCGGCCTGGCAACCTTGCAGACCCGAAGACCGAACCTCCGCTGCAGAAACCTGGCCGCCGTCCGCACCACCCCGTCCGAAGGAAACGGCCCGAAATACTCCGCCCCGTCCTCCTTGCGCAAACGGCAGAACTCCAACCGCGGAAACCGTTCGCCGAGCCGGCACCTGAGCAGCGGATAGTTCTTGTCGTCCTTCATCAAAATGTTGAATCTCGGGCGATAACGCTTGATCAGGCTTGCCTCCGTCAGCAGCGCTTCCGCCTCATTGCGCACCACGATTGTCTCCAAGTCCGCCACATGGTGGATAAGCGAGCGCAGCTTCGGCGGAGCCCTTCGAAGCGTCGACGGACGAAAGTAGCTCTGTACCCGCTTCCTGAGCGAGACCGCCTTCCCCACATAGATAATTCGCCCCGCCCTGTCGCGGTAGAGATAGCACCCGGGCCTGTCCGGCAGTGCCGCCAGTTTCTCCTCGAGAGTCATCGCGTCAGTCGAATCGGATTCGGGGGTCGATGAGCATATAGCAGACATCCGAGAGCAGGTTCCCTGCAAGCTGGAGGATAGAGGTCAGCGAGAGGATTGCCAGGAAAACCGCGTAGTCGTGGCTCGCGAGCGCCTCGAGGCTCAACCTGCCCATCCCCGGCAGCTCGAAGACCGTTTCGACGATGACCGATCCTGCGAACAAAACGCCCAGAATGGAGCCGAAACCGGTGGCGATGGGTATCAAGGAATTGCGCCAGGCGTGGTGCCAGACCGCCCGCCGCCGGCTGGAACCTTTGGCGATGGCGGTGCGCATGTAGTCGGCGGAAATCTGCTCGACGACGGAGTTGCGCATCAGCAAGGTCAGGACGGCGAAGTTGCCCGCGACATAGCAGGCGACGGGCAAGACCATGTGGGCGATTCGGTCTTTGAAAATGGTCCAGGAGGTGGCCTCCGGCGGGAGGGCGGCGGAGGAAGCTCCGCTGAGCGGGAGAATGTTCCAGAAGGTCTCGACGGTGCCGCAGAAGAGGGTCTTGAGAATCATAGCGAGGGTGAGCGGCGGTATGGCGTAGGCGGTCAGGACGATTAGCCCGGAGGCCCAGTCGAATGGGGTATTGGGGCGCATGCCGCGTGCGAGTCCGAGGGGGATGCAGACGGCATAGCTCAGGAGGAATCCTGCGAGTCCGAAGACGCAGGAGACGGGTATCCGCGCGCGGATGAGCTGCCAGGCGGTGCGGTCGGGGTAGTCGTAGGAGGGCATGCGCAAGCCGGCCAGGTCTTTGACGAGCCAGCGGGTGTATTGGACGAGGAAGGGTTGGTCGAAGCCGAACTGGCGGTTGAGTTCCTGGCGCTGGGTTTCGGCGATTGCGGTGGTGGCGAGGGTGCCGCCGTCGCCGCCGATTCCTTTGAGGCGGGCCAGGCGCATCTCGACCGGGCCGCCGGGGAGGAGGCGGGTGAGGGCGAAGCAGAGGAGTGTGATTCCGATGAAGGTGGGGATGGCCAGCAGGAGGCGGCGGGCGAGGTATTGAAGGGGTGTCATGGCGGCTAGAGGTTGTGGAGGGGGATGATGCCTTTTTTGGGGCAGACGATGTGTTTGCCGGGGGCGGCTCCGAGCCAGGCGGCCCATCGGGAGAATGAGCTGCCTGGGGCGAGGATGTGGTGTGCGGCTTGGCTCAAGAGGTAGAGGTCTTCGGCGGGGAGGGGTTGGGTTGGATGGCTGGCGTAGAGGGGTGTTGACGGGAGGGCGAGGTTGGCGCGGCACCAGGGGATGTCGTCGCTGAAGACGGCCAGGTTGAGGTGTTGGTGTCCGGGGATTTGGCGGATGGCGGCGTGGATGTCCGAGGGGTTGGTTTCGTGCTGGGAGCCGACAAAGTCGGTGCGTCTGATGTGGATGGCGATGGTGGTTTGGCGCGCAGGTGGGCGAGGAGTTGGCGGCCTTCTGGGGAGAGTTTGTTTGGGTCGAAGGTGAAGGTCTGGCGGATTTGGTCCTGGACGGGTTCAAGCCATCTGAAGTTCTGCCAGTAGCCTTTGAAGTAGAGGTCGAAGGGGGCGGGCGCGAGGATGGCGGGGTCGTAGGCGAGGGGGTCTTTGGAGGGGGCTCTGCGCAGGGGCGAGAAGGGACGGTCGGGGAAGCGTCTGGCGAGCGCCCAGCGCAAGGGATGGCGCAGGCGGATGCGGCGCAGGAGCTCGGGCGTGGCGAGGTTCGCCGGGCGGATGCCGTAGCAGCGTTCGAGTTCGTATTCGCGCATGCAGCAGCGCCCGCCGGCCTGGCGGTCGTGCTCCTCGAAGAAGAACCGGAGGTCGAGCCAGACGGGCTCTTTCGTACGGTGTTCGAGGGCTTTGGCGAAGGCGTACTGGAACATCTGGTTGCCGAGTCCGCCCCAGATTTGGACAATGTTCATCGGTGGAAGGTACGCAGGATCGGGCGCAGCAGGTGGGCACGAATCTCCCGCAGTCGAAACAACCTCCGGGAGTCGAAGGTTGGCATCTCCGGGAGGGAGAGGTTGCTATCTCCGAGGCTCGCGGCGAGACGGCGGAAGGCGTCGGCGTCGTGCCAGACTCCGCGGCGCGGATAGGCTGGCGTGGGCGCGAGGAAGGGCAGGTCGCGGAGGCGTCCGTCGAACTCTTCGAGGCGCAGGCGCGGGGCGGCGGCGAGGGTGAGATCGAGCAGCATCAGGCGACCGTCTCGCGCGAGCCAGAAGGCTTCCGGCTCGATGGTCCGCGCCACGATCCGCTCCTTCGCGAGGGCCGCGGCAATACCGGCAAGCTGCCCCGCAGCGGAGGCTTTCCGGGCGGCGTCGAGGGAACCGTTTTCGAGCGCGTCCGAGAGCCATTCGCCCTCGGGGAGCGCATAGGCGAGGTAGCGCTTGTCCTTATCGAGCTTGTAGAAACTTGGCTTGAGAAAGTGCTCGGGATCGGCATCCGCCAGACGCCGCGCCAGGCGACATTCGCGGTAGAGCATGTCCTGCTCCCCGAACGCCTTGATGCTCAGAATCCGCCCCTCCGAATCCACCCCCCGCAGCCAGCCGATGCCATCCCCGCGCCGCTTCCAGCGCACCAACTCCACCGGCTCGACAGAATGAATCCGCCAGCGCGATACCATAAAGTCCAAGTGCCGCCAAAGCGACTCCCAGCGCGAATCGTAGAAACACTTCCGGTCCAGCGGCTTCCCGAAATCATACCCCTTGCGCGCCAGAAACCCCAGCAAATCCCGCAACGCCTCCGACCCCTTCCCGGGCAAGAGCGGCAGATACTTGCGCGGCAGAATCCGCTTGTGCGCGGCAATGTGATAGAGCAGCGAAAACCGCCCATTCTCCCCGTCCGGAACATAGATTCCAGCCCCATTCCGCACACGATTCCGCAGCAACTCGCGCGCCCACCGAGGCGGAAGATACCAATCTCCCGGCGCACGGATATCCACCGCCACCTCACGCCCCGCCACACGAATCCGCCCCCTCCGAACCCCCAACAACACCGCCAAATCGGCCGGGCAATCCGTCAGAAAATCGATATCCGTCCCCTCCGCGATGCCACCCCCATCGACCAGTTCCTCCCCACCCCTCAGCACCAGATAAGGACACTGCGAACCCACCGTCGCGAACAGCTCCGCGAACGAATTCCACCCGCCCGAGCCCGTCAAATCACGCTTCAGCCGCACCACCCCCGTTGCCAACTCCCCGCGTCGAACCCGCTCGCAATACGCCTCCAGAGAAACCCCTAGAAACATCCGGAGATTGTAATCCGTCTCCCCCAACGTGTTCGCCGCATGCACCGAACCGTTCCCCCCCCCGATGCGGCGGCAATCAACCTTCGCCCGTGACACCTTGACATTGACGAACTCCCTTGCCGTCGCCGTTTCCCCGCAGTCGATGCGCGGCTCCCGGTCCCACAGCAAGACCAGCCTCGGCCCGCCGCGTCGGAACGGAACCTTCCGTTTCGGGGTCAGGTAGAGGCGCGACAGGTTCGTACCAATCAACCCCGCCGACCACTCCAAATCGTAGATCTCCAGAAGTTGGAAATCCTCCATCAGGCGCTCGAGAATCGCCTCCTGGCGCGGGCGGGATTTGGGCCAGAGGACGAACAGGACAGGCTGCGGCGCGTAGGGGTCAATCGGGGCGGCGGAAGGCAATCTCGACCATCCTTTCTGCAATGCGTTTGGCGGAATAATCTTGGTGCGTCCGGAGGCGGCCGGCGGTTCCAATCGCCCTCGCCCGTTGGGGATTCCGGGCGAGTTCGGTGGCTTTCCGGACGAGGTCTTCGAGGTCGCGGTAGAAGACCATTTCCTGGTCTGGGCGGTAGAGTTTCTGAAGCCCAGACGAGGCGTGGGAGAAGGTACACAGGCCGTTGCCGGCTAGTTGGACGATGCGGTCGGAGGAGTAGAGCTCCAGGTCGTTCCGGCGGGAATGGTTGAGGGCCATGAGGGCTTGGGTGAGGAGGCGCTCTTTGGCATCTCCCCAGACGGAGGGTTGGCCGAGGCAACCGGCGAATTTGAGTTTGAGGCGGCCTTTGGCCTGGGTTTGGAGGGCTTGGAGGAATGCTTTTCTTTCGGTCTCGCCTTTGTCGGAACCGATGAAGAGGAGGTCGTAGGTTTTGGGGTTTGGGTCTAGGTCTGATTGGAGGCGTTCGATGTTGGAATCGGCGGGGTTGGGGATAAACTGGACTTGGCAGGATGGGTTGGTGCGGAATTGGTCGAGGGCTTGGCCGGCGGTGGTGAGGTAGAGTGCGTCGAGGTGGGGGATTTTGGGGAATAGGTGGGCGTAGTCTTTAGGTTGGTAGACGGGGTCGACGTACCAGAGGGCGATTTTGATGTGGGGGAGGAGGGTGCGGATGTGGGCGAGGGTGGCGGGTTTGATGTATTGGGCGTGGCCGAGGAGGAGGAAGTCCGGGCGGATGTTGGTGCAGGTTTCGATGAGGCCGCGGTTGGCTTTGGCGATGCCGAGGCGTTTGGTGCCGAGGGGGTTGTCGCGTGCTCGGTCGTTGATGGAGTAGGGGTAGACGTAGTGGCCGTTCTGGCTGAGTCCGTTGAGGAATTTGAACTCGCAGTTGAAGAACTCGGTGCCGTTTCGTCTGAGGCTGTAGTGTGCGGCGTGGACGATGCGCATGGGGCTAGAGTTTGAATTTGGCTCGTGTGCAGAGGAGGTGGAATTCGAGGGGGAGGATGTTGCCGTTGACGTAGATGCGGGGGATGCGGAAGGGGTCGCTCGCGAGGGTGTCGGCGTCGGGTATGCCGCGCTCGCAGGTGAAGGCGCGGGTGAAGCCGTTTCGTTGGAGGATGTCGATGTCGCGGCTGGTGAATTGTCCGAAGGGGTAGGCGAAGGTGGTACAGGGTTTGCCGGTGAGTTCTTCGACGCGGTGTTTGCTCTGTAGGATTTCGTCTTCAGCCTCAGCATCGGCGAGTTGGGGGAGGTGGACGTGGTGGATGGTATGGGCTCCGAATTCGACGAGTCCGCTCTGGAGCATCTCGCGGATCTCCGCTTCGCCGAGGAGTGGGGCTTTCGGGAAGACGGTCTCGCGGCTGAGGAAGATGGTGGCCTTTGCTTGGTATCTTTTGAGCATGGGGAATAGCACCTTATGGTTCGAGAGGTACCCATCATCGAAGGTCAGACATACAGACCTTTGGGTCTCGGAGGTGCCTACCTCCGAAGCGAAGAGGAAGGTTGAGCCGCGCCGCACGAGGTAGCGCAACTGGGCTTCGAGGCGCGAAGGGGTCATGTTCAGGCGTTTGGGGATGCCCCAGAGCCCGTCGCACTCGTCGGTCGCGTGGTACATGAAGACGCGCAGGCGGTTCGCCGGCTTCGGCAGCCGAAAGGGAAAGTAGTAGCGGCACGCGAGCGCGGCAAGAAGTGTACCCCCGCCCCCTATAACCAATAGAAGGATTGTCGCTGTACTGGTCATGGCGCCTCCCGTGTACGATCGGCCGTCGCCGCCTGGTAGACCGCCAGCACAATCAGCAGCGGCAAGAGCAGTTCAAGCCCCTCTTCGAACGCCGCGAAAAGCGCCCGCGTCCGCTCCCCCATCGCGACCCCGAAATCCTTGCGCAGGACCGAAGGCGCACGGTCGAAGATTTGAATCAGAATCCCCGTTGCGCCGATGGTCCCGACCGTCCAGCTGACCGCCTCCCGCCGCCAGACACCTAAGAGAAGCCGCCGCAAGTACCATAGCAAAGTCCCCCCGCAGACCGCGAAAAAGAAGGTGAAACAGCCCAGCACCACAAGGCGATCCTGGAGCGGATTGACCCGGTTCGTCAGGAACTTCATCTTGAACGGCGTGCCGTGCGTCGCCCCCGGCAGGTTCGAAGGCTGCACCCACGCCAGATGCGCATCCGTCTCCTTGATGATGGCCATCACAATGATGAGCGAAAGCACAACCCTTTGGCACCACTCCCCCTTCGTCCGCGGCCAACGCAGCCAAAGAGAGGCAATCGAACACCAGAACAGCCAGATCGTCACCACCTCAACCGGCGCCTGACCCTCGTTGTCGAAAAAGCCCATCACCCATTGCGGACTCCCCGCCTTCCCCGCGCCCAGCAACGCCAGGCAGAAAAGCCCGAAAAGCATCGGCGCTTGAAGAAACCCCCAGCCCATGCGGTTACTCACCTTCAACCCCCTTCGATTGCCTGCACTCCAGTTCATAGAGTTTAGCCTCCTTGAGAAAAGCATAATAAGCCGCCGTCGTCGCCGCAATCAGCCCCGGCACCCCGTCGAACACAGCCCTCTGCAGGAAAAGTTTCTTCAACAGCACCAGCGGGAACACAGCAATCAACTTCGCCCGCGAGAACCTTTTCCCCCCTTCGGCCTTTTCCTTCGCCTTCAGCGACGAGTAGAGATTGTTCTTCTCCACCATCTTCTCGATGGAGACCAGCCCGTAATGGTTCAACCCCGCCGATACGCTCCGGACCGTGCCGTCGACGACCATCTGCTCGTGCGTAAAGTGCGTGGGCGTGAGGTTGTAGGCGCCTAGGTTTCGGCGGAAAAAGCGGATTTTCCGCTTGGCCTTCTTTGAGCGGAAACGGTGCCCGAGGAATATATCGTCGATGGGAAAGCAAAGCGCGTCCGGGGCATTGTCGCGGATAGTCTGCTCGATGGCGGCTTGCAATCCGGGGGTCATCTCCTCGTCCGCGTCGAGGTTCAGCGCCCACTCGCGAGTGCAGCGCGCGAGTGCATACTGCTTTTGCTTGGCGCAGCACTCCCAGGGGTGCTGGAGGTAGGTGACATTGGGGAAACTCCTGGCAATCTCCGGGGTGCGGTCGTTGCTTCCGGAGTCGACGACGATTACCTCCGCGAAGTCGCGCAAGCTATTCAGGGCGCGGGGCAGGTGGTGCTCTTCGTTGCAGGCGACGATATAGACTGAGGCGTCAATCATACGCGGTATCTCCCGGAGCGGAGCAGCAGCAGGAACTGGAGCCTGTCGCAGCTGCGAAGGACATTGGTTCTGCGGATGCGGTAGGGGTCGGTGATAGGTTGGATGCCCTTCTTGACGGTCAAGGCGCAGAGGAAGTTGTCGGCTTTGAGCTGGTCTGGGGTCTGCTCGCGGAAGCGTCCGTAAGGATAGGCGAAAACGGGGCAGTTCCTGCCTACGAGGCGTTCGACGCGTTGGCGCCCGCGGCGAATCTGGTCGAGCCCCTCTTGGGGCGGGAGGATGGCGAGATTGGGGTGGTCGAGCGTGTGGGAGCCCCATTCGATGAGGGGTTCGTGGGCGAGGCTTTGGATGGTGGCGTCGTCCATCAGGGGCACGTTGGGGATGTCGCTTTTGGCGGATAGGAAGATGGTGGCTTTGGCGTTGAATTCGCGCAGGATGGGGAGTGCGAATTGGGCGACGCTTTGGAAGCCGTCGTCGAAGGTGATGGCGACGCTGGGCCCCGGGCCGTGCTCGCCGAGGAGTTCGGAGGAAAAGAGGAATCGGGTGCCTTTCTTGGCCAGGAGTTGGATTTGCCGGCGGAAGTCTTGGGGTCTGACGCAGAGTTCGACCGGCATGGTTTTGGGGACTTCTTCGCCGAGTGCGTGGTACATCAGCACGCGGGGGAGGCACCTGGGCGCGGGTGGTCTCCAAAGGGTGTAGTCGCAGAGTGTCCAGGCCAGGAGGCCGGCGGTGAGGAGGGCGAGCCAGGGGGTGATTGCCACCAAGGGGAGGCTGGCGAGCAGGAGCGCGAGGGAGGGGTGTTTCACCCAGGCGAGGGGGCAGCCGACGGGTCGGGTGGCGGTGAGGGCCTGGGCGTAGACGGCTTCGGTTGCCTGGGCCATGGCGGGGATGGTGAGGCGTTGGCGCAGGGGGGCTGCGAAGCGTTCGAAGGCGTCGGTGTAGGCTTTGAGGCGGTCGAGAGCGTGGGCGAGGGCGTCGGGGAAGGCTTCGTGTGGAGCGAGGAATTCGCTGGGCAGGAAGTCGGGAATTCCGCCTGCGGGGGTGGAGAGGACGGGGCAGCCGGCGTGGATGGCTTCTGCCAGTACGAGGGGGAGTCCTTCGCGTTGGGAGGAGATGAGCAGCAGGTCGCTCTCGGCCAGAAGCGCGGGTATGTCGTCGCGGTGACCCAGGAGGCGGACGCGTCCGGAGAGGTGCAGGTCGTCGACGAGTCGTTGCAACCGCGTGCGTTCGGGGCCGTCTCCGGCGAGGCGCAGTTCCGCCTCGGGAATCTGGGCGAGGGCGCGAATGAGGCGGTCGAAGGCTTTGACGGGGGCGAGGCGGCCGACGGCGAGGAGTCGGGGGCGTGGGTTGAAGGGGC
>JBJFGP010000110.1:0-16585 GCA_051892815.1 Kiritimatiellia bacterium | reverse complement strand
ATAACACAATCCGCCCGCTCTGTCGAGACGGAACACCCCAAGCCGCGGCTTTTCATCGGAAAAACCAATATCCTGCATACCAAAAGGGAACCTCGCGCCCTTGGCACGGGTTCCCTCAGACCTGGCGCGGGAGACGAGCCTACCCTATGGACAGCATGGCGTCGATGGCTTTCCGGGCCTGTTCGGCCATCTTCGGCTGCACCTGAACTGGCGTTTGCAGGGTTTCAAGCGCCCGCAAAAGCTTCTCGGGCGTGGTCTTCTTCATGTTGGGGCAGACCATATCGTCCCGAACGGGGTAAAACCGCTTGCTGGGGTTCTCGCTCTGAAGGCGATGCAGGATGCCGACCTCCGTTCCCACCAGATACTCCTGCACATTGCTTTCGCGGGCTTCACGGCACATTTCGCCGGTCGAGAGGACGAAGTCGGCGGCGTCTCGAATGTCTTTCGGACACTCGGGATGAACCATCAACTTGGCCTCCGGATGGGCGGCTTTCGCAGCAGACACCTGTGCCGGCGTCAAACGGGCATGCGTGGGGCAATATCCCGGCCAAAGGACGAACTCAGCCCCCAGGCGATCGGCTGTAAAGCCCCCCAAATGGCGGTCGGGCACGAATATAATCCGCTCCCCAGCATCAACATAGTGCTTGGCTACGCGATAGGCGTTGGAGGAGGTGCAACAGCAATCACACTCGGCCTTGACCTCCAGCGAGGAGTTGACATAGCAGAGGATTTTCCGGTCCGGATACTTCTCCCGCAGCGCCCTGACATCCGCACCGGTAATCATATCGGCCATCGGGCATCCCGCTGTCGCGTCCGGCATAATGACTAACTTGCCGGGATTGAGCGCCGCTGCGGTCTCTGCCATGAAGGTCACGCCACAAAAGACGATGACTGGATTCTCAAGCACCGCCGCCTTGCGCGCCAACTCCAGCGAATCGCCCGTGAAGTCGGCCAGTTCCTGAACTTCCGGTCTTTGGTAGTTGTGGGCGAGAATGACGGCCTGACGCTCGGCTTTGAGCCGGGCAATATCTTCTGTTAGGGAACTCATTGCGGCTGTTGCGCTCCGAGGGTGTCGGCGTAGATGCCGTTGAGGGCCTGGAGATAGGCGAGGATGGCGGATTCGACAATATCGGTGGCCAAACCGCGCCCGGTATGCACGCGACCCGTTCCCAGGTCGCGCACGCGGACGGAGGTGGAGCCCTGCGCCTCGCGTCCCTCGGTGACTGCGGAGATGTTGAAGTGCTCCAGTCGCACCTTGAGTTTGCAAATGGCATTGATGGCGCGGAACGAGGCGTCGATGGGGCCATCGCCCAACGCGACCTCCTCGAAGACTTTGCCGTCCTCCCGCACAATGCGGACAGTACTCGTCGGCGTGATGACATTGCCGGCCTGCACGGAGAAACGTTCCAGCCGAATGTGTTCGGGAATAGTGGTTTCGTGGCCGTGCGCCAACGCCTCGATGTCGGCGTCGTCAATCACCTTCTTGCGGTCCGCCAATGTCTTGAACTTGGCGAATGCGGCGGCAACCTGCTCGTCGGAAAGGTGGAATCCGAGGTCTTCAAGACGCTGCTCGAAGGCATGGCGCCCGGAATGTTTACCCAAGACCATCTGCGTACGGGAGATGCCGATGGACTCAGGCGTCATAATCTCGTAAGTGGAGGCATTGGCCATGACGCCGTGCTGGTGGATGCCGGATTCGTGGGCAAACGCGTTCTTTCCGACAATCGCCTTGTTGGGCTGGACGCTGACGCCGGTGACATTCTGTACGCAACGGCTGGCGGCGTAGATTTTGGTTGTATCGAGCCCGACATCCAGCGCTTCGAAGAGGTCGTGCCGGGTCTTGACGATCATGGCGATTTCTTCAATGGCGGCGTTGCCCGCGCGCTCGCCAATGCCGTTGATGGTGCATTCCGCCTGCTGGGCTCCGGCCTTGAGGGCGGCGACGGTATTGGCAACCGCCAACCCCAAGTCGTTGTGGCAATGGATGGCCAAACTTGCCTTATCGGCGTTGGGCACGCGTTCGAGGACATCGCGAATCATCGCGCCCATCTCGTCTGGGGTGGAGTAGCCGACGGTGTCCGGCAGATTCACGACGCTGGCGCCGGCCTTGATGACCGCCTCGACCACCCGGTTGCGGAAGTCAGGTTCCGTGCGGGTCGCGTCTTCGAGGGAGAATTGGATTTCTGGGCAGAGGTTGCGGGCGTAGGCGACCATGCGCACGGCGCGTTCGACGACCTCTTCCTTGGTCATCTTCAGTTTGTACTGGCGATGCAGGGGCGAAGTCGCCAAAAAGACGTGGATGTGCGGATGCGCGGCGCAGGAGACGGCGCCCCACGCGGCATCGATGTCCTTCTCCAGTGCACGGGCGAGGCTGGCCACGCTGGCCTGCTTGACCTGTCCGGCAATGGCCTTTACGGATTCGAAGTCACCGGGCGAGGAGATGGCAAAACCGGCCTCGATAACATCGACCTTGAGAAGTTCCAGCTGTTCCGCCACAAGCAGTTTGTCGCGAAGGTTCATCGAACAGCCGGGGGCCTGCTCGCCATCGCGAAGGGTCGTGTCGAAAAAGCGAATCTTTCTCTTCTGCTGCGTCATCAATGCTCTCCTAATCCTTTAGGCGTCGCGGGAAAGTATATCAAAACGGAACGGAATCGCACAAGGAAAACGCGCGGGCTAGGCAGACTTCCTGCTTTCGCCGAATTCCACTACCGCCAGGTAGGACAAAAGATTGGTAGCGACGGAGGCAACTGGTTGGCACCTGTCGGCGGCAAAGGTGGGCACCTCTTCATCGACGACCTGCCTATCTTCCGGGGGCAAAGGTTCCTACCTGCCGTCCATCTGCGCGCCAGCGTTTAGAAAAGGCCCTGTTCCATAACGCTTTTCTCCCGCGCCTTTACTATACTTAAAAGGTATGACTGAGCCTCCCATAGCCCCAATCTTCTCCCAGCACACCTTCGGCTTGTCGGCAACACCCTGAACAATCTTGTCTGTACAAGAACTCTTTTCCCTTGCCTATGGACAATGTTCACTGTACACTCTGCTTGTGACTAGTAGACAATCCACGCCAATGACCCCAAGCACACCATCCAAATCCCCGGCCGCCACCCCGAAGTACCAAGCCATCTTCGAGGTCCTCCGGCACGACATCCTTACCGGCAAATACGCAACCGCTCCCTTCCCTAGCGAACACACCCTGATGGCCCGGTTCGGCGTCGCGCGAGGCACCATCCGCCACGCTCTTCGCCTGCTCAAAGACAAAAGAATGCTCGACAGCGCCAAGCGCCAGCGGGCCCGGCTGACTCGCGGCGCGATGAATATGGGCGAGCGCATCGGATTGATTATCCCAGGCTTTGGCCACGAAGAAATCTTCCCCCCCATCTGCCACGAACTCGCCCAGCTTGCGCAGCAGGAAGGCTTTGTCCTCATCCTCGGGGATATCGCCGCAGACGACCCGGTCCAGCGCGTCGAACAGGCCCGCAGACTCGCCCGCGAATACGCCCGCCAACGCGTCTCCGGCGTCGTCTACCAGCCAGTCGAATTCGTCGAGCGCGCCGACCTGCTCAACCGGGAGATTCTCTCCATCTTCACCCGCGCCAACATCCCCGTCGTCCTGCTCGATTACGACATCGTCCCCCCGCCCGAACGGAGCGAATACGACCTCGTCAGCATCGACAACTTCGAGGCAGGTTCCCGCATCGGCGCCCACCTCATCTCCGTCGGAGCCCGAAAAATCGCCTTTTGGATGCGCCCGAACTGGGCCTACAGCGTCCGCAACCGGCTCAATGGATTGCGTAGCATCCTGGCCGAGGCCGGACGCGATCCGCGCAACATCGTCATCGTCGGCGAACCAGACGACCGGACAAAAGTAGCCCAACTGCTCGACTCCCCGCAAGCCCCGGACGCCTTCGTCTGCGGCAACGATGTCGCCGCCGCCAAACTCATCGACTCCATCAAATCCGCCGGACGACGCGTCCCCCAAGATATCCTCGTCGCCGGATTCGACGATGTACGAGTCGCCAAACTCATTACCCCGCGGCTGACCACCTTGCACCAGCCCTGCGAGGAGATCGCCGCAGCACTCTTCGAACTCCTCGTCAAGCGCATTCGGACCCCGGACGCCCCGCCAAGGACAATTGTCGTCAAGGCGCCCCTCTTCATCCGAGAATCCACCAGCAGAACCCATTCCGTATGATTCGTCTCCGCACAACAATCCTGCTGGCGGCTCTCGCCGCCGCCCACCTGCTTTCCGCTCGCGTCCCCACCTCCGCAGCCGGAGGGAAGCCCGACCGGGACGCCTATGTTCGCGCGTGGAACCTCGATCCTAACGACTTCGCCAGGGACTTTCGCGGAGACGGCGAGTTGATAATCGAGCAAATTGCCACGACCACCCCCTGCAATATGGCCTACCCCGGAGAAACGCCCCGAATCACCCTCAAGTTGACCAACGCCACGACCAATACCCTCGAACTCTCCGCCACACTCCTACTCGTTCCCTACACCTTCACGACCCAAGGAAGCGACATCTTCGACCTCGGCATTTCAGCCCAGAAAGCCGAACCTTTGCAGACCGTCCAATGCTCCATTTTGCCCAAAGGAACCCACCTCATCGAGCGAGACATTCCCCTTCCCCGACGCTTCGGGTGCTATGCTCTGCTCCTCCAGCGAAAGAACCATCCCACACGGCTCTTTGCCGCCTCCTTCGCCCGGATTCTAGAACCGGCGCTCCCCAAAGGCCGCCCCGAATACCGCATCTGCATGGACCAGGACGATCCCCTCGTCATCGAACGCCTCCACACGCCAGCCAACCGCATCGGCGTGGCTTTCATACCTGCCTGCGATAAAAACTCAAAGCCCTATTACGACGCCCTTGCCAACCGCCTCGAAGCCATTCGGAAGACTGGTTATCCCGTCTGCGTCGAGTTTGGCGCCGGCCCCGACAAAGGTCCCCATCTGCCCCTCGGACGAACACGCCCCCACCTGACCGACGACAATATTATGCGTGAGACCAAGAGCGATTTCGTCTGGCTTCCATCCTACGACGCCGAGTTCGCCCAGCGCGTCAAATGGGTCGTCAAGAACTTCGGATACCCTAAAGGTCCCGTCAACGCCCTGATGCTTTGGAACGAACCTTGGGCCGGAATCTCAATCTCCGGCTGGGGCGCAGATGATCTGAGATACCGTGAACTTTATACCACCATGTGCCAGGCGGCGGAAGAAGCCATGGAGGAAGAACCATCCGTCCATGTCCTGCTCGGAGGGGCTGATTCCTCGTCCAACACCTTCGACAAGCTCTTCGGCGACGGGAAGCCCACATTCCTCAAGTGGATGGACTTTATGTCGCTCCACTACCAAAACCTCACGCCAAGCAACCCCAAGTTTCTCCGCGACCGCAAGCATAAGAACGGTCGAACGCGATTCTGGGACACCGAAAGTTGGGTTGCCAATAGTCCCGATCGCGTCCCCGCAGTCCTCGCCGCCATGCTTGCCGCGGGGCATGATCGGCTTGTTGGGATACAAGGGAACGCCGTCGTGGCAAGCAAGGTCGCAAGCCTCTTCCACGCCTGGCCCTGTGCCCCCGCCTTGGCAGCCTTCCAACACTTCATCGGCAACCGGCCCTTCCTGGGCGTGGCATGGGCCGGGTTGCCCTGGATCTATGGTTTCGGGGGCGAACACGAGGATCTCTGCTATGTTGTTTGCGGCGACATAGCCCCCGCCATAGACGGACGAAACCGCCTGGGAGAAGCCCCCTTCTGGACGGCTCGGAATGGCTTGTCGCGAGGCACGCTCACGCTTACAGACGGGGCAGACATCGAGTGGTTCGACGCCTGCGGGAACCTTCTAGCCACGGGCATTCCCGGGAAGCCTCTCACCATTACCCTTGACGACAACGGAACCTATCTCCGCGCCAATGGGAAGCCCGGCTCTGCATCCCGACTCAAGCAAGCCCTTATGTCCGCCCGTGTCGATGGATTGCCCGCAGTGGCACCAACCCTTCGCGACGCGACCAGGCCACTGGCGAAGGGAACCTGTTTCAGAGCTGAACTGCGGAATCTGCTCAACCGACCCATTCGCGGAACCCTTCAAGTCGACGCTGCCGGGCTCACAGTTGACTATCCCCGAACCCTTTCCATCGCCGCGGGGGAAACCCGCACCATCCCCCTAAAAGTTCAATCCGGAACGCCCCGCGATGACAACACCTACCCCTTCAAACTGCGCTTCACGCCCGACGACGCTCCCGAAGTTCTGCTTATCGAGAAACTCCACTGCAACTGCATCTCCAAGGCATCTCCCACCATCGACGGTTTTCTTGACGAGGATTGGTCGAAAGTTCTTCCGCACCCGATTGGTGCCGGCGAAGGGGGCGCAACCATGATGGAGAAGGCGTGGCTTCCGATGCTTGACCACGACAAACCGGAGGCTACATCCGGGACTATTCCCAAGGCAGTTGTCAAACTGGCGGCGGACGAGAATTGCTTCTACTTCGCCGCTCTGGTGCAGGACGAGACGCCTGACGATGGAATGAAACGCTTTGAAACGCGCGACGAGGACGAAGACTTCTATCCGCCCGAGGTGCTGGAATACAATCGTGCACGAACCTTCGCCTCTACGATTGCCGAGACGCGAGCCAAGGTCAAAGGTTCGAGGAAAGTCTGGGCGCCAATCGCCGACCGTCTGGCTTTCACGCTGACACCTCCCAAAGGGGGCTGTTGTGCGACACTACTCTTTGCCGATGATGACAATATGTGTCGCCGTGCGCTGGATATTTCCTTGTCGACAACCAATGGGCAACACCTTTGGCGGCACTACTTCCGTCCGGTCAGCGAGCATGCCCGGTTCACCTTTGCGGTGAAGGAACCTCTACGCGTCGAAATCGCCACCCGAAATTGGCTCAAGCCGCATCTTCGCGCAATCGAATTTGACCCGCCGACGCCCCTGCAAAAGCCGCTGATTGAGACCTCTCCGTCAGGCACCTTCCCTGTCACAAGGGGTACTTGGGGCGTGGTGACGCCAACAAATCCTTGCGATGGGAAGAAGTTCGGCTTTGAGTTCGACGAAACTGTTGAAAAGGTAGTCCACAAATGGCCTAAAGGCGTCCGACGCTTCTCTTACCGCCGCCGTCCCGAATTGCCCTGCGGGCTTGGTCACGACAACATCCAAATTGCCTTCAATGTTCTTTCCGACGACGCCAAACCTTGGTACCCAGCCGCTCCGGGCATGTACAAGGGTTATTCGGGATATTGGGATAGCGACTATGTCTTCGACCTGAACCCTGTCGCCGAAAAGTATGGCGGAGGAACGGAGGTTTGGCGCGAGCGGGCGCCGGGACTTCCCGACAAGCATTTCTTCCCGCATACAGTCAAGTCGCCCCTCGAAGGTCCGGTTCGATCGGCGCGCCTCTGCGTCAGGAGAGCCTCCCCGAGCAACCTTGTCTACGAGTGCGCCATTGCGTGGCGGGAGATGCCGGAGGTTGACGCCGCCAGACGAGCCGGAAAGCGCATCAAGTTCAGCTGCCGGGTGAACGACAACCAGGGTGGCAGAATATGCGAACTGGCCTACAGGCGGTCGGCTTCAAAGCGGAATCTCTCGTTCAAGCCAGACTGGGTGGAGCATTGGGCGAACGAAATCGAGTTCTCATTTCAAAACGACAGCAAACAAAAGGAATAGAGCCATGAACAACATCCAACGGAGTTGGGCGGTAGCCTTCGCGCTAGGTGCGTCGGTAGCGGGCTTGCCGCTCGGTGCGGCGACGACTCAGAACTGGATCGGCGGGAACCAGAGCGCGGTGTCATCGGCAGCCGAAGACGGTGCAAACTGGGATGGCGGAGTGCCATTCTCAAAAGGTCTCGGCAACAGCTACGACTTCGTCGTTGCCGAGGACGGTGCCTATGCGACTTTCACGACAGCTGACACTGGCTACTCTATCGGCGGGGCTCTGACGGTTGGTGATGCGGAGACGAATCCCAATGTGACCTTCGAGTTCACCTCCACGCGCGGGGTCATCACCATCGACGGAGTGAAGTATCCGGACAACTCAAATCCCGCGACATTGCGCATCGGCGGAATGGCGACTTTCAAGGGGGCGAACACGACCGTCAAAATCAATCGGGGGTTCGTGCTAGGGCTTCGGGGCGCCTACGATGCCTCGAAGTGCAAGGCTGACATTGGCCCGGAGGTGACCTTCACAGGCGAAGGCATCATCGGTTTTGGAGAGGGCTGCCGACTCCTGCCGGCAATGGACTTTCACGACTTGTGGATTCAGGTCGGGCAGGAGTCCTCCACACCAGTCACCTACACCTGCAGCGGCGACCTGAAGACGGCTACGCAACTTTCGCTCGCGCAAGGTGGGACGGGCGGCATCGACAGCCGCTGCTGCCTCGACCTCAATGGTCAATCCGTCTCCGCCGGATGGGTTCAACTGGGCACATTGGACAACCGCACGGGAGATGCAAACCCGGGCAACCAATCGAGTTTCGGCGGGATTGTCTTCAACGGCGGCACATTGACCGTCGCCGGCGACATCCAGTTTCTCGGCGATCCGGACGGTTCCAAGACCTATGACGGCACCTACACACCAATGACCCGCGATCATTACTTCGCTACGCTCTCAAAGGGTGGCACCTTGCGCATCGGCGGGTGCCTACCAATCAAGAGCCGTTCTAGCAACGAATGGCAGGTCAACGACCTGACGGTATCCTTCAACGGGGACGGAAGCGCCGTGCAGACCCTCGAAGTGCTCTCGGAGGATGTCGGCGACGAAACGCTCTGCCTGATGGACGGCTATGTTTTCGGCGCCATCGTCGTCGAAAAGGGGGCGAAAGTTCAGTTGGTCGACGAGTTCGACAACACACGCCCCGGCACCGGGAAGGAGGCGCTCTACACGATAAACCTAACCGTTCAGGCAGGTGCGACACTCGACCTCAACGGATTGAACTGCTATGTCCTCAACGCCCCGGACATTCAAGGCGAGGTTGTCAATGGTTCCATCGTCAAACTCGAAAAGGCCGGCCTCATCAGCGTCACCGAACATATCCTCGGCACCCCGGGGACTGCCGGCTACCGCGGGCACTGGATCGGGCCGATGGTCGTCGGAGATGTCGACGGCGACGGTACTCCCGAACTGCTGGCCGCGACCATGGACGAATCGGCAACCTATGAAGACAGCGGGCTCTACGCCTTGAAGTTCAACGGAACGGAGGCCAAGAATATCTCCCCATTCCCGATTCCCGACACAACCGCCATCGACGGCCTTTCGCTCTTTGGCGGGACAGGGCTCTCGCAATTTATGTTCACCGATATTGGAGACGGGAAAGGCAGCCGACTCCTCTACCATAACGGCGAATCCTACGGCAAGATTCAAGCCCTTGGCTTCGGCGAAACGCCCACCCTCGAACTTGTCGAATCCGCGGCAATGTACGGGCTCACCCTCTTCGCAGCAGCCGACCTCGATGGCGATGGCGTCAAAGACTTCGTGACCGCCTACCGCGACGGAAGAAGTGCCAACCTCAAGGTCTATAGTCCCGCCAAGAAGGACTTCCTCTGGACCAAACTCCTCCCAGCCGAGGCAAACATCGTCTCCCGAATCGGAATCGCAGACCTTGACGGCGACAAAAAGCCTGAAATCATTGCCGTCACCCGGACGCCCAATACCGCCGATCACTCCGACTACGGCCTGTATGTCTACAAAGCTGACGGGACGGCCTATGTCAACCCGGACGGCATCGCCATGGAAGATGTCAAGCTCGACTTCGGCCGGGCGGAATCCCTCGGGATGATTGCTGCGCAGGATGTCAACGGCGATGGTATCAAGGAAATCTTCATTGTCGATACCGTCTTCAATAACACCCTCAACGAGCCCGCATCCAACACGCTAGGCGGCCTCTTCGTCATCGACCAGAGCGGTAAAACCCTCTTCCGAAAATACTCCATCAACGGTGGAAATGTCGTCTTCGACATCGATGTCCAATTCCTCGATGTCAACGGCGATGGGCTATACGAATTCCTCTACGGCGGCAAGATCTACGACGGGACATTCGCTCAAATCGACGCCCTTCCCGTGCCGGCATCCTGCGCAGCCTTCTGCAACACCGTCGCTCCGGCACTGGTCGATATGAACGGCGACCAAATCCCTGAAATCGTCTACTGCTGCACAGACAGTAGCCTCGCCAACTACGCAGACGATCCCCGCTATGGTCGCAAGGTCGTCGCCTACGACCCGGTCGCCAAACAGATCCTCCCCGGCTTTCCAATCGACCTCAAATTCACCCAGTCCGACGCCGACACCGCGAACTGGTGCGCCGGTCATTTCCAGCACTGGAACGGCACCTCGCTTTATGTCGCCGACCTCGATGGTGACAAGAAGTGGGAAATCATCGTGCCCATCGGCGTCGCCACGGCTGCCCACAACGCAAGGGCGGAGGTGAATATCATCAAGGTGCCTTACGCCGTATCGCCGGCCATGGGGCGAACCGAGCGCGACATTGGTGCCTGGCAATTTGGCCGTACGGACGATCTCAGTTTTGCCTTCCCTTTGCCGAAAACTCCTGGTATGATTCTCTTCATTCGATAAAAGGACTACATTGATGAACAAGCCCCTAACTTCGCTTATTCTCTCGCTCTGCGCCCTGCTCGCCATCGCCGCCCCAAAGAAGGTAGCCTGCATCGGCGACTCGATTACCCAAGGCATCGGCACGCAGCAAGCAGCCGATAAGACTTTCCCGCACAGTTATCCCTCGCAGTTGAGCAAATTGCTCGGCGATGGCTACGAAGTCCGCAACTGGGGCGTGGGCGGGAGAACCCTGATTCGCAGGGCAGATCGACTCGACTACGGACGCGCCTTGCGGACTGACCCGGACATTGTCGTCATCTGCGTAGGAACCAATGACTCGAAGCCGTACTGCTGGGATAAGTTCAAGGATGACTTCGAATCCGACTACACCCGGATGATCAAGGAATTCCAGGCACGGCCGAGCAAGCCGAGGGTTATTCTCTGCCTACCGCCCCCTGCATTCGATGGTGGCAGATGGGGCATCCGGGAGGAAATCCTCGAGGCCGAAATTCGCCCTGCTGTCAAACGCCTGGCAGCCAAAAATGGATGTACTGTCCTTGATTTGGCCACGCCGTTGCGTGGGGACGGGAAACTCTTTCCAGACCGTATCCATCCGAATGTTGCCGGGGCAGGAAAGATTGCCAAACTCGTCTTCTACACCATCCAAAAGCAGCCATGAAACGCCTCGCGTTCCTGCTTGCCACTCTCCTCATACCGTTGATTCTTCCGGGGGAGTCGGTTTCCATCAATATCGATGTTCCCGGGCTTTTGGAATGTCGCCTTCATTGCCCAGAAGCCAATGGCTGGCAATTCGCCACCGAGAAGGAATCGTTCTCGAACGGCGTGGTGAACGTGACGTTCCTTTTGACCCGTTCGCAAGCGGCCATTCCCCCCGAGTTCACGATTCAACTTGCCCTTCCCCAAAGGCAGATTCGGCATTTATGGTCGGTCAACGACAACCACTTTGCCATCAGTCCGTTCCACACGAAAACGGTTGACTCGTCGTTCAGCACAGGCATTCCTTTGGTCTGTCTGCTTGACGATGACAGTGGGAATCGGTTGACAGTGGCTCTGTCGGAATGCCGCCGCAAAGTCACCTTCAAGGGAGGCATTCGGGAGCGCGATTCTGCGGTTGAAGGGCGGTTCCATCTTTTCGAGGAACGGGAGGCTCCGCTGGATTCCTACCGGGTGGTTCTTCGCTTCGATACGCGCGAACGCTTCTTTGGCGAGGTCATCGGCGCGGCCGTGAAATGGATGGAAGAGGCGGCTGGCGTGCGGCCAATCGATGCACCCCCAAAGGCCTTTTCTCCGCTCTATTCGACCTGGTATGCGTTCCATCAAAATCTCAAAGACGAGGTTTTGGAGCGGGAGTGTCGATTGGCTTCGGAATTGGGAATGGAAGCCATCATTCTCGACGACGGCTGGCAGACGGACAAGGGCACGGGCGGCTACCATACCTGCGGGGACTGGCTTGCTGCGCCCTCGAAGTTTGCCGACATGGCGGCGCATGTCAAGCGCGTGCAGGCGATGGGAATGAGGTATCTGCTTTGGTACTCGGTGCCCTTCGTCGGCTACGATTCGGCGAACTTCAAACGCTTCAAGGGGAAGTATCTGACGGACTACCGTCGTGGTCGGGCGGTGGTGCTCGACCCGCGTTTCCCCGAGGTGCGAAGGTTCCTTGCCGAGACCTACGAAAAAGCCATGCGGGAGTGGAATCTGGATGGTTTCAAACTCGACTTCATCGACCGTTTCAAGTTGCCGGAGGTTGACCCCGCGGTTGCCGAAAACTATGCAGGGCGCGACACGAAGAGCGTACCCGAAGCGGCCGAAAAGCTGCTGCGGGAGGTGAGCGACAGGTTGACGGCTGTCAAGCCGGATGTGCTGCTGGAATTCCGGCAAAGCTACATTGGCCCGGTCATCCGCCAATACGGCAATATGCTCCGTGCGGGCGATTGTCCGGGCGACAATCGGCAGAACCGGACGGCCATAGCCAATCTACGCCTTGTCTCCGGTTCCTGCGCCGTCCATGCCGATATGCTTGAGTGGCACCGCCTGGCGAAAGCGGACGATGCGGCGCTCGCAATCTTGAGCGCTCTCTTCGGGGTGATACAGTATTCGGCGGTGTTGGAGCAACTGCCATCCGACCATCTGCGTATGGTGCGCCACTGGATTGGATTCACGAAGGAGCACCGGGCAACCTTGCTCCAGAGTGACTTCCGCCCATACCATCCGGAACTCGGCTACCCGCTCATTGTCGCGGAGTCCCCTAAGGAACGCATCGTCGCCGTGTATGCTACTGATTTTGTCGCGCCGCTCGGGCGGATTGACCGTCCGACCCTGCTGGTCAACGCCACGAAGCGAGGGAATCTTGCAGTCGAACTTTTGTCGGGGGCGACGATCCAGGCATTCAACACCTTCGGCGAAAAGGTTGGCGGGCCCCAGTCGATTCGGGGCGGTCTCTCCCGCGTCGCGATTCCCTCCGCCGGATATGCGCGATTGACGCCTACGCCGCAAATTGATTGACGCCCACTTTGGACAATCCTGCGTACCACATTGCCCAAAAGGTTGATACCCATCCCCTCAAAAGGTGCCAACCTCTAAAGGGGCAAGGTTGACACCCATTAGTTCCGCAGATTACTACCTCTTTCCATCTCTCTACCGCGGATTACTCCCATGCCGATTCGAGCGATTCTGCTCTCCTTCCTAGCCGCAGTCCACCTCTCCGCCGCGCCCCTTCTCGACGCGCTGAAACAATTCGGCACGCCCGCAATTCGCCTCGACTCCGACGCCACGGATCCGAATCCTGAGCGCACCGCCGACTGGATGAAACTCGCCACGAACAACCTCCTTGTCGTCGGTATCGCTGACTCCTCCCCTCTCCTGCGTCGAACGCGCGGGCACACCTACGGTTTCAACACTGCCAGCAACGAACTCTACCGGCTCGGGCTCGGACGGTTCCAAGGCGACATCGGCTGCGTCGAGACCCTCTTCAACCCTTGGCTCTACTCCGACCGCGTCGACGATGCCCCCAAGTCGACCCTCTTGATTCGCATCACCGCCACCACGCAAAAGGGTCTCAAACTCGCCCTTGCCGCCTTTGAAAAAGGCCTGAACAACGGCATCGTAATGGCCCCCGATGCCCGTCGGACGGAAACCTCGATTCTCGACCTCACCCCCTCGCCGCGGCCGCCACCCGAGGTCATCCTCAAGACCATCAAACCTCCCAAAACCTACCGCTACGCAGGCTGGACACAGTGCCCCGCGCAGGAGTACCGTGCCTGGCTCGACTGGGGCTCCGCACGCGAGCCACAGGCCATTTGGCGCATCAAATACCTCTCCCCACACGCCCTCGACTCCGCGTCCGGCGCGACTTGGGCCAACTCACCGCTCGCCCTAGCATTCGGCAACGCCGTGACCATCGCAAGATTCGACTCCGAAGCATCCGCCTCAGCCGCATTCGCCGCCCTCCAAAAGCAATCCGGACAAACCTCTGACGTCCTTCGCTTCCCCTACCCCAAAGACGAAGTTGACTACGGCCCCGGTACCATCCGCGTCTACCGCCTCGGCGATGCCATCTTGATGAACTCCCTTCCGGAAGGCACCCCATGAGCCTCCGCCTACTATTCGCCGCACTTCTCTCCTTCCCGCTTTTCGCCGCCGACAAACCCGCCGTTCTCTGCGCCCCGTGCAAAGCCCCCAAGCCAATGATTGACGCCTGGGAAGCCCTCGGATGGCAAGCCGTCACCGAAAAGGAACTAACCAAAGACCATCGAATAGTCGCAATCTTCCAGAACGGTCTCGATATTCCGCCGCCCGCAGTCCAACGCATCGCCAGCCTCATTCCAAAGGGCGTCCACCTCTACCTCTCGGCAGGCAAAGGAGGGCAAATCCCCGAACCACTTCGCCAGTGGATGCCAGCCAACGACTGGAGTCTCAAGCCACCCCTCGCACGGACAGGTTGCAACCTTTCCATGCCCGGGATGCCGCCCATTCCCGTCTCTAGGCGCTTTGATCTCCACCTCCCAGGAAGCTCAATCGAGAGCCCAATGTTTCGCTACCGGCCATCCCGTTATCTCCGAGACACCAACCTCGTCCAAACCATCTCCGTGCTGGCCCGAACGATAGGAGATGAAGGCCTTCCTGCCCTTCTTGAAGCCTCGGTGAACCAATCTCGAATCCTCCTTTTCGCGGGCGATTTCACCGATCGGCAGCTCACCGAATCGCCCGAAGGGAACGCCTTCCTGGCTGCAGTTGCTAGGCGCCCGTCGCAGCCACGCCTACCTAACCAAGCCCCTATTCCAACCCGTCCGAACGGGTGGGCGGTGCAAGACGCCTGGCGCGAATTCGACATTGCCATCGAGGAGGATGAAACCAACCTTGCCGAGCTTCCCGAAGCACTCAGGCCTCCCGAGGGAATCAACGGTATCACTGCATTCCGCTATATCTACCGTCCCGGCACAAGCCCACGAATCCGACTCCGTCTGCGCAACCATTTCAACAATATTGCACCGCTGGCCAAGGCGAAAGACATCATCTGGCCGGAGAATCCCTCAGCCGCGGGGCTGAACGATTCTGCCTATACGCACGCCTCCGTTCGCTGCAAACTGCCCATCCACGCCGTTTGGTGCGCCAAGAGCGCTGCAAGCCAGCGAATCGCCCTCGAATGGCCCTTCCCCGTGCACCTTGGGGCGGTACGAATCACCTCCTTCGGCCCCTACCGCCACTGGGACAGAAACCGCCCGAACTGCTTCACGCTTGCCGCAGATGGCGTTCCATTTCTGCGCGAAAATTCTCCAAAGTGGAACCCATCGTCAGCCTCTGAGGAAGCCATCTTCGAGAGCCGGCTCAACCTTTCCAACGCGCTCCGTACGCTAAACTTTTGCGCCGATGGATTGGATTCCAGGCGCAATGGCGAACCCCGATTTGATCCCGCCATTCCGTCAAACTGCGGGCTTGTAGAACTCGAAGCCTTTGGGTGGCCGGGTACGCGCGAAGCCTCTAGCGTCAGGGCAACCCTTGAGGTCGAGCGTATCGACCTTTCCACAGAAAGCAAGGAACGAAATACCCTCACGAATATCAACCTCTCATTCTGTTCGGAAGCAACCTTTTCCCTGGATTTGTACCCGAGAAATTCCTTCGGTCCTGTCCACTGGCGATTCCGACTCCTTGATACCAATACCCGCCGGCTCTTGGCCGAAAAGGATTTTGACGCTTTCTTCATTCCCGCGTCGGGCAATAAACTCATCGCCAAAAAAGATGCCCGGACGGCCGAACCGGGATTGCTTTGCACTCCCGGGTGGAGGAACGCAGACTCCTTTGGGCTGGGCATGCGCAAATGGACTCAGGGATGGGGCGGTGTGCACGATAAGTTGTGGGCCGCTTCACTCGACTTGACCGAGCAGGGATTGGGGACGAAGGATACGCCGTCGAGGATGTTCGCCTCAGCCGCAAACGCCTGCCACTATACCAACCCCTGGCGGCGATTTCCGAATGGCGACTGGGCCTGGTCGCCCATTGAAAACTGGCTGCGGGAATCCATCTCGCCTGCCGGACGTTGGTACCGCGAAGGGTGCCGGAACCTTCATGTCGTAGGGTCTGATAGATGGAATGGAGTGCCGATCAACTGCTCCTTCGCGTGGGACGACTTCGTTCGATTCGACCACTGGCTCAAGAAGAAAGGCAAACCGGGACTGCGTGCCAAAAGCCGCCGTGGACTGATTGAAGAGGTCTGCGAAGAATTCGGAGATTTGTGGCAAAGATTCCAACTTGAGGGGTACGCCGACTACTTGCTTGGAGTGCAGAATCGCTTCAGCAAACTAGGCGTTCCATTCCATTACGAGACGCACGGAAGTTTCCCCCTTGCCGGCGGGGAACTGGGCAAGAAACTCGGGCAAACACACCGAGGCGTGGGGACAGATGTCTTCTGGGAATTGATGCGGCAGGACCTTTGGTTTACCCTCGGGCAACGCTTTGCCGTCGTGGCAGTCAATCCCGACCTGGAGAGCGGTGCGTACGGCCAATGGGGGTGGATCAATAGCG